>JAFGTR010000187.1 GCA_016934055.1 Bacteroidales bacterium | reverse complement strand
TTTAATTCGCCGATTTCAGAGGGAGCCATTGTGGGTACAGCCATTGGATATGCTATGTGTGGCGGACGTGTAATACCTGAAATCATGTATTGTGACTTCCTGGGACGCAGCGGTGATGAAGTCTTTAACCAGTTGCCCAAATGGCAGTCTATGAGTGGCAACCTCATCAGGATGCCGGTAGTCCTCAGGGTATCGGTGGGATCAAAATACGGAGCCCAGCATTCACAGGACTGGTCTTCGCTGGTGGCTCATATTCCGGGAATAAAAGTTGTTTTTCCGGCCACGCCCTATGATGCAAAAGGCCTTATGAATGCCGCATTGCAGGGTACCGATCCGGTGATCTATTTTGAAAGCCAACGCATTTATGATGTGGGCGAACAATTCCATGAAGGCGGTGTTCCTGAAGGATATTATGAAATACCCATAGGAGAGCCCGATGTGAAAAGGAAGGGTGAGGATATTACCTTGCTGACCATTGGGGCTACCTTGTATCCCGTGCTGGAAGCGGCAAAGACTTTGGAGCAAAAGTACGGACTGTCGGCTGAAGTGATCGATGCCCGTTCGCTGGTTCCTTTTAACTATGATCTTGTAACAGAATCAGTTAAGAAGACCGGTAAAATCGTTCTGGCGAGCGATGCATGTGAACGCGGATCATTCCTGAACGACCTGGCACAGAACATAACCGAACTGACCTTTGATTATCTCGATGCCCCACCGGTGGTGATTGGTTCACGCAACTGGATAACCCCGGCCTATGAACTTGAAAAATATTTCTTTCCACAACCCCACTGGATATTGGATGCTATCCATGAACGCATAATACCCCTGAAGGGACATCAGGTAAAGAACAATTTTACAAAGCCGGAGAAGATCAGAAGAGCTAAGTTTGGTATTTAACATAGTAAGGCGTTGAAATAGCCATTAACTTAAAAAATGTGAAACAGAAGATGAGATTATGCTCTGCAATAATGTAGTATTAATAATAACTTTGTTTTTCACAACGCCTCATACAGTTAAAAAAAATAAACATGAAAACCCGCGCAGTACGACTATACGGAAAGGAAGACCTCAGGCTTGAGGAATTTGAGCTTCCTGTCATAAAGGATGATGAGATACTGGCAAAGGTGGTATGTGATTCCCTGTGCATGTCATCATACAAGGCTGCCAAACAGGGGAATGAACATAAAAGAATTCCCTGGGATACGGCTAAAAATCCCGTTATCATCGGTCATGAATTTGCCGGTGAACTGATACAGATCGGGAAGAAATGGGCTGACAGGTTTCGACCCGGTCAGAAATTTTCAATACAGCCGGCCATTAATTACGAAAAAGGGCCTGTTGGTGTACTGAGTGCACCGGGCTATTCTTATCAATATATCGGTGGTGATGCTACATATGTTATCATTCCGCGCGAGGTTATGCAGCAGGACTGCCTGTTGCCTTATACTGGCGAAGGCTATTATCCTGCTTCACTGGCTGAACCGCTATCATGTGTGATCGGTGCAATGCACGCCAATTACCATACTAAACCCGGTTCGTATAAACACAATATGGAGATTGTGAATGGCGGCAATATGGCTCTTCTGGCTGCTGCCGGTCCGATGGGCCTGGCCGCTGTTAATTATGTCATCAACCGCAAAGATATGCGGCCCGGCTTATTTGTTGTCACTGACATCGACCAGGCACGGCTCGAAAGGGCTGAAGATCTCTTCCCTCCTGCCCTGGCAGCTGCCAGAGGCATTGACCTTAAGTATATAAACACGGCCAACACTTTTAATCCGGTTGATCACCTTCGTGCATTCACCGGGGGCAGGGGTTATGATGATGTCTTTGTCTTTGCCCCCGTACCGGCTGTGATCGAGCAGGCTGACAGACTCCTGGCCAGGGACGGATGTCTTAATTTCTTTGCAGGTCCGTCAGATCCTCATTTCAGGGCACATTTGAACTTTTATAATGTGCATTATGAAGCCACCCACATAACAGGCACCTCGGGGGGTAACAACGATGATATGAAGGAAGCCTTGCTTTGCCTTTCCAAAGGCCTTGACCCGGCAGGACTCATAACCCATATCGGCGGTATCGATGCCGTGATAAACACCACCCTCCGCCTGCCAGAAATACCCGGAGGCAAAAAGATGATGTACACGCACATCAATATGCCCCTTACAGCTATTGATGATTTTAAAGAGAAAGGAAAAACTGATCCCCTGTTCAGGGAATTGCATGCCATATGCGCCAAAAATAAGGGTTTATGGTCGGTTGAAGCTGAGAATTACCTGTTAGACGCCTATTGATACATCATATTGATAATGTGAATAATAACAGAGGACACCCTGTCAGGGTGTATTGCTTTTTAAATTCACAAGAACTTTGTCTACGCGGGTGCCATCCATATCAATAATTTCAAAACGGTAATGGCCTATTGTGAATATGTTGCCGGCATGCGGCACCTTATTAAGCTTATGCATGGCAAGACCTCCGACGGTATGAATATCTGCTTTTTCTTCATCGGGTTCAAAGAACGAATACAAACCCAACAGGTCTTTCAGGACATCGAGCTTCATTAAGCCGTCGATGATAAAAGATCCATCTTCTCTCTGAAATATTTCAGGCTCATCAACATCGGTCATGCCGGGCAGCTCGCCCATAATATTTTCAGCCAGGTCGTGTAAGGTGATAATCCCAACCATACTACCGTATTCATCAACCACAACGCCAAAATGTTTCTTTGTTTTACGAAACAGTTCCAGAATTTTTACGGCCAGAACCCGTTCAGGGATAAACAAAGGTTCGGTTAAAAGCTTTTCAATCTCAACGGTTTTATTTGTCACGTATTCGGCCAGTAGATCTTTAACATTTACAATGCCTTTGATGTCATCAATGTTATTTTTACAGACGGGCAACAGCATATGATCTGAACTGACCGCAGCATCAACAATCTCTTGCAGATCAGCATTTATGTCAAGCCATTTCACATCCATGCGCTGGATCATAATATGTGATGCCCGTCTATCGGCAAAGCGCATGACCTCAGTGATGATCTCAGATTCCTCCTTTTCAATAATACCGGATTCAGATCCCTTTTTGAGTAAATACCTCAGTTCTTCTTCTGTTACCGGGGGTTGCTCTTTGCTTTTAACACCAAATATTTTCAACACCAGCTTTGTTGATAGCGCCAGAATCCATACTACGGGATAGAAAACTGATCCCATCACCTTCATTCCTGGTGAAAAAAATGAAGATATGATCTCAGGATTATTCAATGCCAGCGTTTTCGGTACCAGTTCTCCAATGATGAGAGATAAATATGTTATGAAGCCCACGATCAGTATAAGGGCTATTGTATCTGCGTATGATGCAAGCACCGGTATTTTTGCAATAATCGGAGCAACGTCTTCCGCTATGGCCACACCGCCATATGCACCTGCAAAAATACCGATTAATGTGATGCCCACCTGTATTGCCGAAAGGATGTTCTCAGGTTTTTGCAGCAGTTTTAATGCCATCGCGGCCCCTTTGTTGCCGAATCTGGCTTTTTCTTCCAGCCGGAATTTGCGTGATGAAACCAGGGCAATCTCGTACATGGCAAATAATCCATTGAGAAACAAAAGGATAAAAATAACAAGGAGTTCCATTTTTTTACGTTTAAAACGGTAAAGTTAGAATATTTAAATGACCCTGACTTCTTTTTCCCGGTGAGAGAATTTTTATAAAAAGTGCCACAAAGAATACCAGGAAAGGACAAGCTGATTTTTATTTATTCAAACAGCAACATGTCGGATTAAAAGTTCTTATATTAGTCAGATCAAATATTATCTCCAACATGAGTAAGACAATGAAGATTATATCATGGAATGTAAATGGCATCCGTGCAATTGTTGGCAAAGGTTTTTATGATGTCATCAAGGAAATGGACCCTGATATACTCTGTATCCAGGAAATCAAAGCGCAGGAGGATACGATGCCGGTGTTACCAGCCGAAATGAACGAATATACCATGGTTTTCAATTCTGCTGTTAAGAAGGGATATTCAGGCACTGCGGTTTATACAAGAATTAAACCCATGAAGCAGAAAATGGGGATTAACCATGAAGATCATGACCAGGAGGGCAGGGTGATCACACTTGAATACCCCGGATTTTACCTTGTGAACGTCTATGTTCCCAATTCGGGTCAGGATCTGAAACGGCTTGATTACAGGAAAGAATGGGATCATGAATTTATGGTGTATATACAAAAGCTTGATGCCGTTAAACCTGTCATTCTTACCGGTGACCTGAATGTAGCCCATGAGCCGGTTGACCTGGCAAGACCTAAAGAAAACTATAACAAATCTGCCGGTTTTACACAGGTTGAGATAGACGGATTAGAAAACCTGTTAAAAACCGGGTTGGTGGATACATACCGGAAGCTATACCCGGATAGGGTCCAGTATACGTTCTGGAATCAACGCTTCAGGGCCAGGGAGAAAAATGTCGGATGGCGCATCGATTATTTCCTTGTGAGTGAAAGATTATTCAGCAGCATAAAGGATTCCTTTATCTGGGATCAGATTATGGGTTCAGACCACTGCCCTGTGGGTATTGAGATCGAAGACCGAAGATAAAAGATCAAAGAAGGAAGATCAAAGACTGGATGCGGGGAAAACATTGTCAGAAAGAATTATCTGACTGCTCATATTTTTTGCAACATGTCCTTATGTCAATCCGGTAAAATAATTATTTTTTCAAGAAGGCATTTACCGGGGGATTTTAATGCCACAAGGTAAGTACCGGCCATGAGGCTGCCCCTGGATATCTCCGTTATGTTATCCTGTATACCTGACTTTTTCAGTATCTGTTTTCCGGTGAAGTCATACAGGTATAATGTAAAATCTTCACAGTGAGGATTATGAAAAATAATACTGGCTCTGTCGCCAACAGGATTTGGAACAATTATTATATTACTTTCCTGCCTTTCTGTTTGTGTTTCTTCAATACGCTGATAAATACTGTCGGTTCTGATACGGAAGATCTGAAATGAACTGGCAGGAAGAGTATAATTAAATGAATTGTAAACGGCACAGGTACTTTCCTGTGGCACTATCAGTCCGGGTGAAGCCAGTGAGTTGCGCTGTGATGCTGTGCCGGTAAGTGTGATAACCGGGGCAAACTGGCTGATCCAGGAGCCGTTAATGTTCATGGATACCGTGAGCGGTACCGAACCCGAATTAACCATTTTTATAACCAATTCATCTGTTTCATGATCTTTGGAGACAGAAGCCGTTACAGGTCCGGTTGGGGCCGGTATTTCAAACAGCAATTCGTTATTGAGATAGAAACGGGCGGTGCTTAAGCTGATTTCTATTTTAATATCATACCAGGTATTGTTTGTTATGCTGCCTGATTTTGAGACCATGGTTGTCTTTGAACCGTTGGTGCATTTTTCAACGGCATGAAGGGTGTTGTTCCAGCCGGCAATGTTAAGCCAGTAATAGTTTTGGCTGTTCTGATATCCGAAAGGGATAAGAAAGCCTTCGGCGCCGCCTGTTTTCCGCGCTTTTAATGTCAGTGTATAAACCGAAGTATCGACAGGCATTTTATAAAGACTCACTGCGGGTTGTTGCCCTGATGATTGTGAATACAGGCCGCCAGAGGCATTGAATGAACCTGAAGCGACATTCCAGTCAACAGCTCCTGTGTTAAAGTTTTCATCAATCAATACATTATCCTCGCATATCAGTATGACATCGTCAAAATCTGCAGTTGTATTCCAGGTTCCCAAACCTATAAGACCATTGTATTGGTTTGTAACAGTACTGAAACTTTCGTCATAGGTGATGGTGCTGTTAATGTATTCATCGCCGGCATGAAGGCTGTAAAGTTGCTGGACGTAATAACTTGCAGTTTTTGCAATCCTTGTATTATCAAATCTTATCAGATCGGGGTGCCATTGGCTGAAGTTTTCTTTGCAGAGCAAGGGGGCATAACAGGTAAACTGTATGACATCTGAATTTTTTTCGACACCTGTGAGATATGCTGCTTCGGCAATTGCGTTGGATAACAGGTCGTCTTTGGATGCATATTCGCCGATAAAAACTTTTGGTCCGTTCCGGTCAAAACTATCATACCGGTGGATGTTGTTTAAAAACCAGGAGGGATCCATATAATAATGCTCATCAACAGCGTACAGGTTTTTTTCCCGGCTGAATTCCCAAAGGCTGTTGTAGTATGTTCCCGAAGCTGCGGTACCGGAGGTGCCGATAATTTTAATCTCAGGGTGATATTTCTTCATCGAATCGGCTATCATCATAAATCTTGTGCGAAACTCAGGGATGTCATCTTCTTCGTTACCCAGGCAGAGGTATTCGAGGTTAAATGGATCAGGATGTCCCATACCAGCACGGATCTTCCCCCAGGGACTTGTTGTATCACCATTTGCAAATTCAACAAGGTCAATGGCATCCTGTATCCAGGGTCCCATTTCGCTGATCGGCGCTATCTCACGGTCACGGAATTGGCACGAGATGCCTACAGGCAATACAGGCAATGGTTTAGCGCCAATATCTTCACTGAAGAGAAAATATTCAAAAAAACCAAGTCCGTATGTCTGGTGATAACCCCACAAATTCCAGTTGGGCTTGCGTTGAGCCACATCACCAATAGTCGCCTTCCAGCGGTAGGCGTTGTCAAGGCCGCGTCCGTGCGAAACGCAACCTCCCGGAAATCTCAGAAATTTCGGTTTAAGGTCAGCAATAGCCTGGGCCAGGTCCTGGCGCAGGCCGTTTTTCCGGTTTTTAAAAGTGTGTTGGGGGAAAAGTGAAACCATGTCGAAGTACAAAATTCCTTTACCGGTCGTCATAATTTTAAGGTTAGCTGCTCTTTCGGTTTGGATGCAGGGTATCTCCAAGGAATGTTTTGTCCATTCAGTTTTAATCTCTTTGATGGTATCACATCCCAGGACTTCTCCAGAAAAGTCTTCAATTCTTACAAGCAAAACTTCTTCAAAGGCTGTTTCACTCCTCAGGTAAACAGAGAAGTCGTATTTTTTACCTTCTTCAACTGGTATGCCATTGAAACCTGCATTTTTTATTCCGGCTTCGGTTCCGGTATCATCGATGGTAAGTTTTAAATAATTTGGGTTGTTGGTGTTCAGCGGATTTGTGCTTTCAATTTGTATCGAAGCAACAGCTCCGCCGTTTGTAACCACCGACCAAGCCGTAAGAGGTTGCAGGTTAACATAGTCTGATACCGTATAATATTCAAACGACCTGTTCTGTATGAGTTCGGCATAAAGTCCCCCATCAGCGCCGTAATTGATGTCTTCAAAAAAAACACCGATCAGGTCCTGGCTCATAGGTGTTCCCTGCCTGTTGGCGTCAACTTCAAATATCACCTGGGCATTGAGGCCGATCGTTACTGTAATTACAGTTAACAATACGAGTGTTCTTTTCATACGGATCATAGCATACAAATTTTTGTCAAAGCTAAAGAATATCGGTTTATATCGTATGCCAATTACGAGTTAAAAGACAACTATAACGATAAGATTTTAACCAATCATTCTGGTGAAAATGGCCTCATGGATCGGTTATATACAGGTGCAGGATGTACTATATAAAAAAAGATCCTAAAGTTTTCACTGCGGCAGGGCGCTATCTTTTCTTCAGCACCTCTTTTTCGTATTTCTGAATGATACCGATATAGTCTTCAGCTACAGGCACATTATTGAGCGAACAATAATAATCATACACCATGCCGAAAGGTTTTGTTTTCATCAGCTCTAAAAGGGCAAGCCGTTCAAAATATTTACCTGACTCTTCGTAGGCTTTGAGTGTATCAAAGGGTTCTAACAGGGCAAACAGGAAAGCCACCTGCGCAGCCCTTACCCCGGTCACGTATGCACCGATCCGGTTCAGGCTGGCATCGAAATAGTCAAGGCCTATGTTTACACGTTTCAATGCGTTTGCCCGTACAATTTCCTGCGCAATCAATTGTATCTCATCATTGAAAATAACAACATGGTCGCTGTCCCATCGAACAGCCCTGGTAACATGCAGGAGCAATTCATCTAAAAACTGCAGAGCCGATGATATCTTGTCTCCTACCTGCTCAGTGGGGTGAAAATGACCATTGTCAAAACATATGAGCTTATTGTTTTTTACAGCATAACCCATGTAAAACTCATGAGAACCAACTGTCATGGCTTCGGAGCCAATGCCAAATAATTTGCTTTCCATAGAGTCCTTCAGGTATTTCTTCGGGTATTCTATGGCAAAGATCTCATCGAGTGATTTTTTCAACAGGGCCCGGTGAGTATTCCGGTCAACAGGAACATCTTTCGAGCCATCAGGTATCCATATGTTGTTAACCACAGGATTTTTCAACTGCCTGCCCATCTCAGCCGCTATCTTACGGCAACGTTTTACATGTTCTACCCAGAATTTTCTTATTTTCGGGTTTTTGCTTGAAAGGGTGAAACCGTCATCAGCATAAGGATGCGAAAAACATGTGGGATTAAAGTCAAGGCCCATACCATTTTTCTTCGCCCAGTCAATCCAGCTCTGGAAATGTCTGACTTCAATCTGGTCGCGGTCAACTTTTTCATTCTTAAAATCGCCGTATATGGCATGAAGATTCAGCCGGACTTTTCCGGGCAAAAGGCTTTTTACTTTTTCTATATCCTGCCTCAACTGGGCTATGGTTCGCGCTTTACCGGGATAGTTGCCGGTTGCCTGTATGCCTCCTCCGCTCAGTTCGGCATCAGGGGTTTCAAAACCGGCTACATCATCTGATTGCCAGCAATGCAGACTGATGGTTATATCTTTCATTTTTTCCAGCACCGCATCAGTATCCACATTGAGTGCTTTGTACTGTTCTTTAGCCAGCTGATAAGCTTTTTTAATTGATTCTTTTGTTGCCATGATTATGATGTGTTTATGATAACTATACTCTCATTGTCTGTTCCGGTTATTATACCCCGGATTACTGATCAGGTCATTAGCTTGTTGATTCCGTAACGGACGGACAGGCTCGCGGGACTTCTAATCCAAATTTACAACGAATGTTGAAAGGATCAAAATAACAATACCGATCCATAATACAACAATGGTTTTTGTGCTGCTGCCTTTCCATTCCTTCAGCAATATACCCCATATATTGCTGATGGCTATGTTAAGGGCCATCAATATACTCCATCCGAATATGGCCATGCCGGGAGGCAGTTTACTTGAGCCCATGCCGAAGAAATGAAACTGTAGGAACCAGAGTACGCCGGCCATCGTACAAAACAATACATTATTCCATAAGATTTTTTGTGATACCCTGGTATAATCGGTATATGTTTTGTTCTTAATGTTAAGAAACATACAATAAATGAGATTGGTCATAAAACCGCCCAGTAATATGAAGATCAGGGTTGGATTCTTCTGGAAAAGCGGATTAACGCCATGAGCCAGGGCAGCTTCTTCGATGGGTTTTCCGGCCTGAAAGCCGAAGTTGAAACAGGCACTCATGATACCTGAAAGGATAGCAATCAATATGCCTTTCTTCAGGGCAAACTCCTTTATAGCGGCTTTTCTTTCCTCTTCACTCATTCCCTGGCTTTTCAACGCTCCTGCATACCCGATAATAACAATACCCAGCACACATATCGACACACCGACAACGGTCAATATACCGCCGGTAGTACTGAACAGGTTTTCTCCTGCAATAATGGGCGGAAGCAGGGTACCAAAGGCAGCACATAAGCCAAGAGCAATACTCTGCCCCAGGGCTACGCCCAGATACCGTATGCTAAGCCCGAAAGTTAATCCACCAACACCCCACAAAATCCCAAAAAACGTCGCCCAGAGTTTTGCCGAAGAGGGTGATGCAGCAAGGATTGGACCTAACTCACCTCCGGGCACAGTCAGAAAGGCTGCCACCCAGGGGGCCAGTATCCAGGCTACAAGGCCCTGAACAATCCAGTAAGATTCCCAGGCCCAGTTCTTTACTTTTTTGAAAGGAACATAAAAGCTGGCTGCACCAATGCTGCCCAGAGCAATTAAAAGTATGCCGATCACAGGATTCATAATAAATATTTTGGTTTAATTTAATAAGAATTATGCGATTTGGATTGATTGTGTAGTAAAAATATGGTTCATTATTAGTATTTTCAATATATATTTTGGGTTATCATTTACACAAAATGATACCAATCAATGGAGAATTACTTTAAATATCTGACGCACAGCAGGGAAGATGAAGCATGGGGCCTTTATCTCACAGTGGCAGGTTGTGCCCGGGTTGTGCCCGGGGCAGATTATCCGCCGCCGGGGCATCCGACCGGTTATGATTTTAGCTGGGATAAGGGCAGGGTTTTGCATGAGTACCAGGTTAATTATATCACTGAAGGAAAGGGGACGCTGGAATTGCGGTCAGGATCCTTTATAATAAATGAGGGTTCTGTCATTCTGATCAGGCCTGATCAATGGCATCGTTATAAACCCATGAAAGAAACCGGATGGAAAGAGCACTACATCGGTTTTAACGGTAACTTTACCCGTCATTTTTTTGCCGGTAATGGGTTTGAAACCAGCCAGTCTGTCTTTCATATCGGCTTTCAGGACAAGATCATGCAGTCGTTATACGATGTGATAACTTTGGTTAAAGATGAACGTCCCGGATATCAGCAGGTCTGTGCGGGTTTGATCATCCATATCCTGGGGCTTATGTTGTTTCTGAAAAAGAATGAAAACTATAACAGCGGCGGTGTTGAAAATACCATTCAAAAAGCCTGTCTGATCATTAGAGAAAGACTGAACCAAAACCTTAACGTGGAATCCCTGGCCCGTGAACTCGATGTTGGTTATTCGCTGTTCAGGAAGGCGTTTAAGAAATACACCGGACTGTCACCTGTGCAGTATCATCTTTCACTCAGGTTAAAACAGGCCAATTATCTTCTCTCCAATACCTCAATGAGCATTAAGGAGATTGCTTTCCGTCTTGGATTTTGCTCTGTCTATTATTTCAGCAAATTGTTCAAGGAAAAGACCGGGATGACACCGGGTGAATTCCGGAATCTTTCATCAAGGGCATAGAGGATGAGGTTGTTATTTTCTGTAAACCTGTCAACCTGCCTGCGCTGCCGCTATGGCAGGCAGGTCTGCAAATCTGGAAACCTGCCTACGCTGCCGCTATGGCAGGCAGGTCTGCAAACCTGCAAATCTGCAAATCAGTCAATCTGTTAATATCTTCAATTTTCCTTTTCTGATTCAATATTTCCACTTTTTTAGTCAATATTTCCACCCGGTATTATATTTCCCCCTTTCTGACATTTTCTGCATACCACCCTGTCTGACGGATTGCTTATTTTTAATGGTCTTTTTTGAACGGGATAATAATCTGTCCGATAATTCTTGATATACCTTAACCTTAATTAAAAACTAAAAAACATGATGAGGAAACTACGACCTTTAAAATTGTTATTTGCATTGGCCTGTTTATCTTTCAGTATGCAGGCCTACATGCAGGAAACTGATGTGTCGGGAACGGTCACATCAGTTGATGGTGAAGCCATTATCGGCGTGAATGTTGTCATTGACGGGACCACAATGGGGACTGTCACTGACATTGATGGCCGGTATTCCATTAAAGTTCCCGATGAAGATGCGACACTTGTTTTTTCCTTTATCGGCTATATTTCTCAGCGGGTGAAAGTAGCCGGACAGACTGTCATTAATGTTACTCTTGAGGAATCAGTGACGGAGCTTGATGATGTAGTGGTCATCGGATATGGCGTGCAGAAAAAAAGTGATTTGACAGGTGCTGTATCATCAGTATCCGGAGATGATCTGAGAAAACTTCCTGTTGCTACTGTCGATCAGGCCCTTCAGGGTCAGGCGGCTGGTGTTACCATTACACAAAGGTCAGGACGACCCGGTGAAGGTGTGGATATTAAGATTCGTGGTATCAGTTCCATCAATGGTGCACAACCTCTGATCATCATTGACGGTGTTCCGGGTGGAGATCTGACCAATATCAATCCCAATGATATTGCATCCATTGAGGTTCTTAAAGATGCTTCATCGGCAGCCATATACGGTGCTACCGGTGGTAACGGGGTTATTCTGGTTACTACAAAAATGGGATCTCCGGGCAAACTGTCGGTAAACCTGAATCTGTATCATGGTGTTGAGAATGCTGTCAATAATTTAGAGTTAATGAATTCCCAGGAATGGATGGGTGTATGCGAAGAAACTTCAACTTCGGCCAGAGCCCTTAATGACCGGCCGGATACGCTGAAAACATATGACTGGCAGGATATTGTTTTTGAATCTGCTACAGTGGAAAATTATGATTTATCGTTGTCTGGGGGTAATGAGGTATCCTCATTTTTATTTAGTTCCGGATATAACCGTCAGGAGGGTATCATACGGAACAGTGAATATAAACGCTTTACATTAAGGATTAACAGTGAGCATAAGATATTAAAAAGGATAAAATTCGATGAAAAGCTGTCGTATGTTAATACCGTCAGGGACGGCTTTGAAGAATGGATATGGCATCAGTATTACTGGAATCCTGTTTATAACACATTGCTTATGGACCCGAGTGTTCCGGGCTATGATGAAAATGGGAAATGGTCGGTATCTCCTCTCAGTGTGGCAAATCCTCTTATTGACCTCGATATGATAGACCGTATTGAAAAACAAAATATTGTGGATGGAAACTTTGGATTGACGATTACATTGATTAAAGGATTGGATATCATTAACCGGTTTGATGGCGTTCTGGCCTTCGGTGATATAAAGAATTATGAGGGTGAATATCATGCCACTCCAACTGAATTCAGGGATATTGACAAATTAACCCAGGAGATGCGAAGAACGCTTGCCTGGAATATTCTGAATATGATACAGTATCAGAAATCATTCGGAGGTTCTCATAATCTTAATATTTTATTGGGCCATGAAGCTCATAAATGGCAGACCTATAATATCTCCGGTTCACGTAACGGTTTTCCAAGTACCGATCCTTCCATGCTCTATTTTATTCAGGCAAAAGATGATTCATCACTCAGTCAGCTTATTACCGGTACCGCTGATATAGCGACTGCAGAAGCCTTCTTTGGTCGTTTAAATTATGATTACCAGGGCAGATATCTGCTGACTTTAAATGTTCGCCGGGATGCTGCAAGCAATTTCCCTGAAGATAATAAATGGGGTATTTTTCCTTCCTTCTCAGTTGGATGGAAGTTTTCCCAAGAGAGATTTCTTGAAGGCTTTGAATACCTGAGCTTCGGTAAACTGCGCTTTGGCTATGGACAAACGGGAGCCAATGCCAGAACCGGTTTCCCGTACTTTCCCAAAATTGAATCTCTTTCATATATGAAATATTCAATGGACAATTCCAGGAGCTCAACGGGATCGGCTCCTACACAAATTGCCAATCCTGAAATTACCTGGGAGTCGGTAAATATGGCAAACCTGGGCATTGACCTGGGCTTCTTTAATAACCGTTTATCATTGTCAGCTGATATTTTCAACAAAGTTAACGATGGAATGATTATGACACAGGAAGTTCCAAGATTTGCCGGTACAAAGCTCAACATTAATGCTGACGCATATCCCGAGGTGAATATCGGAAGTATTCAAAACAGGGGATATGAAGTTACTATAACGGCACGTAAAAAGGAAGGGGAACTGAAAGGATCTTTCGACCTTAATTTCTCGGGTGTTAAAAACGAAGTGCTGGAACTTGCCAATGACTCAATGTTAGACGGAAGAGTTCATACGCTGACGCCTACCAATATGACTTATGTTGGCGCTCCTGTTGCCCAGTTTTACGGATGGGAAACTGACGGATTGTTCAGAGAAACGGATCCGACTATGAGGGTTGGATCCAGGAATATTATCACGAATCAACCCTTCAGTGTTGATGGTGAAGATACAACTTATATGCAGGAAAGAGCCGTTCCGGGCGACGTCAGGTACAAGGATACTGACGGTGACGGCGAACTGACCAATGATGACAAGGTCAATCTTGGCAGTCCCCTGCCGAAGCTGGTTTACGGATTCTCGATTAACCTGGAATATAAGGGATTTGATCTTTCCGCCTTTTTTAATGGCACAATAGGGAATAAAATATTGAACGGAACAAAACAATATTTGTATTATTTGCAGGGCTATGGGAATCATGCCAAAGAATTTGCCGACCGCTATGTGGCTGAAGATCTCGTGAAACAAACCTCAAGCGGTGAAGAAATTGTGGTGTTGCGTCAGAATCTTGATACCGATATTCCAAGAAATTATACCGGTAACTATAACAGGCTTTCAGATTTCTTTATCGAAGACGGATCTTATTTAAGATTACGTAACCTGGTGCTGGGTTATACCATTCCCGGTAAAATAACTTCAAAGGTCAGCATTCAGAGATGCAGGCTGTATGTTGGAGCAAGAAATCTTTTCACCCTTACGAAATATACCGGGCTTAGTCCTGATGTTGCAGGAAAACAACCTGAAACAGAGGGAATGGATATCCTTGAACTGGGTGTCGACTTAGGCGTGTATCCGGTGACTCGCATGTATTATTTCGGTGCCAATATTGCCTTCTGAAAATTAATGATCATGTATTAATCCGTAAAAATTTGCCATTATGAAAATGAATATTATAAAATACTTAGTATTACTGCTTTTCGGAATGTATCTCATCGGATGCAGTGAGGATTTCTTAAATCCGGTTCCACCTGCAGTCCTGAACGAGGGATCATTTTACAGGACTATGGATCAGGCAGACCAGGCATTGACAGCCTGTTATGCACAATTTAATGCTGTTGGGGCATGGGACAAAGATCTGATCATGACATTATCAGATATCACTTCAGATGATGAAGAAGCCGGAGGCGATTTTGTAAATGAAGTTCCTGGAGCAGAAAACATTAACAGGCTCACAACCGAAAAAACAGATGGTAGTCTGGATAATGTCTATGGAACACTCTTCCGGGCAATAGCACTATGCAATGCTGCAATTACCAGGCTTCCCGGAGTTGCAGATGCTGATCCCGAGGCAGATATTGATCTGCTTAACAAACGTATCGGAGAAGCCAAATTCCTTCGTGCCATCAACTACCTGTATCTTACATTCGTTTTTGGAGAAGTTCCGTTGGTGGATCACACGGTCGGATCAAGTGAATACGAATTGGGCAGAGCTAATTTAAAGGATATCTATGATCTTATTGAACAGGACCTGAAAGATGCCATTGCTGTTCTGCCTGAAAGGGGTGGATGGGGGAGTGAGCATGCGCGCGCCACGAAAGGTGCCGCCCAGGCATTGCTTGCCCGCATGTGCCTGTTTGAATCTTCCTATCACCAATATTGTACTGATGATGCCCGCTTTGACAGGATGACTGAACGCTGGGCTGATGCTTTGAGTTATGCTGAAGCTGTTATTACTTCTGGAAAATACGAGCTGGTGGGAATTAACGGGGAGACATACAATACCTGGAGAGGTGCTGAAACTAATGGTTTTCGGTATGTATTCACTTCCGACGGTGATTTTTGTCCTGAGGGAATTTTTGAAATCAGCTGTATTCAGGAATGGTTACCTTACATTGATGCCAGAGGTAATTCCTTAGCTCATTGGACTACGGCACGTTATTATTACGATGAAAATTATGTAAGCACGTATAATCAGCGTTGGGGGTTAGGACTGCCTACAAGAAGCCTGCTCGCTGAATTTGAAGATGGTGACCCGCGTCTTGAAACCACAATTGCCTATGAATACAGATTTGATTCTGTTAACGTAGGTGGTATTTGGTATCCTAAAAATGACACCCTTCAGATCGGCAATGCACGATGGGTTCCTATAAGCTTCACCAACAGCGTTTCAAAAACCTACCAGCGCAAATGGGAATGCTCGTCTGCGGAATACTGGGACAATTATAAAGACTGGTGTTGTGCCCCCAATAATGTCAGGCTGATACGCTATGCAGAAGTTTATCTGATCGCTGCGGAGGCAGCACTTGCCCTGGGCCAGACTGACAAAGCACTGGGATATTTGAACAAGGTAAGAGAAAGGGCCCGTATGTGCGGAACAACAGGTGCTCCGGCTCCCTTAACCAGCGTTACATTTGACGATATTGTGCATGAAAGGCGTGTGGAACTGGCTTGTGAGGGTCTTCGCATGTTCGACCTTGTCCGTTGGAATTTGGCATATGAATTATTAAATAACAAACCAAACGATGACGGGTACGTTAAAATTTTCAACAAAGGACAGAATGAATTTCAACCTCTTCCGGAACGTGAAATTACCCTGAGCGGTGGTAAGATGCGTCAATATCCCGGTTGGGAATAATATAATCTGTGTATTGGTTTTTCTGAGTAACTTTTTTTCAGTCCCCGCCTGCAGAGGCGGGGTTTTTTTTGCTTCATGGTTTTTATCTTATACTGTCTGCCAGTGTCAGACACTCCACATGATGTGTCTGAGGGAAAAAATCATAGGGGATGACACGTCTTATAATAAAGCCTTTTGAAACCAGCATTTCCATATCACGTCGCAGTGTGCCCATACTGCACGACAGATAGGCCAGACGGTGGGGTTTCATTTCTTCTGTTATCCATTTCAGAACTTCCGGTTCTATGCCTGTTCGGGGCGGATTAACATACAACAACTTCTTCTTTTGCGGCTGGTGAACATTGTCAATCCATTGCTGCAACTGCGGAAGGCGATGCCTGCAAGTGCCTCGCAGTACCTCAGCTTGCGGAGCATTTATCCTGGCACAGTGTACAGCTTCTCCTCCGGTTTCAACACCAATGATGCGGGCTCCTCTTTTTGACCAGCGTATCAGGCTGCTGCCAATGCCACAATACAGGTCAACAACACAATCATCAGGTTCAGGCTCTAAAAACATTTCAGCTTCATCAAGCGACTGACAATGTAATTCGTGGATCAGCTGGCTGAATGAGGTTCGGCCATACATCAATCCTGAATCATTGTAAGCATGGTCATCTCCCCACAGCTGGTACCATCCGTTTTTGGCAAACATCCGGCGACCGGCAGAAGGATTGAGATGAAGAGATAATCCTTTAATCCCAATGGATTGCAGTTCTTTAATAAAATCATCGGTCATCCAGTTAACTGCCGGCATTTGCTTTGTCTTCAGCACCAGCGTGACCAGGGCGTTTGACTGACTGAGATAGGCCAGGGGAAAAACCTGAAAAGGGGGCAGGGCAGAGGTTAACAATAGTATCAGTTTGCGTGTGATCGCAGCGTGTACCGGACATTGTGGTATGGCAATGAATTCATCCCTGCGGATCATGCCAAATTCCCAATGATTGTTATTGAATTCGGTTTTCAGCAATATCTTTCTGCGATAACCCCAGCGTCGGGATTCTTTCACTGAACGGATGAATTCTACCTTTTCCTGCCATGCCTTTAATTGCTTTTTTATCCAGCCCTCTTTCTGTGCATGGCTTTCCTGCATTGACAGTGAACGGTGACTGCATCCGGGGCAACGTTCAACACAACCGTTTTTCAACCCCACCATGTGACCACCCGTTTTTTGATCATGACCAACACCTTGCCTACAAGAGGGTAATAGAGCAGCAATAACGCCAGAGTCACAATAACCATTCCGGTTACTACAACAGCCTCAGGATGTTCGTCAGGCAGAATGATCCAGCTGAACAGTGCCCCAAAAACAGGGATAAGGAATTTCCAGACATTCAATTCCGAAACTTTTACACCTGGCCGCCTGATCAGTCCGAACCATATAGAGTAGGCCACAGCTGAAAGGCAGACAAGCCATGCAAGCGATGTATAATATGATAAGGGTTTGGTGCCGGACACAGGTTCTTCTATAAACAGTGAAGAGGCATACAGCATGAGACCTCCGATAAAGAGTTGCGCAGAGTTCAGAACAACAGGATGAACCTGTCGCTTTTTACTTCGTGATACAATAATATTACCCATGCTGCTTGAAATATTTGAAAGGACCAGTATCAGTATTCCCCAGAACTCCCTGGCCTCCCTGAGGTTCAGACTGAACCTGTCGGCTCCGATCAAAATAATACCGGTGATACCAAGACAAATGGAGACAACTTTCAGCGGTTCAAGACGGTCATTATGCAGAAAGAAATGTGCCAGCAATGACACAAATAAAGGTCCCGCCCCGGTTATAACGGCCGATATATTTGCTGGAACCATGTTGATGCCAATGTAAAACAAAAAGTAAAGAATACCGGTTTGCAAAAAAGCAATCTGCAGTATGAATTTCCAGTTGACAGCCACCTGATGAAAGTACTTTCGAAGATCATGGAATACAATCATCAGCAAAAGCCCTGACAACATAAAGCGGGTTCCTGCAAAATGCAGCGGTGTGGTATATTGGAGGCCTATCTTTATTGAAAAAAAGGCTGTCGACCATAATAAACAGGTTATAATGGCCATAACTGGCGTTGATCGCAATAAGTTACGCAATGATGGTTTCTTTAAGTTTATGCAGGATCCGCGACAAAAATAGTAAACTGCCCCGGGGCAGCAAAGAAAAAAGTCCCGTTAAATAGGGTAAGGAATGGTTCAATGGTCATATTATCGGAAGTACAAATTAAAATGTTGAAACAACCAAAAACAATATGCCATGAAAACTTTTAAATGTAAGATGTTGTTCATGCCGGTCTTTCTGGTCATTATGGTCATTATGATGCCATTGCCGGCGAAGGGGATTAATGTAACCATGGGAAGAGCCAAAAAGGATACAACCTTTAAGGTATATACCGGAAAGGTCATAGATGCTCTTTCGAAGAAACCTGTCGTTTTTGCCAACGTGTATCTTGTGAAAAGCAGCATAGGTACAGTGACCAATTCCGACGGGGAATTCATTCTGAAAGTCCCGGTTGGTGAATTGTATCAATCAGTAGGATTTTCATTTATCGGATATCATAATGTTGAACTGAAACTGTCAGAATTCTCAACTGAAGGCAACATTATTAAACTCGAACCTTCGTCTGTTCCGATCAAGGAAGTTGTGATCCGTACAAGTGATCCTACAGAGTTGCTGCGGATGGCCATAAGACGCATTGACGAAAACTACAAGATTGCACCCGAAATGTTGATTGCTTTCTATCGTGAAACAATCAAACAAAACCGGAATTATGTGGCTGTCTCGGAAGCCGTCCTCGATGTCTACAAGTCATCTTATAACAATGACTTTGAAATGGACAGGGTTAAGATATACAAAGGCCGGAAAAGCCAGGATGTAAAGAAAATGGACACCCTGGTTTTTAAACTGCAGGGCGGACCAAGAACCAGTTTCCTGCTCGATGTTGTAAAAAATCCAGGTGCATTGCTTTCGGCAGATTTTATTGATTACTATGAATTCAAATTCACTGGTTTTGTGACCATCGATGGCAGAGACAATTATGTGATTGAATTTGATCAGAAAGATAACATCAACTATCCGCTTTATAAAGGGAAAATTTACCTTGATACAAAAAACCTGGCTTTTTCACGGCTTGATTTTGAGCTCAGTGAAAAAGGCATAGACCTTGCTGATAACGAATTGGTGAGAAAAAAGCCTATCGACCTGAAAGTAAATGTTATCGGAGCGCATTATATGATCAATTATCGTGTGCTGGATGATAAATGGTATCTCAATCACGTCAGAAGTGAGTTGACATTCGACTGCAAATGGTCAAAGAAATTATTCAAGTCGACCTATGTAACCTCATTGGAAATGGCCGTGACAGACAGAGAGACCGAGTCAATTGACAAGTTCAGGTACAGGGAATCTGCTAAGATGTCAGATGTTCTGGCTGATCAGGTGCAGTATTTTTCTGATGATGATTTCTGGGGCGAATACAATTATATTAAACCCGATGAATCAATTGAATCGGCAATTTCAAAGCTGAATCGCAGACTGAGAAGGCGGGATATGGATTCGCGTGATTAACACATGACCATGGATTAATCATCCCCCTGAAGGAGTTTTAAACCTTTTACTGGCATAAATGTTGAAATACGAATGGGGGATGATTATTTTTCTGATAACCGGGATTTATTGAATTTTTCAGGTTTATCAGTAAATTTGATGACAAAACGTAAAAATACAGGTCATCTTCTAAAAATAAACTTAAAAGCTGTCTTGACTCTTGGTTCTTGATTCCTGGCTCTAAATTATTGAACGATGATACAACAGGAAATATCAACAATGGAATTGATAAAATCGGGGAATCTTCGTGCTTTTGAAGATTTTTTCCGCCTCTATTATCAGCCATTGTGTTACCATGCCCTTAAATATGTATCATCTGTTGATGTGGCTGAAGAAATTGTCCAGGACCTGTTCTATACCATCTGGGAAAAACGCCAGGAACTGACCATTACCACATCAATCAAAGCCTATATGTACACAGCCACGCATAACAGATGCACGAAGTATCTTGACCATCGGAAGATTGAACAGAAATTTGAGAAGACTACCCGTGAAGAGGCATCGGCCCATGTTGAATCTCCCACGGACCTTGCAGGCTTACATGAAATCCAGAGCATTATAAACAAAACCCTGGATTCCTTGCCTGAGAGATGCAGCCGTATTTTCAGACTGAATCGTTTTGAAGGGCTTCGCTATACTGATATTGCAAAAAAGCTTTCGATTTCGGTTAAGACAGTCGAGGCTAACATGGGTAAAGCTTTGAAGATATTGAGAAAGAACCTGAAAGAGTATGTTGAAACAGTTTAAAGAAGCAGGTTATGAAGAGAAATAAAAATGCAAACTGGGATATACTGGCAAAACATCTGGCCGGTGAGACTGATGAACAGGAACAGAAGGAGATATCAACCTGGCTTCAGAAATCAACCTCGAATTCAGCATTGTTTATTGAGGCAACAGGATTTTGGAATAGTATTAACAGCATAAAAGAAATGAATCAATTTGATGTAAATAAAGGATGGGAAAAGCTGCACAACAGGATTATTACTTCTTCGGAAGGTTCTGCCGTGCTGAAAAAGGAAAGAAAAACGGGTTTGGACATAGGGTTCGGCATGCCCCTGTTGAAAGTTGCTGCTGCCATTGCCCTGGTTGTGGCTCTCGGAGTTGCTTCGTATTTCTTGATTTCAGGATTGAACAATGATTCGGTGTTAACGGTTGTCAGTTCAGTCACCGACGATCAGACCAGGGTTATACTGCCCGATGGAAGTCTCGTGTTTCTGAATGCTGATACTAAAATCAGTTATTCAAAGAATTTCAATACCGATGGACGTGTGGTCAGGCTGACCGGTGAAGCCTATTTTGACGTTTCACCTGACCCTGAAAGGCCTTTCACAATTTATTCCGGTAAAGCAGGGATAAAAGTTTTAGGCACTTCCTTCAATGTTCAGGCCTTAAAATCATCAGGAAAAGTAGAAGTGTTTGTTGAGTCAGGAAAAGTTCAGCTTTTTGAGGCAGAGAATGTCAGTAATACCATTACCATTGAACCTGGCTTCATCGGATCGATAGAAGATGCCTCAGTAGAAAAACAAATGAACACCGACGAAAACTACCTGGCATGGAAGACAAGGAAGCTTTTCTTCAACAATACCGACCTGGCAAGGGTTGCTGAAGGTATAAAGGATGTATTTAAAGTCAATCTAGTATTTAAAGATCCCGACATGACCAATTGCAAAATACGCAGTAATTTTGAAAATGAAACGCTGGAGAATGTCATTGAGACAATATGCACAATTCACAACTGGGAATGGGAAAAAAGAGGGAATAAAATCATATTGTCAGGTCAGGGATGTTGATGGTTAATGTTCTTGCTGTTGTTAAAAACCGCATCAAAATACCACGCGGGTTTAAGCCCGAAGTCCTTATCATACAAGGTTACCCGATTCATTCCTTTTCTTTGTCATGGATCGGTTAAGATATACTTTTTCCTTGTTGTCTTATCGTGGCAAGGCCTGATAAAAGGCCAGGATACATTGCTGTATCAGAAGATAACAATCGTTGACACCACAATTTCAGTAAATCAGGCATTTCAACTTATCAGTGAACACACCGGACTGAACTTTTCCTTTAATCCCGATATTATTGATCTCTCAAAGAATATCCGGCTTGATGAAGAAAATGAATCATTATATTCTGTACTGAATGAGGTTTTACGGGATCCATCACTGGAGTACCGGCTCATTGGCCGACAGATTGTGATCTATAGACCGGTTGTCGTTAAAAGATATAAACAAGACCCTTCTCAAAAAGGAGATTCTGTTACCATTCTTGAAATCAGGGGCCGTGTACTGGATATCCATAACAAGAAGCCTGTGCCCTTTGCAAACATTTGTCTGGTAGGGAGAAGCATAGGTACTGTGGCCAACCTTCAGGGCATTTTTCTGCTGAAAATTAATGCTCATCACCTTAACGACAGCCTTGGCATCTCGTGCATGGGTTATCAGCAGCTGATACTGCCCGTTATTGATTTTGTTGCTGCGGAACAAGACTATTACCTGAAACCTGATTTTATCCCCATCCAGGAGGTCATCATCCGTCAGACCAATCCCATTTCCCTTCTTACGTCTGCCATCGAAAAAATTCCTGAGAATTATCCGCTTGATCCGGCTCTGCTGACATCTTTTTACCGTGAGATCGTTACAAAAAACAGCCGGGTTGTGGCTGTGTCGGAGGCTATTCTGCAGACATACAAAACCGAATATAACCTGCCTGTTTCGGGAGATCAGATCAAAATAATAAAGGGAAGAAAAACAATAAATGCCGGCAATTCCGATACCATCATTCTGAAGCTTAAGGCGGGCCTGAATACAACTCTCCTCCTGGACGTGGCCAAAAATCTGCCCGATTTTTTTATGACCCAGAACTTCGAGGCCTATGCTTACAGGATGACGGATATGATGATCAGTGATCAGAATGAATTTTATGTTATCCGGTTTTCGCCCAGAGAAAATTACCAGGAGGCTCTCTACAGCGGAAGGATTTTTCTCGAACTTAAAAATCTTGCCATTGCCGCAGTTGAATTTGAGGTTGACCCGGAACGCATGACAGAGGCCAGCCATATGTTTGTGCTGAAAAAGCCGAGATATCTCAGGGTAAAACCGCAAAAAGCCTCATACAGGGTTGAGTTTCGCAGGATGGAGGGCCTTTATTATCTGAACCTGATCCGCTGTGAGACCGTTTTCAGGATCAGACATAAAAAGCAATTGTTTGCATCGGTATACAGCACCATCCTTGAAATGGCCGTGACCGAGGTGGAGACTGATACTGTTGAACGGTTCAGGTATAAGGAAACAGTCAGGTCACAGGAAATATTCATGGAACAGATTGCCGATTTCCAGGACAGTTATTGGGGAGAGTACAACTTTATCAAGCCTGAAGAACCGTTGAAGGAGGCTATACTGAGACTGGGAAATGATTGAGGGTGGTAATTAGGTCGTCTGGTCGTTTAGTCGTTTGGTCGCCCGGTCTTGCAGTCATTAAGTAAGTAGAAGATTATTATTGTTGTAGTTGTTGTAAGGCAGGTATGATATCATTTGTTTTCTTAAGGGATGGTCCATTCATGCGTTTCCGGAATTTCGTCATTATGCAGGGTATAGACGCCATTTCCCAGTGTATCCCAGGCCGCATGATAATACCGTCCCGTACCGGAATAAGCATCAACACTGCCTGATCCGTCAGGCGCCAGCATAAGCCTGTATTCAATATTCATGGCCGGCTCAACGGTTTGATTTTCGAATTTGACAATATAGGCCAGATTACCGTTAATGGTTATCTTCCATTCGTAATAACGGTATGAAGGGGCACAGGGATTTGTAAGCTGATCGAGCCCGCAGAACCACTGCATATTATATTGGAGTGATCCGCTTTTTGCTGATTCGTTTTCACGTACCGTAATATATTCATTATAGGTTCCCAGGATACCATACCGGATTTCTTCCTGCCACACATAATCATCTCCTTCTTTCGAAAAGGAGAGGAATATCTGAAGTAGTAAACTGCCGGTGTTCAGGTTCCACAGGTAAGATTCTGCCGATGTTATCGAAACCTGTTTTTCGGCGCTGTCAGGCAAGGCAAGCTGTCCGGAAAACTCACTCCAGTCAAGCATTGATAAAATATCACCATATACAAGCTTTGCGTATGGATCGGCTGCATTCTTCAGGCCGCCCGGCAACTGATCGGAAAATAAAACCGGATCAAATGAGGGGTCACGGTATACCGGCTTTTCATTCTTTTCTCTGGAACAGGAAAGAACACTCAGTAAAACAAGAGCAAAGGCAATATAATGGTTGGAATGCATATTCATAAATATAGTAATGGCATATCATTTATAGTGCTTTGTAAAAATATTAAAATTATGTGGTGGTTATAAAGTTAAAATTTCTCAAAATCATGGTCAGCTGTATTGTTGCTATCAGGAGGTTTTTTTTGTGCTGATTTTTTCCTTTTGATTTTGCCTGTCTCGGAAATTGCTGATGATTTAATCTCCTCATTTTGTTTCGACTCCGGGGTCTTTTGTTTGTTTTTCAGGTTATCCAATATACCCTGGAATTTCCTTATGTGGTTCTCAATTTCAAGGATGTTGTATTGATCCATTTCTTCCTGCGTGGTTTTAAAATATGACACTGAGTCAAACAATCTTTCTGCCTGACTGGCAAGTTCTTCCGAACTTGATGACATTTCTTCCGAGAGGGCTGAATTTTGCTGCGTTACCTGATTGAGCTGTTGCAAGGCCTGGTTTACCTGCTCGGTTCCCGCACTTTGTTCGATACTGGCTGCAGCTATTTCCTGTACCATATCAGATGCCTTTATGATTTCAGGGGCAAGATCATTTAAAAGAGTATTGGAATTCTCTGCTTTTTTAAGGCTGTTTTTAGAAACAGTTTCAATTTCAGTGGCTGATTTCAGACTGCTTTCTGCCAGTTCCCGTATTTCGGAGGCGACGACAGCGAAACCTTTACCGTGTTCGCCGGCTCTGGCGGCTTCAATGGCTGCATTGATGGCCAGGAGGTCGGTTTTGTCAGCTATATCATTAATAATGGCTATCTTCTCAACAATAGCTCTCATGGCTGTACTTGTTTCATCAACTGAGGCTACGATAGAGCTGATTTTGTCTTTTATTTCTTTTGTAATACTACTTGACTGGGTTGCATTTGCTGAATTCTGGCTGATACTGGCCGACATTTCTTCGAGTGATGAGGATGCTTCTTCTGTGGCGCTGGCCTGTTCATTGGCCCCCGAAGCCAGGCTCTGGGCCGAACTGCTTATCTGTTTGCTCCCCGATGCAACATTTTCTGCCGCCTGTCCGATATTTGTGATGACTTCCCGCAATCTTGAGATCATCTCCCTCAGTGCATTGTCGAGATCTCCTTGCCCTTTGATATCCTCATCTTTAAATCCGATGAAACCATGAGCAACTTTATCGGCAAGGCTTATGCTTTCCTTTAAATTTATGGTCAGTTCTTCGACTGACCTGGCTATGTCACCTATTTCAGTATTGCTGCGAAGCAACAGCGGATTTATTGTAACATGAGTGTTGCCCTTTGCTAACTCCCTGTTAATGGCAGTAAGCTGCTTTATGGGTTTTAATATGATAAACCTCAAACCGGCCACCAGGGCAACAGTGATGCCTAAACCAATGGGCGTTGTGATAATCTGACCATGTTTTCCCATTGAATTCTGCAAATAGATGAGCAACACAACCATTATGGCTACAATAGCCAAACTGACGAAAATGTAAAAGGAGATTGTTTTTTTAAAGATCAACTTGAAAATAAAGAACATCACGGGTGTCGCTATCAAAATTGCCAGCATTGTAGTCTTTGAAATTTCCATGAGTTATTGTTTTAAATATTAGTATTTTTCGAAATCCTTATCCCCTGATTCATCTTTCTCCTGCCCTTTCTTTTTTTTGGGTTTCTTTGTTATACTCTGAGACTTTAATTCTGTTGTCATTTCGGCCGGCTTGGTTTTTGATTCGGATTCTTTGACCATTATTTCCTGAATATTTTCAGTATCCGGCAGCATATCCTGCAGTTTTTTTATCTGGTTCCTGATTTCTTTGACATTATGCCTATCCATTTCGGTCTTTGAGGTTTTGAAATAGGATATGGACTCATACAGTTTCTCTGCCTGACTGTACAATTCCTCTGAGCTGGATGACATTTCTTCGGAAAGGGCGGAATTTTGCTGTGTTACTTCATTTAATTGCTGAAGGGCCGTATTGACCTGGTTTGTACCTGCATTCTGTTCAATGCTGGCTGCTGCAATCTCCTGAACCAGATCGGAGGCTTTAATGATTTGAGGCGCCAGGTTGTTCAGCAGCGTATTGGAATGGTCGGCCTTTTTCAGGCTTTCCCTTGAAACATTTTCAATTTCGGTTGCTGACCGAAGACTGCTTTCGGCCAGTTCCCTTACCTCAGAGGCTACAACGGCAAAGCCTTTCCCGTGTTCACCGGCCCTGTCCGCCTCAATGGCGGCATTTATGGCAAGAAGATCGGTTTTGTCGGCAATATCGTTGATAATGGCGATTTTTTCCACAATTGCACTCATGGCTATATTGGTTTCATTTACAGCGGAGACAATAACACCGATCTGTTCGCGGATTTCTTTTGTTATATTGCTTGAATGTGTTGCGTTTTCCGAGTTCTGACCGATGCTGGCCGACATTTCCTCGAGGGATGAAGATGCTTCTTCAGTTGCGCTGGCCTGCTCGTTGGCACCCTGTGCCAGACTTTGGGCTGAACTGCTGATTTGCCTGCTGCCCGTAGCAACATTTTCTGCCGCTTGTAAAATATTCTCTATCACTTCACGCAAACGCTTAATCATATTTTTGAGTGCATTATCAAGGTCGCCGCTTCCCTTGATATCCTCTGCCTCGAAACCAACATAGCCCTCGGCAACCTTGTTGGCAATTTCAACACTTTGCTTTAAATTCATTACCATATTGGATAATGAAACAGCAATTTCGCCCAATTCATTTCTCTTGCGTCTGATTTCATGGTCAATCTCAACAGACAGATCACCTGTAGACAGAACATTAATGGTCTCTGTCAGACTTTTTAAAGGTTTGCTTACGAACTCATAAAAATATCTTCCGCTAAGAAGCACAATGCTCAAAGCAACCGGTACGGCCCAGGTTAAATGAATAAATCCTTTTTTGGCGATGAAATAGACCATTAATGCTATAACATATGCAACAATAACAAGAACTGCAGCATTTGTAAAGGCAACAGATCTTTTCATAATAATTCTTGTCAGTAAAACAGCTAATGAAGCTGTAACGGTTGCAACCAAATAGAATAAAAGAATATCATTCATGGTATTCTATTATTAATTAATACTTTTCGAAGTCCTTATCAGTTTCTTTGTCTTTAGGTGTTTTCTGTACTTTTGACCGGGTCTTCACCGGAATTTTATTTTTTTCAGATTTTTTCGTTTCAGATTTTTCCGCAAGGATATTATCTTGAGCAGTCTCTTTTTTCTGTTTTCCCTGCTGGCTTTTCAATGCCGATAACGTGGTCTGAAATTTCTGTATCTGATTTTCAATCTCAAGAATATTGTATTGTTCAAACTCATCTTTGGAAGTTTTGAAATAGGCTACTGTTTCCACCAGCTTGTCGGCCTGACTTGTCATTTCTTCGGAGCTGGATGATAATTCCTCGGAGAGGGCCGAATTCTGCTGCGTAACTTCATTTAATTGTTGAAGAGCAGCATTGACCTGGTTTATGCCCGTGCTTTGCTCAAGGCTGGCGGCTGCTACTTCCTGAACAAGGTTTGAAGCATTTATAATATCAGGGACAACTTCGTTCAGCAGCTGGTTTGAATTTTCTGCTTTGGTGAGGCTCATTTTCGACATCGATTCAATTTCTGCTGCTGCTTTCAGACTGCTTTCCGCGAGCAGCCTGACTTCGCCTGCCACTACGGCAAATCCTTTACCGTGTTCACCGGCCCGGGCTGCCTCAATGGCAGCATTGATGGCCAAAAGATCGGTTTTGTCGGCAATATCGTTGATGATGGCGATCTTTTCCACGATTGACTTCATGGCCTTGTTGGTTTCATTGAATGATTCAACCACCGTATTTATTTTATCCCTTAATCCCGAGGTAATGTTGTTGGTCTGGGTTGCATTTTCAGCATTCTGGTTAACACTGGCCGACATCTCTTCAAGCGATGAGGACGCTTCTTCAGTGGCGGAAGCCTGTTCATTAGAGCCCTGGGCAACCGATTCAGCCGAAGCGCTGATCTGTTTACTGCTTGATGCAACAAATTCTGATGCCTGCCTTATCTGGATCGTTAATTCTCTCAGTTTTTCAATCATGTTCTTTAAAGCTTTGTCAAGATCTCCTTCCCCGGTTATTTCATCCAGGTCCATACCCAGGAAACCCTTTGATACTTTATCGGCAAGATCAACGCTTTGTTTTAGATTGTAAACCATTTCCCTGATGGCCTTGTCGAGATCCCCTTCTTCTGATTCTTTTCTGAAGTCAATATTCAGGTTCCCTTTTGATACCATATTGGCAATGTTTACGCTGTATTTCAGGTTATCGATCATCCGGTTGAGCGAGGCGGATATCTGACCGACTTCATTTTTCAGCGCCATTATCCGTTTCTCAATTTCAACCGAGGTATTCCCTGAGGCAACCACGTTAATCTGACCGGTTAAAGCAACAATGGGTTTGATAATAACCGAATTTATATAGCGAATCATAAAATAAATAATAACCAGGATGGGCGGTGCCACATAAAAAACATATTTGATTTCAAAAATTCCCAGGAATGCCCCGGCAATAGCTCCCAGTCCGGCAATTGTCAATGTCGGCCCCATAACATCTTTGAGAATGGAACGTCTAAACCCCAATGTTACAATGAGTACTAATATAGAATCTATAGTAAATACTATACCGGTTATCCATAAAAACTTCTCCATAATATTTACTTTTTATTTGTTATCTTTTTGTCTTTCACTGATTTGATGATACGAACCTCTTCTTCAGAAAAGATTTTTTCAATGTTCAGTATTGTAATTATTTTGTCCTTTACACGCAAAGCTCCCCTTAGATATTCGGGATTATAATAGTTGCCAAACTCAAGTACAGGCTGAATATCTTTTTCCTGCAGGTTGAGTACGCCCGTTACCTTATCTGCAATAATCCCCAGGGTGGAAGTGTTCCCGTTTGTTTCGAATTCAATTACAATAATCACTTTCTTTATGGCATCCTGTCGTTCAGGAATGTTGAGTTTCTTCCGGGCGTTTACAACCGAAAGGATATCCCCCCTGAAGTTTATAATTCCCTCAACATAATCAGCTGTTTTTGGAACGGAAGTAACGCCTTCGTTCCGGACAACTTCAATAACGTTCTCGGCGTTAATTGCGAAGGTCTCATTTTCAATACGAAAGCCCAGATATGTGCTTTCCCTGTTACCTGGTAAGTTTTCCATAATGATTTATAGATTCACATTTTGCATTTCTTTTTTCATCATAAGCATTTTACCTGTATCCAGTATCAGTGCCAGACTTCCGTCGCCCATGATACTGACACCTGTAAAGAAATCATGTTTTTTATGCAGATCGCCCAGGGGTTTTACCACAGCCTGGTGTTCTCCCAGCACCTGGTCGACAAGCAAACCGTATTTCTTTTCGTACTGTTTGATAATAACAATTCTGCCATATTCGGGATACTGACCATTAATGCTGAATTCATCCCGCAGGATAATAACCGGTAAAAACTTTTCTTCAAATTCAAACTGTTTTTTGGGATTATCAAGGATTTCCCTGTAATTGACCCGCAGACAGATTTCAACTGCAGAAAGAGGAACGAGGTAAAGGGAATCACCTAACATGACCTTTAAAGTGTCAATGATTGAAAGGGTAAGTGGCAGTTTTATGGTCACACTGGTGCCCAGATTTACCTCTGAATCGATTTCAATTTCACCGCGGAGCTCATTGATCTTTTGCTTGACCACATCCATACCAACACCCCTGCCTGATACTTTTGAAACCTGCTGTGCCGTGGAAAATCCCGGAAGGAAGACAAAATCATATATTTCACGTTTGGATAAGGACACGTCCTGCGGCGCCAATCCTTTTTCAACAGCCTTTTTCAGGATGACATCCGGGTCAATGCCCGCACCGTCATCCTGGACCTGGATAAAGACATAGGCCCCTGAGTAAAACGAGGTAAGGCGTATTATTCCGGTTGGAGATTTGTGCATCTTCAAACGGGTTTCCCGGTCCTCAATCCCGTGATCAAGACTATTCCGTATGATATGCATCAATGGTTCTTCCAGGTGGCTTATTATAGTCTTATCCAGTTCGGTATCCGTTCCCTCTGTTATGAACGAAACCTCTTTGTTAAGCTTTTGTGCAAGGTCACGGATCAGCCTTCTTAATTTCAGTGTCAGCTCATCAAGAGGCAGTAGCCTGAGATCCAGTGCATTATCCCTTAATTTCTTGGATAGTTTTCCGAGAGACTGGATGGGTTTTGTGAGCTCATCATAACCGCTTATATCTACCATTAAAGCGATCTGGGAGTATAACGTCACAAACTCACTGACATTTGTAATGAGGTGGTCCAGTTTCTCAGAAGACACCCTCATTGTAGAAGATTTTTGAGATATTTCCCTGGTTCTGTGCTCAATATCACTTAATGCTGTTTCAACTTCCACGTCCTCTTCCTTTTTCGGAACCACAAGCTCAGGCCTTTCAATCTCAATGCCTTCATGGGTCAGCAGCGAAGCAAAGATATCCCTGATCTTTTCCGGCGGGAGTTTCCGGGCAGATAACCTGGTATAATCCTTTATCGATTCTTTGTCCAGTTTATTGTAATCCAGCTCAACAACGTAAGCTTCATTTGATTCGAAAAACATAAAGACATCCCTGACTTCCTCCGGTGGCGCTTTGCTGATAAAAAATATATCCCAGTACAGATAAAACTTATCAAGATCAATGATCTCGAGTATGGGCATTTTATCTAAAAACGGAATGGCCTTGTATCTGCCAATATCGCTTAATTCATAAAATACACCAAAGGGTTTAACGCCCCTGAAAAGTATATTTTCATCAGGCTTATACAGGATATAATAAGCCCTCATCTTTTCCCCGGAATCTTTCAGGGGATTCGGCGGTTCTTTGTGAGGTTCCTGCGGCAGACCTGTGATTTTGTTAAGATCCTGAACAATACCATCGAAGTGCTTCTGATCATTTTTGTTCAGATTGTCTTTGGTGTCCAGTATCTTTTTAATGATATCAATGGTGGCAAATGTAAGGTTGATGATCTCAGCATTGATTTTCATTCTGTCATCCCTTATAGAATCATATAGTGATTCAAGATGATGTGTGATGGATTCGATAGAATTGAATCCAAACATGGAAGCCGTTCCTTTCAGGGTGTGCATGACCCTGAAAATCTCGTCAATGATCAGCTTGTCATTCGGATTCGATTCAAGGCCAATGACTTCGGATTCTATACCGGCAATTAGCTCCCTGGCCTCATCTGTAAACCTGTCTTGAAATTCCTGCATATTATCGGGCAGATTGATTTAAACACTTCATCACAACTTTAATGAAAGATTCCTGTTCAAATGGCTTTTTAACCCATACAGTTACTTTAATATCGTTGGCCTGTTTCATCTTTTCAGGATTTGTTTCAGTTGTGAGCATTATTATGGGGATGAACTCATAATTTGTCATGGCTCTCACCTTTTTTACCAGTTCTATACCGTTCATCTCAGGCATGTTCAGGTCTGTAATAAGAAGGTCAATGTTTCGTCCGTCGAAGAATTTCATTGCTTCCTTCCCGTTTGCTGCCTGAAAAACTTCGCAATCAAGTTTGCGGAGTGTAAACTGAATTACCCACCGTGTATTCTCAAAATCATCAACAACAAGTATATTTTTTTTCATTTTGTAATTAATTTATTGATCACTTCTGCTAACTGATGAATATCCACCGGTTTTTTCAGCCATGCCGTAATACCAAAATTCTCAGCACTTTCGATGATTTCAGGATTGCTGACGGAGGAAAGAAAAATAACAGGGACTGACTGATATTCTTCAAGTTCTCTTACCTTTTTCAGGAATTCCAATCCATTCATCTCCGGCATTAAATAGTCGGTTATAATTATATCTATTTTTATTGATTTTATCAGATTAAGAGCTTCCTCACTCCTTTGGCAGGTATAAGCCGTATAGCCCATTTCTTTTAACAAACCTGCCGTTATCTCATTGGAAATTTTAAAATCATCCAGTATCAATAATTGAGGAGGCATTTTTTCTTACCCTTTATCTTTCTAATTTAGTAAAAAAACTCATGGCAAAAAATATGAATATGGTCTTAATTCATATATTTTATTGTTGACATTCAAACACATCAATTGTCGATATCATCAAAATATTTTTTAATGACTGAATTCAATTCATTTTGTTTGATAGGTTTTGTCAGATAATCTTCACATCCGGCCTTTCTGGCTCTTTCCTTATCTTCATTCATGGCATAAGCTGATTGTACAATAACAGGAAGTGATTTTCTGACCTGTTTGATATGTTGAATGGCCTCCAGCCCATCCATTTCAGGCATTTTAATATCCATAAATACAAGCTGTATTTCATCATTATTTTTACACATTTCAACAGCTTCTTTACCATTATTGGCCCGCAAAACAGATATGTCATAAAAAGAAAGCAATTCCTTCAGATAAATAAAACCTATTTCATCATCCTCGGCAACAAGAACGGTTGCTTTTTGCCTGTATCTTATTATATCTTCGGAAACAGAATCCTTATGCTGTGTGTCGTTCAGGGTATTGCCATACGGTATGCTGAAATAAAATACCGATCCTTCCCCCGGTTTGGATTGCATCCAGATATTGCCGCCCATCTTTTCAAGGTAAGCTTTTGAGATAGTAAGGCCAAGTCCGGTACCTTCCTTTGCCCGGTGAACGTTAAGATCAACCTGACGAAATCGCTCAAATACTTTTTCCCGTAAATCACCAGGTATACCAACACCGGTATCTCTAACAAAAAATTCAACAGAATTACCGGCCCTTGAACATCCAAAATCAATCTTTCCCTTGTCTGTATATTTTAATGCATTATTAATAAGATTACTAAGGATTTGTTTTAACTTGGTTATATCAGTTATCATCATATTATCTTCATCGGTTAAGGTTGATGAATAGGAGAACACTAATCCGCGTTTTTCGGCTTCAGGTTTAAAAAACAGGTACATTTCATCCAATATTTCTTTTATGTTAACTCTTGCAAATTGAACTTCGATCTGTCCGGCCTCGATCTTTGATATATCAATCAGATCATTGATAATATTGAGCATTCTGATTCCGCTCTCTCTGATTAATGCGATATATTTTTGTTTTTTACTTTCATCAAGCTTCCGGCTGTTCAATAATGATGCGAAACCAAGAATGCCGTTCATGGGGGTGCGGATTTCATGACTCATATTGGCCAGGAATGCTGATTTAAGCCTGTCGCTCTCTTCTGCTCTTTCTTTTGCAGTTATCAGTTCCTGATTGATTGATTTTATATGTTCAATACTGGCCATCAATTCTTTATTCTGATCGAAGTATTTTTTATTTATGGCCTGATTCTTTTCAATCTGTTCATTGAGTTTTTTTTCCGTTGATTTCTGTTTGGTGATGTCAATATAAGTCCCTGTCATCCGTACAGGTTTCCCTTCATTATCCCGTTCAATCACCATTCCGCGGTCCATTACCCAGATCCACTCACCGTTTTTATGTTGCATTCTGATTTCACATTCATAAAATGGTGTTTGGCCGTCAAAATGTTTTTCCAGCAGTTCATCTGACTTTTTTAAATCATCAGGATGAACGTGATTTGTCCAGGTTTCTTTATTTAATGGTCCGATCTCTTTCAGTTTATAACCTATAATTTCAGCCCAACGTTCGTTGTAGATTACATGTCCCGACTGTATATTCCAGTCCCACAATCCTGCCCTGGTGCCCTTCAATGCCATATCCAACCGGTTCTCACTCTCAAGCAAATCAATGTTGCCGATTTTTTGAATAAAAGCATAAAACAAAAAAGCCCACATCATGGGAATCATGGCCCCGATCAGGTCTTCATACGGATCCAGTTCGTCCGTGATCCCTGACCATTCAACAAAAAGTGAAAAATCATACAATATAATCAGAAATAACAGCCCGATAATCAATAATTTGATATCCCGGTTTATTCTTTTTTTTCTGATCCACAGAAGAACAATCATTCCCGACAAAGTAACCAGAAACGATATCAGATCAAATACAGCAACGCTTTTCATCAGGTCACAATTTTTTTGTGGCTGAACAACAATCTTAAACACCAGATGGCTATTATGACGGCACTGACACCATAACAGGCATGTTCAAAAATGTTCAGAAAATAGCCCCAGTAAAAGCCTTCAGCAATCGTAAAAATCCATGCAAACAGAAGCAGATAAAACCCGGCCATGAGATTTCTCCACGCATATATGCGCTTGATTTTTGCCTTATGGATAAATGTAAAGGTCAGCACGCCTATGCCCAGTATAAGCATTATAACTTCGTTTTCATTAACCATCTTAACGCCTTTTAACGGTGTAATAATGATCACTTAAGTTAATACAATAAAACAATACTTGCAAATGAATTAATTTGCGGATTCGCGTATTATTATAAAAAAGAGATAATTCAACAATCAGTTTTAATTCTCTGCAGTTTACCGGTAAGCTTTATTAATGTATCTTTATACCCGGGATTGGTAGTGAAAGGACAAATATGGACAAACGCCGGCCGGGAATTGCATAAATTGTCCTTTTTAAGTTTATAAAGCAATTCTTTATGATACCCTGTAATTTCTGAGAAAGATATCCAATAATTCGTGTTATGTGAATAGCGAGTGGTTGTTTTTATGGATGGGTTCTGAATGTTGTTAACAAACTTTGTCAGGAATTTTAATACCGGTTAAACAGGAGGTTAAATCGGAGTTACAAATCCTGATGAGCTGGGATATCAGATAATAACATGCTACAAGTTACACTTCTTTACCTTGCGGCAGTTGGGGAGTTTTATTTAAATAGGTTTAAGTAATCATTGAAAACATATAATCGACCTCTCTGACCCCCTGTAACTTCTTTTAATATTTTTAACTTTTCGAGATCTGCGATTAATTTATAAGAAGAAGGCATTGATATTTTTGTTACTTCACTTGCTTTCTCAGCATTTATAACTGGTTTGTTATAAAGATAATCCAAAACTTTTTTTGCGTTTGCAGCTCTGCTTCCTAAACTTCGAATGCTGTTTTCTACAAACTTTTGTAATTGCAGAATGCTATCAAACGTGCTAATTCCATTCCTTGAAGTTTCAATTATACCAACTAAAAAAAATTTAAACCATTGGGTAAGATTACTTTTTTCTCTTACGATCATTAAGTTATTATAATACAAATTTCGGTTCCTTTCAAAAAAGTCAGATAAATACAATATTGGTCTTTGTAAAATTCCTTTACTTACTAAATAAAATGGTATTAATAAACGACCAACTCTACCATTACCATCCAGAAACGGGTGAATGGTTTCAAATTGATAATGAATCATTCCAATTTTTAGTAATTCGGGAATATAAAACTCTTCGTTATGTATGAATTTTTCAATATCACTCATTAAATCAGGTATCGAAGTGTGCACTGGTGGTATAAATACAGCATCATTTAATGTTGCACCTCCAATCCAGTTCTGACTTTTTCTGAACTGCCCGGGTTGTTTTTTTTCTCCACGTACTCCTCGTAAAAGAACGCTATGAGTCCCTTTTATTAGTCTTAATGAAAAGGGTAGACTTTTTAATTCATTGATAGCCCATTCCATCGCTTTGATATAATTCTGAACTTCCTCCCAATCCTGTCTTTTATCTAAAGGAATATCTTCTTTGTCCAATAATGCTTCATCAATATTAGTTTGAGTTCCTTCAATTTTGCTACTTTGTGTCGCTTCTTTTAAGACATGCATGCTTATGAACAAATCAATATTCGGGATATATTTTGAAAACATATCAAGTCTGCCAAGTTCTCTGTCTGCCTGACTTAAAAGATTTAATACCTTCATATTATCAATCAGGAGTTGCCTGTTTATGAAGGTTGGCTGAAAACTCTTATAATATCCTTGACTTGTATATTTGCCTGAAATGTAATGTTTCATGCAAGTATTTTTGAATAAAGATAATCTTTATTTAAGAATTAAGCAAATATCTTAAATAAAATATTGCTTTGTTTAAATTTATGACGAAATTTAATTATGCAGTATGTTTTTTCGCCTTTTTGCCAAACGTTTTCGCATATGGTGCGTTGCCTGGTTCAAAGCGACTACTTGTCGGGGCACACAAATGGAATAAAAATGAGTATCGCAAAGCGCTGTTCGGCTTGTTTTATAAACGTAAATTATACATATTTTTCAGGGTTTCGAACACTTGTATTTACAAACCCCTAACAGAAGAAGAGAAGAAATCTTAATCAATTTTCCAGCCATTTTTTAAAATCCTGTACCTTTTCACGGCTTACGATTAAGTCATCAGCGTCATTTGAATTTAATTTAACCTTTAAACGACTATTGGAATAGCTAATGATATCAGAAATTGCTGTAAAGGCAACAATGAATCTGCGGTTGATCCTGAAAAACCTGGCAGGATCTAATAAATCTTCCAACTGATCAAGTGAATAGCTGAGGGCATAATCGCGCCCCGCATTATTTTTCAGAAAGGTGTATTTTTCCATACTATAAAAACATTGAACATCATCAATTGCAAAAACTTTAATGTGTTCACCAACTTTAATTACAAATTTATTTTTATACTTTTTCGTGAGGGAATGCAGAATGCTGTCAAATACCTGTGCCGGTATATCTTTAGGTTCATGGTTTTCTTTGAATTTTTTAATTGCATTATTTAATTCGTCCTGGGCAATTGGTTTTAATAAATAATCAATACTGTTTACCTTGAATGCTTTAAGGGCGTATTCATCATAGGCGGTGGTGAAAATAACAGGTGTTTTAACAATGGTTTGTTCAAATATTTCAAAGCTTAAACCATCAGCCAGTTGAATGTCCATAAAAATTAAATCGGGCGCCTGACGGGTATTTAACCATTGAACAGCATTTTTAACCGATTGGATAATTTCAATGATTTCAATGGACTGATCATATTTTTTGATTAATCCGGATAACCGTTCGGCGGCTATTTTCTCATCTTCAATAATCAGGCAATTCATGTTTATGTGCGTTCAATAGTGGCAATTTTACAGCAAATTCACTTTCATAATCAATGATTTCAATCGACGAATTGGTAAGATAGGCATATCTGTTTTTCAGGTTTTCGAGTCCCAAAGGTTCATTTTTTGAAACAACTGTTTTTTTCTTTTGAATATTGTTTCTTACTATTATAAAACCATCTTCAACAGTGATTTCAATTTTCAATGGCATATCATCAGATACTATATTATGTTTTATGGCATTTTCAACCAACATTTGTATGCCCAGAGGGACTATTTGAATAGTATTGTCAGCCGGTAAATTCGAATGAAATATCAGTGCTTCTCCAAATCTCATTTTCGAAAGAAATATGTAATCCTCAACAAATTTCATCTCATCATCCAAAGAAACCAATTCCTTATCACTTTGCTCCAGCACATACCGGTATATGTCTGATAGTTTCTTAATAAAACCGGTTGCCAGTTCAGTTTTTTGTTCTACTATTCCGCTGAGGGTATTTAAACTGTTAAACAAAAAATGCGGATTAACCTGGTTCTTCAGCGCTTCATATTTAGCCAGCAGGGTTTCCCTTTTCAATTCTTCGTTTGCTTCAATAGATTTTTTCCAGTATTTTGTAAGATAGGTTGAGTAAAAAAGGGAAATAACAATCATATCAAGGGAAAATATCATTATTGACATTACCAGTACCGTCAAGAAAAGATCTTTTCCGGTCAGGTCCCCCCATACAAAACGGTGAAATACATAAGGTATAGTTGTACAAATTATTAACCCGAAGATTATGTACATCAACAAGCTGATAATATTTGCCTTTTTAGGATTTTTGGTCCAGTCAAGTTTCTTTTCGGTAAATCTGCCAATTGCATGATGGCCTAACCAGAAAGAAAACCCAAGTGCAAATCCAAATGAAGAATACTTTAAATAGAAAAGAAATGATGAAAACAGTCCAGGACCCCGAAAGAAATAGCTGATTATTGTTGACGTACCGATTACAAAAACAATTGAAGCTATATTGTTGAAGTAAATTGCCCTTTTTTTGTTTTTGAATTTCATGGCGCTTAATTTAAATCAAAAACCTGAAGCACGGAAGAAATATTGAAATAATCTCCCGTGCCGTTATCTGCCCCGTTCTTTATACCAGGCTAATGCAATTTTTTACACATCTAAGCAATCTTTAAAATATTTCTCTTAAACATCTGAAATGCAATGATATTTAGTGAAGTTCCAATCAATATTAAAACAAGAACTTTCGATAAGAAACTGATATCTGTTATTGGAAGCCGCTCCAGGAAGATGTCATAAAATCCGTGAATACCCCAATAATTAACAGAAACAACAGCAATCTTTTGCATAATTTCCGGCATAACAAAAACAGGGACCATACTACCTCCGATACCGCTCATAACCAATACAATGATGGTTGAAAGTGCCTGCACCTGCCGGCCCGTTTTGGCAAATGAAGCAAGAACAATACCAAAACCGGAACAGGCATAAGCTGTTGCCAAAATCATGATCGCAAGAGAAGGAAGGTGATGTATGATGGGTAAGCCAAAAACAAGCCAGGCGAAGATAAACATGATTATGAGCTGAATAATGGAAATGATATTAGCATACAGCATTTTACCAAAAAGGATAGTGTCAGGGTGCATGGGTGAGCATAGCAATTTCTTCAACATGCCTTCCTGCTTTTCATCCAGAAGACTTCCGCCGATTCCTGCCATTGAAAACAGAAGCATCATAACCGAGGTTCCTGCTACAACGTGAACAATGCTTCCATTTTTAGCTTCCTCGGTATTCCCCATACTTCCAAAAACAAAAGAAAATAAGGTGATAAATACAATGGGCAAAGCAAAGGTCAGCAACATGTCTTGCTTATTTCCGAAAAATAATTTCAGATCTTTTTTTACTAATTGTTTCATTTGTCTCTCAGTTGTTTACCGGTTAGATTTAAAAATATGGTTTCAAGGTTAATCTTTTGGATATCAATATGCCGCATATCAAGACCAAACTCATTGCACATCAATATTAATTTTGACAGATCACCCTGAATGTTCATGGAATAAAAATGAATGGTGTCTTCAAACCGCCGAAGATCTTTCCATTCTTTTTCTATGGTTTGGTAACATTCATCTGTAAGATTTGTATAAGAGATCACAACGGATTCTTTCATTGATCCTGAATTCTTTAATTCATTCAGTGTTCCCTGGGCAATGATTTCTCCGTTGTCAATAATTCCGACACGATCGCACAAGCGCTCAGCCTCCTCCATGTAATGCGTTGTATAAATAATTGTCATTCCCTCTTCATGTAACTTTTCAACTACTTCAAAAATCAGATTCCGGCTCTGGGGATCAATACCAACAGTGGGTTCATCCATAAACAGGATCTTAGGTTTATGGAGCAGGGCCGATGCGATATTAATCCTGCGTTTCATTCCGCCGGAATAGGTTTTTACCTTATCGTTCTTCCGTTCTGTCAATCCGAGCAGGCCTAAGGTTTCATCAATATGTTCTGATAATTCCTGTCGCGGGACCTTATACAGGCCTCCCCAAAACAGTAAATTATCATATGCCGAGAGTTCATTATAGAGTGCTATTTCCTGTGTAACAACACCAATGTTCTTTTTACAATCCAACGGATTTTTCTTAAGATCATACCCGGCAATTTTTACTTCTCCTTCATTTGGATTTATTATTGTGCTTAAGATGGAAATGGTGGTTGTTTTCCCGGCTCCGTTTGGCCCCAACAGTCCATAACACTCACCTTGCGCAATATTGAAAGAGATACCCTTCAGGGCATCAACGGCATCGAACGATTTTTTAAGGTTTGAAACAGTAATCATAGGGTTCCTTTTTTATTATTTAACTTTTACTATCCTGAAACTTATTCCTGTGCCCTTGTTTCCGGGAGGTGTGCCACCACCACGACAGGCCGAACGACATCTCCAGGCAGCATCATAGAATCCTCCGCCACGATCAACTTTTTTAGTACCAGCATCGGGTCCTTTTGGATTCATTGCATCATTTAAATTGTATGGGCCATACCAATCATTGGTCCATTCCCAAATGTTGCCATGCATATCATGTAATCCATAGGCATTGGGCGGAAAACTACCAACGGGCATGGCTTCTTTTCTGAATTTGCCATTTTCACAATTTGCATAAGGTTCATTTCCGTTAAAATTTGCCTGATCAGTTGTGATGCACTCACCCGTATAAAAGGGAGCAGTCGTATTTGCACGGGCAGCATATTCCCATTCAGCTTCGGTTGGCAACCTGCAGCCCATCCATTCTGAAAATGCATGGGCATCGTACCATGTTACTTGCGATACAGGCATATTTCCACGTTTGATTCCCCAGGGTTTTTTCCTGCCTGTGGCTTCGCAAAATGCATCATATTGATCATAGGTTATACAATATTTACTCATTTTAAAGGAACTTAGTGTAACTTCGTGTTGAGTCTCATCGTCCTTTCTTCCTTCCTCATCATCAGGACTTCCCATTATAAAAGTCCCTCCAGGTATGTCAACAAATTCAATAACAGTTTTATTGAGTGAAGTGTTTTTGGCGCCGGTTTTGTTTTCAGCTTTAATGGCATCCATTTTAAATTGCCTGGTGATTTGAATTTCAGGAGTATTATTATAAATTTCCTGTAGTTTTTTCAGGTTTGCTGCATTCAGTGTTTTCATTAACTCACTTATGTTGTTTAACATTTCAATTTGCTGAGTTGTTAGTGGATTGTCGTTCTTAAAAGCACTATCTAATATGGGTGCATATTGATATACTGTATATTCGGCACCCAATATAAATGCTAAATCAGAACAAACTTTCCCTAATATCGAAACCGAACCGGTATATTTTCCGGGTACCCCATATAAGTCAGTATCTATTTCTTTTTTTTGCATTTGTAACCATGCTTCGTTACTGAAATCGAATTTATCTCTGCTAAAATCAACCATATTCATACCCGGATCAACAAGCATCCAACGCTTATCATTTTCATTCCATACTTCACAAATTGTATGACTCGTATGAAAATTAGGAATAATATACGGTACATGACCAGCACGAATCCTGGCAGGAATGCCGCGATATTTTAATATGGATGCAAGTAAAACAGCATAATCACGACAACCCAGTACCAACCGATCTTCGGGTTTCCTGTTTGGCACGATACCTGATGAGTCGTAAGATAGAAGCCCTTCCAGAATCGATTTAACGGTTGGATACTTGGAGGATTCATCCCATCTTTCTTCGGGAATTATCTGCTGATACCTCGGCAATTCAGCATAAGGATGAATAAACTGCGATTTTATTAAGCTACATAGCTCAGGCAGAGAATCAGGAAGATTTTTATACAAACAGGCATATTCACCGGGATCGGTAAATGAACTGTATTGTTTGTAGAAATCTAAAACAGAACCATTGAATTGTAGATTTTCAGTTGATTCAGACGATTGCTGAGAGTAGCATCCTGTTATTGTCAGGATTGAAATCATAAAAATGAATGCTGTTGTTTTCATAATTTTTGATGTTTGTGATTGAATATTTCCTGACAAAGGTTCCCAATATCAGGGCTTAATCATAATTTAACACGACGAGATGTTGAATTATGCAGATGAGTTGTAAAAATGAAAGCATAAAGACTGATTGGAAATTGTCTTTAATCCTTAGCACAAATGGTAACAAAATATATTGCTGTCAATAACCTTAATCTTAATCGTTTTATGGCAGTTATACTTTAATATTGAATTTGAAAATAAGATGGGTTCATCGGGAAATGCCTTCTGTATTAACTGGAGTTGGCTCAGGGTCTTCTATAGAACAGAATATGATTTTTGCTTAACGAAGAATGGAAAGATAACCGGGAAACCGGCATTATATGAGTTGTTGGCGGGTGATTTTTATTTATCGCCTGACAAGGATACAGACCGGACTATACGAAAACCAATGAAATTTCTTTTTGCATCCTGGTCCAATTCGGCACTTTCATTAATATTGGGTGAAGTTTTCCATGATCCTCCTCTCACTATTCTTTGCTTTAAATGTTCCGTGTTTGTATTTGATATTCTCCAGATTGACTTTGGATACGATGAAGTCCATTCGGCAACATTATCTGAAAGATTGTATAATTGAAATATATTCATAATTCCTTTTTTTGAAGGGCGAATATCATTACCGGTAATTTTCTCTCTTGAGGGCATAACGGGTTGTGATGCAACATAGGCCCATTCATCTTCTGTTGGCAACCTGTAACCGGAAATTGAAGGTTTCCCTTCCTGTTTTAATCTGGCATTTTCCATTTCCGTCTTCCAGAGGCAGTAATAAACCGCATTTCTGTATGAAACACCAACTACAGGATAGTTATCATATTTCTCATCGGTAAAATAGTTTTTGTAAATCATATTTTCTTTCTCAAGAATAGTGGAATCAATCAATCCTGATAATATATCCGGGTATCTTATAAAAACATTTTTCACAATAACCGAATCTTTCATTGTTCCGTTTACTGAATCATTCAAAATGATTTTTTCTGATTCAACAACAATAAGAAACCTGTTTGGATTGGATCTGATATAATCTGTAAACTCCCTGTAGTCTTTGTTCGTGATCTCGTTACTCATCCATAATGCCGATACTTGAACTGATACATCAGATGTTTTGTTATTTTCAATAACTTTCATATTATACGTTCCTTCCGGGACAAATTCCATATTTTCAGGTTTTTCCCTGATACCCTCATTTGGTTGAGAAAATGAATTTAAGAATTGTCCAATTCCTAATAATGCTATAATTATTGTTTTCATAATATGTGTCAGTATTTATAGGTTTGCACAGTGCCGGTTGAAAGTTGGCGGCATGAAACGTTTGGGAGAACGGGTTGTATTCGTATCCGCTGAGTGAAAATGCTTAAGTATGGTAGAATGTGCAACCAACCACATCATCCCGAATGTTTTGTGACCGCATGGTTGCCTATGTGTATTATTCTGGTTTAATTGTCACAATAATTCTTTTATAACCAGATAATTGAGGTTCGCCCTTATCTGTAACTTTCAGGATAAAGTGAGCCGTTACTTCATGATCCACCTTTGGGGCAATTACGTATGCCCCATGGGCATTTTCCGCTCCTTCAATCTTTATTAATTTTTTATAAGTTCCGGCTTCGGGATAGTTGAACCACAAGAAACTGAAACTGTCTCCGTCCGGGTCGCTTGTGTCAAATGCATCTAATCCGAAACCCTGCCCTGATTCAACTGTTAAATGTTCAGGATTACTCAAAACAATAACAGGTGCATGATTGGCTTCTTTGTATGATTTTATACACCAGTCCATACGGGCGGCAAAATCATTCTGGAAGTCATCTCTCCAGCGCCATAATGTAACTTTATTATCCCTGAAAGTAATGCTATCTTTTTTTACAGTTCTTCCGTAATCGCTTGAAATATAAGGGGTATAGGTATCCACAGCATTTGTCCATATTTTTCTTGTTTCGGGTTCATGAGGTACACCCGAACCACCTTTTTTCTGTGATGAAAAATCCGGTTTATACAGCTCATATCTGCCACCCCAGCCGCCCCATTCAGGATGCCCGGCATTATTTAATCCATTCAATATCAGAGATAAAAAAGAAGGTGTGTCTCCTTCCATTCCCCATGCAACATCGGGATAAACTGCACCAAGAGGGCCATGTCCCTGTTGAATATTTTGAGCAAGCCAGGAATTGCTGATTGTATTATTGTCGATGCCTTGTATAAAACTGTTAATGCTGCTCCATGTTGCACTGCCATAGTCATCACCCGGGCTTACGATATAAAACAAGTCCGGAAAATTATTCCTGATCCAGATGCCACTGTCATCCTGGTCAGAAATGGTATAAACCCTGAGTTTTGAAATCAGCTCTTTCTGCTCTTTTTCAGTTTTTGTGTTTTTGATCTTGTACAGTGCCTGTGCTAAGGTATTAGCCCCTCCCCATACCGAAATCCAAAGAGGTCGCTCATCATTATTTTCAAGTTCCTTAATGATCCGGTCAGAGCCTTCTGAATCTTTGTCAGGGCCAACCCCTGACATACCGTATTCAGGCAAGCCTTGTTTTACGAGTGGAAATAGTGTTTCAGCTTTTGGAAAAGCTGCATCATGCTTAACCAGGTTAGGTTGTACTTTATCGTAAGCCTGAATGACTCTTTCTATGGATTCCGGATTGACCATTGATTTATGCCAGCAGGAGGTGGTAGCAATAAAGCCTTTAATGTCAATTTCATTGGAATATAAAAGCAACCGGACTAAAGATTGTGTATCATCAGGATCTGCCTCAATGTCGGTGAGTATAATTACCCTGTGTTTTTGATTCATTTGTCCGCAAAGGGAACTGAATGCCAGGGATAATATCATGAATAAAACAGAGGTTCTCATAGCATGAATTATTGGTCGATAAAACATGATGCAAGTTAATCATTTTAAGTTTAAGATTCGCAGGTGTAAACCCCGATCAGCAGATGTAAATGACCAGTACGGGTATAGTATATTTTACCCGTACTGCTTAATTTTGTATAAATACTATATTCTTACATATGTTCTTCATGTAAATGTTCTATTTCACTTTTCTTTTCTACCAATGCCATTCCGCATTCAGGACAATTGCCCGGTTCCTTTTGTTCAACTTCCGGATGCATAGGGCATGTATAAATAACCTCAGTCATTTCTCTTTCTGACTTTGTATTTTCTTTTTGAGCAGAACTTTTACATCCGACAACAGTTAAGCTTGTTGCAAGAACAAGCATGCCTAATAAAATTTTCACATTCTTTTTCATGATACTTGTATTTTAGTGATTCATCATACTTGGTTTACCTTCAAGCTGGGCTGCAGCATCAATTTTAAACACGCCATTTACGGCAATTTCTTCTCCTTCCGAAAGTCCTTCTTTTACCACGTACAGGTCACCGGCTTCCGGGCCCAGCACAATTTCCCTGTAAAGGAATGAAGCATGTTCACGACCGGGGACTTTTACATATACAACAGCACGTTTACCTGTCCAGAGTACAGATGTTTTTGGGATCAACAGGTCTTTTTGATTACCTGATGTTCCCGGATGAATAATACCATTTGCAAACATTTCCGGCTTTAATGCCAGTTTTGGATTATTTACTTCAACACGCACATATGCAATCCTTGTTTTGGAATCGAGGAAAGGATCGATGTAAGTAACTTTACCGTTAAATGTTTCGCCGGGAAGCGACTGAACAGTAAATTCCGCTTTATCGCCTTTTTTTAACCATGGTAAATCACTCTCATATGCTTCAAACATTACCCATAAATGGGTTAAATCAACCACCTGGAAAAGGGCATTTCCTTCTTTTGTATAGTCACCCATGGCTACATGTCGCATCGTTACTGTGCCTGAAATGGGAGAAAGCACATCGAAATATGTTTGTGGTTCACCACCTTCCTCGATTTCATTAATCTGAGTATCGGTCAAGTCCCATAGCTTTAACTTATTGCGAGCAGCACGATAGAAAGAAGGATGACTTTCTTTGTATTCCATAGATTCGAGCAGTTCCTTTTGTGCCGTTACCAAATCAGGTGAATAAATGGTTGCCAGTTTTTCACCTTTCTTTACATTCTGCCCGGTAAAATTCACAAACAGTTTCTCAATGCGGCCTCCAAAACGTGCTGTTAATTCTGCTATATTTCGTTCATCGGGTTTTACTTTTCCAAGCAGGTAAACATCCTTATTGGAGTAATCCCTTCTAACAGACATTGTTTGTATTTCAGCTAGTTTCACGGCTGATTCGCTCATTGTGATTTCATCAGGGTTAACAGCTTCATCACCCTGTGAACTTGTTTCAAGTGGAATTAAATCCATATTGCAAATAGGGCATTTACCCGGTTTCTCCATTTTAATCTGCGGGTGCATGGAGCATGTCCAAACAGTTGCTTTTTCTGCTTGTTCCGAATGATCATGAACTGCTTCTTTTGTTTCAGCGGAATCATAAAATAATAACCAGCCGGATAACAATCCTGCTATAAGTACTAATGCATAATTCCTTACACTCTTTTTATTGATATTTATTTTTGTTTTCATGTTAAACTTTTTTATGATGTTAATTACCCATTAAATAATTGATGAAAGCGATGGAAGCATTCAGGTCAGTTCTGGATTTTTCCAGCTCAAGGCTGTGCATGAGTACCCGGCGTTCCATACGTAACATTTCCTCAAAATTTTTACCGTTGGTAGCGTATTCCGATTCGAGGATTCGTAATGCCTTTCCGGAGAGTTCAATTTGCCTGATATGCATATCAATTCTTCTTTCAGCATCCATATAGTCGGCATGGGCTTTTTCATAAATGCTTTCCAGAATGTTTAACTTGTCAACTTTTTTGATCCGGGCAGATTCCTGCATAAAAACTGCTTCCTTTACCATTGATGTATATTTTTTCCGGTAAAGGGGAACACTTAAACCAACCATTGGAAGCATTACGGCATCTTTTCCTGGTTCAGCGGATAACGACATTGTATTGGAAGGTTCACCAATAAAGATGTAATCCATGCCAATCGTAAATTCGGGTTTGCCTGCTTTCCGTGCAACTGATTGTTGATATGAATAAGATGCTTCCTTAAATCCGAGGTTCAAAACCTGATGGTTGTGCAACCTGATGCTGTCAAGTATTGCTTCCTTGTTTAGGTTCAGCTTGTCAACATTTAATATCTCCGGTATGAAAACCTGCTGTTGTTCATCAACATTCAAAAAATTGTTAAATGTTATATTCTGTGTGTTTAGTTTATCAAGTAATTTTTTTAACTGGTTTTCGAGTTCCAGTATTTCCATCTCAACTCTCAGCTCATCAACAGCCGAAGCCTTTCCGGTCTCTATCTTAACAAGGGCAAGTTTTTGAAATGTGTTAAGAATTTCAATGTTTTCCCTTGTAATAGCTATTGCCCTGTTTGTAAAATAAAGATTATACCAGGTTGATTTTACATCGTAAAACAATTTAGATTTTGCTTCTTCGAACATTTCGTATTTGGCTTTTGCCATTTGAGTTGCAGCATCTTCCTTTGCCCGTAATGTTCCAAACCATGGAAACATTTGTGTAATGCTGACCCTGCCTTGTTGCGGACCAAGCCTGGTTTCCACAGGTTGAATAAAATATCCGAAAACCATTGTAGGGTCAGGCAATGTACCGACCTGTGGAACTTTTTCAAGAGCCGCCATATATTCGGTGAATTTTGCTTTTAGTCCGGGATTTCTTTCAGCTGCTGTTCGCAGATAGTTATCAAGTTCACTTTGTGCCGAGGCTGTGAAGTTAATAAGGAACAGGATAACCATGGTTATATTGTATTTTATTATCTTCATAGTTATTCCTTATTAGGTTGTTTTATACTCTTTTTTACTTTTCTTTCCTGCCACATGCTATAAAGCACAGGAACAATGAACATGGTCATTACCTGGATAATCATACCTCCAAATGAAGGAATTGCCATAGGAACCATAATATCAGAACCTTTTCCGGTGGATGTTAATACCGGGATAAGCGCGATTATAGTTGTGGCAGCTGTCATCATAGCCGGGCGAACCCGTTGGATGCCTGCCTGATGAACAGCTTTTCTGACTCCTTCAACAGTTGTTGGTTTTTCCTTTTCAAAAACCTGCATCAGGAAAGTACCCATAATAACACCGTCATCTGTAGCTATACCGAACAGGGCAATGAATCCTACCCAAACTGCTACACTCAGATTAATGGTGTGCATCTGGAACATGTCCCGGATATTTATTCCGGCTACTGAAAAATTCATAAACCATCCTTGTCCGTATAACCAAATCATAATAAATCCTCCGGCAAATGCGACAAAAATTCCGGTAAAGGTCATTGAAGCCGGAATAACATTTTTAAATTGAAAATAAAGGATTAAGAATATTACAATTAATGAAACAGGTACGACTATCATAAGTCTTTTGGTTGCCCTGATTTGGTTTTCGTAATTTCCGGTAAAGCGATAGTTTACACCTGTAGGTACAACCAAATCTCCTGACCTGATTTTTGCATCAAGGAATTTTTGTGCATTTTCAACTACATCAACCTCTGCATAATCTGGTTTTTTATCGAAAATGACATAACCAACAAGAAAAGTATCTTCGCTTTTAATTAATTGCGGTCCACGGGTATATGTTATCTCGGCGAGTTCACCCAAAGGTACCTGTACACCTGATGGAGTCGGAATAAGCACTTTTTTTAAATCGTCAGGATTATCCCTGAATTCCCTGGCATACCGCATACGAACAGGAAATCGTTCACGACCTTCAACAGTTGTGCTTAATTTCATTCCGCCAATGGCACCGGAAATGACCATATTTATTTCCTGAATGGTTAAACCGTAACGTGCAATTGTCTTACGATTGATTTTAATTTCGAGATATGGTTTTCCCACAACCCTGTCGGCAAAAACGGAAGAAGGTTCGACACCCGGTACCTGCTTAAGATAATTTTCCAGCCGGAAACCAACTTTTTCAATTGTTGCCAAATCGGGCCCGAATACTTTTATTCCCATTGGGGCACGCATACCGGTTTGCAGCATCACCAACCGGGTTTGAATAGGCTGCAACTTTGGCGCGGATGTTAATCCCGGAATTTTTGACCGTTTAACAATTTCCTGCCAGATATCATCGGGGGAATTGATGTGTTCACGCCATTGCCGGAAATATTTGCCTCTGTGGTCAATGGTCAGTTGCTCCCTGTCTATTTCCCTGAATTCATCTGTTTTCGGATTATATGTTGTTCCATCACTCAGAATGAATGCATCATTTTTATCTGCCTTAAAACGCAACCTGTGACCATCTTCATCAACTATATACTCAGGTTTGTAATTGATGATATTTTCAAACATGGAAACAGGTGCAGGGTCGAGGGCTGAATTTACACGTCCCCATTTGCCAACAACTTGTTCAACTTCGGGTATACCGTTAATATTCAGGTCGACTTTGCCGATCACCTCCCTGTTTTCAGCAATGCCGGAGTGAGGCATTGTGGTTGGCATCAAAAGAAAAGAACCTTCGTCCAGCGATGGCATAAACTCTTTACCTGCGCCTGGAAATGTCTTATTAACTGATTGCCAGAAGCCGGTTTCTTTAAATTTCTCAGGGAGGAATCTGAAAACCCTGTCAGCTCCCTGCCAGGTGAAAACAGCAAATAAAAATACTGCTATAGGAATACTCAGAAACTTCCATTTATTTTCGAGACACCAGGTCAGTATTTTAGGATAGTAACGCACAACTGTCAACAGAATGCCTAATACCAAAGCAATTATGGCCATCACAAATAAGAAGTTGACCAGAATGCTGTTTTCAGCGCCCAGTGGCATCCAGCCATTGGTGAGGTAATAAACTACAACAGTCAGTGTTAAACCGATGTTTATATAATTGGTATATTCTTTTTTACTTTCAGGCCAGCGTTTCGAGAAGTAATTGTTGGCTGCGATTAGAATAAGTATTACTGGCAGGAAGGAAGGTGAAAGGATAAATGCGACAACTCCTAAACCGGCCAAAACAATACTTATCCATTTTACAGTTTTATGTTTATCAAATCTTATGGAAAATACCAAATGAGCGAATGCCGGTATAAATAAAATACCGACAAGTAATGCCGAAATCATGGCAAACGTTTTTGTAAAGGCCAGCGGTTTAAACAGTTTTCCTTCGGCAGCTTGCATAAAAAATACGGGAAGAAAACTTACTACGGTAGTAGAAAGCGCAGTAATAACAGCCGATGCTACTTCAGAGGTTGCTTCATAAATGACCTTTAATAATTGTTTCCCTTTAACACCTATGTTATGTGCTATTTCCAGGTGCCGGATGATATTCTCTGTAAAGACAACACCTACATCCACCATTACACCAATTGCAATAGCAATTCCTGATAAAGCCACAATGTTGGCATCAACACCAAAGTGGCGCATAACAATGAATGTCATGAGTACACCAACCGGCAACAGACTTGAAATCAAAACAGATGCCCTCAGATTCAGAACGAGTATGATAATAACTATTATGCTTATAAGTATTTCCATTGAAAGGGCTTCCTCCAATGTTCCGAGCGTTTCTTTAATCAGCCCCGTACGGTCATAAAAAGGTACGACTGTAACCTTTGAAACTGTTCCATCATCCAAAACCTTTTGTGGCAAACCGGCTTCAATCGATTTCAGTTTTTCTTTTACGTTATTTATAACCTCAAGCGGATTTGCGCCGTACCGGGCTACTACAACACCACCAACCGCTTCTGCGCCGCCTTTGTCCAGTCCACCCCTTCGTGTTGCCGGACCATAATTGACCCTTGCTACATCTTTAATTCGCACAGGCACATTGTCCCTGACAGCAACTACACTTTCTTCGAGATCGCTTAGGTCCTTAACATAACCTAAAGCCCTTACCAGATATTCAGCACGGTTAAACTCTATAGTCCTCGCACCAATATCAAGATTACTCTTTTTTACTGCATTCATAACCTGGGCTACAGTTACCCCGTTTGCTTTCATTGCATTGGGATCGATATCCACCTGGTACTCTTTTACAAATCCGCCAATAGATGCTACTTCTGAAACACCCTTTACGGATGTTAAGGAATACAGGATATAGAAATCCTGTATCGTTCTTAGTTCCTGAGGATCCCATCCTCCGGCAGGTTTTCCGTGTTTATCCCTGCCCTCAAGGGTATACCAGTAAATTTGACCAAGGGCTGTAGCATCGGGTCCAAGCGCCGGACTTACATCTTCCGGCAATGTTCCGGCAGGTAAGGAATTCAGTTTTTCTAATATCCGCGTGCGGCTCCAGTAAAATTCTATATCTTCATCAAATATGATATAAATGCTTGAAAGACCGAAAATAGAGTTGCTTCGGATTGTTTTTACACCAGGAATGCCCAATAAAGCAGTAGTTAACGGATAGGAAATCTGGTCTTCAACATCTTGGGGTGAACGGCCTGGCCATTCGGTAAACACTATTTGCTGGTTTTCTCCAATGTCCGGTATTGCATCAACCGGTACAGGATCCCGTGGAAACCAATCACTCTTCCAGTTAAAAGGTGCATTGGCAATCCCTAATACAATGCAAACCAGAAATACAACAGACGTTATAAGCTTATGCTCTAAAAAATATTTTATTATTCTGTTTAACATACCATTTCTTTTAAAATGATTAACATAAGTTTCAGAAATTGAATAGCATATCCAATTATTCCTGAATAATTGAAGCCTTATATTATCTTATAAAAGGTATGTCTGCAATTGTGCCAATACAGAATGAACTTTGAGAGGAGGGGATGAATCAGCGATAATAAATAAATCTCCTGTGCTTTCAGCTTTGCACAAATGTTCTGATAGAAGAGTCGGGATATTTGCCAATTCAACAGGAAAAATATTTTCAAAATTGAATTGAACAAATGAAGTAATAAAATCTTCCTTTAGCCGGAAATATTCTGTTACGTCATGGCAGCAATGTCCGTTTTCGTCATTACAGCACGATTGTGCTTTGTTGTCAACAGACACAGATACAAGCTTTGTGCCACAATAATGCATAGAAATTGTAAAGCCGCTTGTTGTAATTATCAACAATAAAGCAATAATAATATTTGAAAATTTTCTCAGCATTGATAAATAATATCATATACAATTAACAAATTAAAAGTCATAATGTTTAATCTATTTTCAGATCACCATTATTTAACTTTTTTTAACTAACGGGCTTTCCCATATTCTTAGGCTCTTCTGAAAGTTGCACTTGCCTGTCAACGGATTAGCTATCAATGCAATATGTTTTTAGTGTTTATTTCACTAGCAATATTTTATTATTATATAAATTCTTTTCGGTGAAAATCTTTATAATATAAATATCATTAGGCAAATGACTTAAATCAACCATAAATTTCTTATTGTTATATTGTTTATTGAAAACCAGTTTGCCATGGATTGAATACAAATACAGACTGATGATCCCGTTTGAATAATTTTGTATGTCTGTATAAATACTTCCTTTGGAAATAGTCGGATAAATTAACAGCCCATTGATTTCTGTGCTGTTTGGTAATGAACTTAAACAGTCATTTATCATCAATGGTGTCGGTTCATTTGAGATTTCCCAATTACCGCCATCACATCTTACATAGCTTTGATCATCCGATAATGGCGGAATATTAACAGAATCAATCACCGTTACACTATCAGATTCAAATACTCCGAGAAACTCTCCGTTTGATGCTGAAAGTTTAAAATTCGTATGAAATTTTCCCTGGGATTCTTCATCATCAGCCCACAGCAGGAAATAACCATGCGGAGGAAGCAGGGTCTTTGTATCACTCAATGGAATCTTCCATACATCAACATTGTCCTTCAGAACCAAACCGCCGATATCAACATTAAAATCATTTGGATTGTATATTTCTATCCAATCCTCATATTCTCCGGCATCATCAACAATTGTTGATGCATTTGAAGATTGTACCTCATTTATTATGACCTGTGAATAACAAATGTTCGTTAAAAAAAATAATGTTACAATTGACAGAAGTCTCATATTTCTTCTGGTTTTTCTTTGTCTATAAATTCTTTAAATCCTTTCACCATTGCGCGAACACATTCGCACGGTGTAGGTCCGCCTTCCCAGACCCCTTCACATGGTTCTTCGATTAATTCAGAGCGGTTCAGTCTTACCCATTCCTTCGCTTCATAATACAGATCAGGATCATTAGAAGAAGTCTGCACAGCGCGAATTTGTCCTTTTATTATCGTTAAGTGAAAAGTGTCTGTGACATTGAAATCAATATTAAGGGCGCTTATCAGATCATCCTTTACTGTGACCGGACATATAACCAGGGTATCATTTTTTTCAATACAATCATGGCGCTTAATTATTTCGTAATTTCCGCACTCTGCCCATTTTTGATAATACAGGATACCGGGCCGGGATTCAACAGCTTGCGTTAAAAATAACTCCAACGTATCGCGGTTAAATGAATAAAAGGCTTCAATAAATTCATTTGCGATGACAATATTGCTGTTATGGCAAACTGAACCATCAGAATGAGAACTATTTTTGCAACTTAAAATCAGTAAAAAAAATATAGCAATAATTAGTTCTGTTTTCATGATTCATTATCCTGTGTTAACGTCTTGTTTGTAATCAGTTGGCGGAAGCGCATTTCATTTGTTCAATATATTTCCAAGCTCATTTGCCCAGTTAATAATATCTTTCCGATTCCAGCTGTTGTATTTTTCTACTTCTTTCTTAATTACTTTACCTCCGAATGCTGCTTTACTCATTGGAATAAATTTAAACTTACCGGAGTATTTATTGATATATTTTTCAACGGCCTCTTGTATTGCCTCGTCTTTCGATATTCCTTATTTCTTTACTTTATTTAATGTACCTCCTGCAGTGACAAATATTGCTACATTTTTATTCTGAAAAATATCTCGTCTGGCAAAGGATAAAATACTGCTTTTCCATAACCCTGTAACAATAGAGGAGCCTATGATTATATTATCATATTCACCCATTCTTTTTTTATAATACTTTATTTGTTTTGAATCAGCAATATCAACAATATGAAGAAATTTTTCTTTCAACACTTCAGAAATCAGCAATACTTTTTCCTTTGTTGTACCTTTCCTTGTCCCGTATACAACCAAGGTCTTATTCATAATTGAGGTTTAATTATTTTTGGGATTTTTCCGGTATTTACCTCAAAAGAATATGTTTAAATACAATTGCTATAATTTCCTTAATCTCAACACCCGATCAAATATACTGTTAAAAGTGTTGAATGCCAATAAACTGGTTGTCAAAAGTGTTTAAGGGGTCGGACCGGGCTCTTATATAGAATAAAATTGTTAATGGATTAATCTACACAGGTTCGTAAGGAGCATACATTTTTTAGCAAAACAAAGAAATAAATCAAACCCGCTCTGAGTGTACTGTTTGTAGCTGCCGGATAGCAAATGAA
>JAFGTR010000050.1 GCA_016934055.1 Bacteroidales bacterium | reverse complement strand
GACCAGAAGACCAGAAGACCAACAGACCAGCAGACCAACAGACCAGCAGACCATCAGACCATCAGACCAGAAGACCAGAAGACCAGCAGACCAACAGACCAACAGACCAGCAGACAACCACAATAATTTTCCTTCAGTCAAACAGTCATTCCTGATAAAAACCGTCTAAAAATTCGTCCGGTTGATAACGAAAAGTTGATGTTTTAATAAAATAAATCGGTTAACTTTAAGATCTGATAAAGATAACCAATTCTCGAGCTATGATCTTTTTTGATGCGCCCGTGTTTGACCTGCTGATACTGCCTTTGTTCATTTTTGTGGCCAGGATCTGCGATGTTACCCTTGACACCATGAGGATCATATTTGTATCCAAAGGTTTCAAAATCATAGCCCCCATTATCGGTTTCTTTGAAGTACTTATATGGATTGTTGTCATCACACGCATCATGCATAACCTGGATAACTGGATCTGTTATGTTGCCTATGCCGGCGGTTTTGCCACCGGCAATTATATCGGGATGCTGCTGGACGAAAAGCTGGCCATCGGGCATGAACTGGTGAGGGTGATAACCAAAAAAGATGCGAACGAACTCATCAATGCTCTCCGGGAATCAGGTTATGGCGTTACAACGGTTAATGCCATGGGCATGCAGGGAGAGGTAGGTATTCTTTACATTGTAATAAACAGAAAGAAGCTGAAGGACGTTATTGAAACAATATACAGTTATAATCCGAATGCTTTCTTCACAGTTGAAAATATTGGTTATGTCAATAAAACAATATATCAATATAAGAGACTTACGGTATAAGTCTCAATGTCGTTTAGTTAAGCCCGAATTGTGTCCCTCTCTCGGAGAGGGTGAAGGGAGAGGACAAAAAAAATCCTTAACTAAACAACATTGGTATAAGTCTTTTCATTTTTCAGGCCGGACTGTTTTCTAATCAGTCACAACTCTGATGAATTGTTAACCCGTAAAATGTCAGAAACAAAGTAATGTTGGCAAAATGATATGCAAACAGGCATATTAGTCGTTCAACAGGCTGTATCCTTTTTCATTATTTCAATACGCTTATCAAGCAGAGCATTAATTTCAGGTTCAGAAATTGACGGATTTTTTAAAAGATCATCAATGCTTTGTTTCATTTTCTGTTTTTGGTTGTCCCTTTGCTGCCATTCCAGCTCTTTCCTTAATTGTTCAATGAGCTGCAGGGCCATAACCTGGATAGGCATACCGAATTTTGAAACCAGTTCCTCAGGAATTTCCTCCCGAATAATCTGGTAGTTGTGTATTATCTCATCGAAATTACGAATAAAGGTATGATCAACGCCAGTATTGTTTCTGATCATCCTTTCCTTGAATTGTCTGAAAAGTTCCAGCACTGAATCAAGATTCGCAATAAATTCTTTTTTGTTTATGCTCATGCCTGTATATACGGCAAGGACGGTAAAATGAAATATTTTTTTTACCAATACATGGGGTTTGATGACAATATTTATCTTAACTTTGATAAGAGGTCAAGCGGAAATAAACCAGATACAGTGCATTACACACAACCAACAACCTTTGACGCACAACCACAACCTGCCGACAGACAGGCAAAAAGCAAGAAAAAAGAACAAAGATCAAAGAACTGAGAACCAAGTGTCAAGAACTAGAGTCAAGAACAAAGAAGATTACAAACTTTACGACCAACAGCCTAACAACCTAACAGCCTTCTTGACCAGCAGACCAGAAGACCAGGAGACCTGGAGACTAAGGAACTAAGAGACTTAGGGACCAGAAGACCAGAAGACAGACCTACAACCACAACAACATACAACCATTACAACTTTATCAACATAACACCCCATGTCCCTGAGCCTGTTCAACGATAAATCACATCCTCCCTCGAAATCCGAGATCATGGATGCATTGGGCAAGTGTTATATCCAGTGGATTGACCGCATACAGTTTTTCCGCGATCATGTTTCACCAGTATCAGAAACATGGAAAAACTATGGAAAAGCATCAGGATGGACATTGCTGATGAGCCATAATGACAGAACTATATTGTATTTGTTCCCCAATAAACGGTTCTTTACTGTTTTGTTTGTATATGGGGAAAAAGCTGTTAATGCTGCCAAAGAATCTGATCTGCCTGAAGAAATACGGCAACGCATATTGCATGCCAAGACCTATGAAGAAGACCGGTCATTCCAGGTTGAGGTGAACGGTGAAAAGGAAATGGAGTTGATAAAAAAACTGATAAAAATTAAGTTGCTTCATTAACCCTTTACTTTTTAAACAAGACCTCGAATTTATCTACACCAATGCCGGTAAGTTCTTCCGGGCAAAAGAGCTAAAAAAATACCACTTACCGACCTGTCCGCTCACGAGGATTAATACCTCAGCCACAGTACAAATTGAAGTTAGCAGCCATTAAAATAGTTTTTCATTGTCTTTAAAATCATTTTACACATTAAAAGCATATTTCATTAATGTTTCATTCAAATGAAATAAACTAAACAACACTGTAACAATTTTTTAATTTTAAAATATACTTAATACTTTGATATACTGCGCATTATAAAAAATTTTTTTTTTTAAAATTTCAACCTGTTGAAACAAACATTGATAGAATTTTTTTAAAAAAATCAAGCGAAAAATGATTTTTTTTTATTGTTTTTTTTCACAATCTTGCTAATAGAAAACAACACATCACAATAATTTCTATTCACCTAAAGCTAAATTAGATAGATTTATGCACAAAGAATTATGGAATAATTGCCTTCAAGTTATCAAGGACAATGTTCCGTCTATCAGTTTTAGGACTTGGTTTGAGCCCATTGTACCACTGAGATTAGAAAACAAAATACTGACCATCCAGGTTCCAAGCCCTTTTTTTTATGAGTATCTCGAAGAGAAATATATTGATATTATCAGTAAAACACTCCGCAAAGAACTGGGTTATGACGCCAAGCTTGAATACAGTATTGTTATGGAAAATCCGGGTTTTTCAAACACCAGGCCTTATACTGTTAAACTCCCGGCTAAAAATCAGATAGAGATAAAAAACAATCCTGTTAATGTTCCTCTCAATATTGATGAAAACACCATAAAAAATCCGTTCATTATTCCGGGCATCAAGAAGATGAACATTGATCCCCGGCTAAATCCGGAATATTCTTTCGAAAATTTTGTGGAAGGTGAATGTAACAGGCTGGCCCGTTCAGCAGGATATGCTGTTGCCAACAATCCGGGAGGCACTGCTTTCAATCCCTTGCTGATATATGGTGAATCGGGTCTCGGGAAAACGCATCTGGCACAGGCTATCGGCATAGAAATAAAAGATAAATTTCCTGACAAGACCGTTCTTTATGTTCCGGCCAACAGATTTCAGACCCAGTTTGTTGAAGCCATCCGCAACAACACAAAAAATGACTTCCTGCATTTTTATCAGATGATTGACGTACTTGTGATTGATGATGTGCATGAATTTGCCGGTAAGGAAAAGACACAGGATATCTTCTTCCACATTTTCAATCATTTGCATCAATCAGGCAAACAATTAATATTAACATCAGATAAACCTCCTGTGGAATTGCAGGGTCTTGAACAGCGCCTGTTAAGCCGTTTTAAATGGGGACTTTCAGCTGACCTTCAGGTGCCCGATTTTGAAACAAGGGTAGCCATACTGGAGCAAAAGATTTATAAAGACGGCATATTATTACCACCTGAGGTCATTGAGTATATTGCTACACATATCACTGATAATGTAAGGGAACTCGAAGGAGCACTTATCTCATTGCTGGCTCAGAGTACGCTGAACAAAAAAGAAATTACGCTCTCCCTGGCCAAAGAAATGATCGACAAGCTGATAAAAAATACAAAGCGTGAGGTCTCCATCGATTATATACAAAAAGTAGTGTGCAATTATTTTGATGTGCCATCCGACTCTCTTCAGTCGAAAACACGCAAGCGTGAGATCGTACAGGCCAGGCAGGTTGCCATGTTCTTTTCCAAAAATCTCACAAAATCCTCACTGGCCACCATTGGCCTGCAGATCGGAGGAAAAGATCATGCCACAGTGCTTCATGCCTGTAAAACGGTTAATAACCTGATAGAAACCGATAAGCAATTTAAAAATCAGATTGAAGAAATAGAAAAGAAATTAAAGTTTTGAAAGAGGTTCAGCAATGAGCCTTTTTTTTATCCGCCAATCATCTGTTTAACCTGTGAAAAACACTTTTAAAACGATTGCAGGAAGGTCAGAAGGACAATACAAGGAGAGAGGAAGCAAATTCCTCGCATTTGGTTTTCCGGTCACAGATGAGACAACCATCAAATCCATTATCACTTCAATCCGGAAAGAATATCACGATGCCAGGCATCATTGTTATGCCTGGCGGATCGGTCACCATCCATTCAGGTACCGCACATATGATGATGGTGAACCTTCAGGAACAGCAGGGAAACCGATATACGGGCAGATCGTTTCAAACGCCCTTACTGACGTCCTGATTGTTGTTGTCAGATATTTCGGAGGCACATTGCTGGGAACCGGCGGACTGATAAATGCTTACAGGACTGCAGCAGCTCAAATGATAAACAATGCATCCATCATTGAAAAACAGGCAGGTATCATCTGCAGGCTGACTTTTCCGTATGCTTCGCTGAACGGAGCTATGAAGATCCTCAAAGATGAGGGTGTCATTTTCACTGATCAGGTGTACGATAATACCTGTGCTCTTACCGTAAATATTCCAAGGAGCAGTCTTGAACGTTTTAAGAATAAACTGGCCTTACTGGATGGAATGATATGCAATGAAATCGGTGAGGTCCGGTTAAAAACATAACCAGGTATAACGAATCTGCAAAACCATAAACGAATGAAAAACAAAAGTCTGGTCTCTATTACCGATTTCAGCAAAAGTGAATACATGAAAATCCTTTCGCTGGCTGAGGAATACGAACGCAAGCCTGTGCGTAATTTGCTTACCGGCAAAGTGATCGCCAATCTGTTTTTTGAACCTTCAACCCGAACACGGCTTAGTTTTGAAAGTGCCATAAACAAGATGGGCGGGCGGATCATAGGATTCAGTGACTCCGGTTCATCGAGTGTCACAAAAGGGGAAACATTGTATGATACCATTAAAATTGTCAGCAATTACTGCGATCTTATAGTCATGCGACATCCATTGGAAGGGAGTGCACGTTTTGCCAGTGAAATATCCAGTGTTCCCGTAATAAATGCCGGTGACGGAGCCAACCAGCATCCGACACAAACACTGCTCGACCTGTATTCAATTAAAAAAACACAAGGCAAACTTGATAATCTTACCCTGTTTATAGTAGGAGACCTGAAATACGGACGTACCGTACATTCACTGCTTATGGCCATGTCACAGTTCAACACAACCTTCCATTTTATTTCACCTGAAGAACTCAAAATGCCGGAGGAATACAAGATCCTCCTGCGATCTCTCGGGCTTAAGTATCACGAACATAAAGATTTCACTGATATCATCGCTGAAGCCGACATCATATATATGACACGCGTTCAGAAAGAACGGTTTTCCGACCCAATTGAATATGAAAGAACAAAAAATGCCTATGTGCTGAAAAATAAGATGCTGACCAACACTAAAGAAAACCTGAAAATCCTCCATCCTCTGCCACGAGTAAACGAAATAGAGCAGGATGTTGATATTAATCCCAAAGCCTATTATTTCACCCAGGCCCTAAACGGGGTTTTCATACGACAGGCCATCATCAGCTCCATTCTTGATGTCAACTGAATACCATAAGTTGCTATTTATAAAAACTATTGTTTAAATAGATTTATGATTGAAGAATAACGATTTAAGATTCAAGAAGTAAAATGCATAACATTATCATCAATACTTTACAAACCTCAGACTTACCCTTCTTAAATCAAGAATCGTCATTCTTAGTTCTTAAATCTTATTAAGAATTTCATAACTGAAAACTTGAACTAAATACATAACCATTAAAAACAAACGATATGAAAGATAAAATTCTCGAAGTCAGTGCTATCGAAAACGGCACAGTCATCGATCACATACCACCCAAAGCATTTTTTAAAGTCATTGCCATTCTCGGACTTGACAAACTTGACACCCAGATGACACTGGGCACTAACCTGCACAGCAAAAAAATCGGGAAAAAAGCCATTGTAAAGCTTTCAGATGTTTTTTTCCCTGATAAAGACATTAACAAGATAGCCCTTGTTGCCCCTCAGGCTAAACTTAACATAATAAAAAACTATGATGTTGTTGAAAAAAGAGTGGTTGAAATCCCCGATGATATTATTGGCATTGTTAAATGCATGAATCCGAAATGTATCACCAACAGCGAAAAGATAGTCACAAAATTTAAAGTTGTATCAAAAAAAGAAGTGAAGCTTAAATGCCTGTATTGTGAAAAAATCACAGATCAGGATAATATGCAGGTGATCTGATAATCAGCGTAAACGGTTATACGATTGAACCAGCATCTCATCCTCATGAATTTTCCGGTAAGCCAGTAAAGTGAGGATAATTCCAATAACAGGAAAAATCAACGGCAGCTTAAATGCATGTCGTTCAACCCCAACCGCACTTTTTACCACCAGGTAATAATAAAACATGAGAATCATAAGGCCTGCCATCAGCAACATATTGAGAACACAAACCCTCATCTGGAAAATTCTGCGGTTAAACTGAAAAATATTCATGAAACTGATCAATCCGATCAGGCAAATCATGATAACGACAGGAAGGCTCCGGATTAATATCTCAGAATGTTCCTCTGTAATAAATTTCTTTACTGCATAACTGTGAAAGACAACCACCTGACCATCCTGTAATGCAATTTCAGCAAAGGGTTTAAAAATCAGGAAAGACATTAATACCACAACAAGTAAGAGATATATGGATTGTACGCGTTGAATCATTGCTTTTTTGGTTTTTTCAAAAGTATAAAACTTTCATCATTTACAAGAAACGAAGAGGTATTTTTATAACCGATGTTTATAAAACAATTTACTTTTCCGGAGAAAAACAGACAGATTTACATGTCTCTGTTATGTATTAGCAGGTTATTTTTCATAACCAATGAACCAAACAAACAATAAGGAATATAACTGAAAACAGTACGGTTTTATTAACTTTACAAAAGGTAATTGATACAGCATCTTATGGATCCGAATGAACTTAAAGCGATCATCGCATTGCTTGATGACCCTGATAAAGAGGTTGTAAACATGATTTCGGATACTTTATTGAAGCGGGGCATTGAAGCTGTGCCCGAACTTGAAAAAGCATGGGAAAATACGCTGGATGAAAACTTACAGGATAAACTCGAAAACATCATCCAGAAAATCCAGTTCACTACAGCACGTGAGAATATTATCCGCTGGATCAATACCGGTGCTGAATACATCCTCGAAGGAGCTTTTTTCCTTGCCCAGTACCAATACCCTGATATCAGTCTTGAAAAAATCAATCAGGAAATAGAGACAATACGGAAGGACATATGGCTTGAAATCAATAATAACCTCACGGCTCTTGAAAAAATAAGGATACTCAATTATATCATCTTTGACCTCCATCATTATACCCGGAATGCTTCAGACTTCTATGCTCCTCAAAACTGTTATCTCAATAAAGTCATAGAGACAAAGAAAGGAAATCCCATTTCACTGGCCATCATCTATCTTTCTGTTGCCTATAAGCTGGGCTTACCTGTATATGGCGTCAACCTGCCCAAGAACTTTATTCTGGCCTATAAGAACGAATACAGACTTCATGATGCTGAAAATGAAGAAGAGGATATATTGTTTTATATAAATCCTTATAATAAAGGAGCAGTGCTTGGCAGAAGGGAGATCGATTATTTTATAACCCAGCAACAGCTGAAGCCTCAAAAAACATTTTATGTACCCTGTTCGAACCGTGATATTATAATCAGGCTCATCAACAATCTTGTTCTTTCATATGAAAAACTCGGAGCCATGGAAAAGATCACAGGGCTGAAAGAATTACTGACAGTTGTGTCGGAATAAATCAGGGACAAGGGACTATTTAGCGTAGCTTACCGCCCGTGTCTCACGGATCACCGTGATTTTCACCTGTCCCGGATAGGTCATTTCATCCTGTATCTTCTTGGCTATTTCGAATGCGAGACCATCGGCTTCTTTATCTGTCACTCTGTCACTTCCAACAATCACCCTGAGTTCCCTGCCGGCCTGTATAGCGTATGTTTTCATAACGCCGGGATAAGAAAGTGCCAGGGCTTCAAGGTCCTTAAGTCTTTTGATATATGATTCCACCACTTCACGGCGAGCTCCGGGTCTCGCACCTGATATGGCATCACACACCTGCACAATAGGAGCAAAAAGACTTGTCATCTCCACTTCATCATGATGCGCACCAATGGCATTGGATATCTCAGGTTTCTCCTTATATTTTTCAGCCAGTTTCATGCCAAAAACAGCATGAGGAAGTTCAGGTTCATCGTCAGGCACCTTACCGATATCATGGAGCAGACCGGCACGTTTTGCTATTTTCGGATTCAATCCCAGTTCAGAGGCCATGATAGCTGACAAATTGGCAACTTCACGCGAATGCTGTAAAAGATTTTGACCGTATGAAGAACGGTACTTCATTTTCCCGATCAGCCGGACCAGTTCAGGGTGCATTCCGTGTATACCCAGGTCGATGGTGGTTCTTTTTCCGACTTCCACTATCTCTTCCTCCACCTGTTTTCTAACCTTTTCAACAACTTCTTCAATGCGGGCAGGATGAATCCTGCCGTCTGTAACAAGTTGATGGAGTGCTAAACGGGCAATTTCACGCCGTACAGGATCAAATGCGGACAATATGATAGCTTCAGGTGTATCATCCACAACAATTTCTACACCTGTGGCCGCTTCAAGGGCACGGATATTTCTGCCCTCACGTCCGATAATACGTCCTTTGATTTCATCACTTTCAATATTGAAGACAGTCACAGAGTTTTCAATGGCTGTTTCCGAAGCAACACGCTGAATAGTCTCCACCACTATCTTTTTTGCCTCGCGTGCGGCTGTCATCTTAGCCTCATCCATAATCTCATTTACATAAGATATGGCATGACTCTTGGCCTCCTCCTTAAGTGATTCAACAAGCTGATTTTTAGCCTCATCAGCCGAAAGACCCGAGATGGCTTCAAGTTGTTCCACCTCCTGATTATGCAGCTTTTCAATCTCTTCCTTTTTCTTATCAATTAAAAGAAGTTGAGTATTCAGATTTTCACGGATTGACTCTACTTCGTTTTTTGACCGTTGATATTCTTCCCATTTCTGTGACAACATAGACTCTTTCTGCCGCAGTTTTGATTCTGTAAAGCCAATCTTACTGTTCTTCTCGTTGATATACTTTTCGTGTTCCGATTTGAGTTGTAAAAATTTTTCTTTGGCCTGCAGTATCTTATCTTTTTTAATCACTTCTGATTCTGCTTCAGCCTCCCGGATCATTTTTTCCTTTTTCTTTCCCTGTGCCAGGTTCCACAAGAAATATGACAGGATACCTCCGGTCAGAAAAGCGATCATGCCTGCAATCAAAACAGGCAAGGTTAAAACACCAGCTAATATAATTGTCTCCATATGGTTTATTTGTATTAAAAAAAAACCCGCATATATTTCTCCAAATGTTGAAAAAACCCCATTTTGACACGGGTGGAGGCGCCAGTTCAGGTAGAGTTTCCATCGTCCCGACTAATCGGGATTCCCGGCAAAGCCGGGATTATGGCCTGCTCGAATTAAACTGAGCGAAACTCCAATTTTTGTAGTGTTGAGTTTCACAGCATCAAGAAGAAATTATGCGGGCTATGCTTTTGTATTTTAAAGAACGTATATTACTCTCCTTTTAAATATTCTTCAAGTTCACGGTTAAGTTCCTTTACCTGTTGTTCAATCGGACCTGAATCAAATTTTTCTTCCAGTTCCAGAACCTTAGACACAAACTGAAGGGCAGCCATTGCCAGAAAATCCTGTGTATCCTTATCAAGATACCGTTGTTTATATTGAATTACTTTTTCATTTATTAACTTGGCTGCTTTTCTGATCTTCTCCTCGTCTTTTCTCTCAATTTTTAATGGATAATAGCGGTCAGCAATATTGACTTTAATTGATAACTTTTCATCCATTAGATTAAAAAAATACTATCGGTTTAAAAGAGCAATACATTTATCAATTTCCCGCACAATTCTGTTTACCTTAATCTTAGCTTCGTGGGTTCCCTCATCTCCGGGTGTTATCAATGCCCTGGCAAGCTTCAGATTTTCATATTTTTCTTCAACATCACTTATTTTATTCTCCAACAGAATCAGCTTTTCGTTTAATTCACGGTTATTATCTTCTAATTCTTTATTATTGTTTTTTTGGTTTTCGTATAAAGAAATGATTGTCTTAATTTTATTTTTTAGTTCATTTATTATGTTGTCCTTACTGTCATCCATCACATACAAAGATAATGTGTATTTTCAATTATTAAAACAAATTTAATAATTTGTTGGTTCAAATAACCATAAAAAAAACAGAAGTTTATAGTTTTACCCATACACATAATAGAAACCATATAAACCGCTATGAAAAATGATTTCAAACATTTTGCCCTTTGGATCCTTTGTTGTCTGATCATTTCCAAACTGTACGTTTCTGCACAGCCGCCAAATGAGCGCAATACCTTTGTGCCGCCTGTTGATGTTCCGCTTTATCTGACAAGCAACTATGGAGAGATCAGGGAAGCTCATTTTCATTCGGGAATTGATTTCCTGGCTGAAACCGGAAGTAAAGTTTATGCCATTAAGGAGGGCTATGTATCCCGTATTGCCGTGACCCTGAACGGTTATGGTAAGGCAGTGTATATAGCTCACCCAAACGGTTATACAAGTGTATACGGACACCTCAGTGAATTTATGCCTGAAATTGAAAAATATGTTAAAGACCAGCAGTATCAGAGGCGGAAATACGTTATCAACCTTTACCCGGAAGCTGATAAATTTCCTGTTCTCCAGGGCCAGATAATTGCTTTTTCAGGAAACACGGGTTATTCCTTCGGGCCGCACCTTCACTTTGAGATACGCGACAGCCGGGGAGCAATTCCACTCAATGTGCTTACATTTGATTTCCCTGTTGCAGACAGCAGAACACCCCGAATTACCTGTCTTGGTATATACCCCATTAACCCGCATGCACAGGTTGACGGCACCCCAAACAAGGTTATCATACCTTTAAAAAACAATAACGGCAACAAATACTCAATTCCCGGTCCCGTTAAAGTGTGGGGGGATATCGGATTTGGTATTGAGACATATGATTATCTCGATGGCAGGGAAAATATGTGCAGCCCTTTTTCTGTTTCATTGGTGGTGGATGACAAACTTAAAAATTCATTTGAACTCGACAGGATATCATTTGGAAAATCATCCTATGTAAACAGTCATATTGACTATGCTGAAAAAGTCAGCAACGGCCGGAAGATTCAGAAGCTTTTTGTTGATCCTAACAACAAACTTGACATATATAAAGGTATGATCAACAATGGCATCTGCACCTTCACCGACTCGCTGGAACACAAGGTGTCTGTTCAGGTTAAGGATGTAGCAGGCAATCAGGCATCCCTGGATTTTCATGTGATATCTTCATTTGATGAAAAAATACCGTCTGATGCTGTTCATCCACACTACGCTGACTCTTTTTATTACAACACTGTGAATGTATATGAAACAGAGCAGGTAAAAATTGCACTGCCCAATGGGGCGCTCTTTACCCATATTGATTTCAGGTATAAGGCAGAGAAAGCCGCAGACACATTGTTTTCGGCCCTGCATCATGTTCATGAAGAAAGTACACCTGTACACGGAACATACATGATTTCCATAAAACCTGTTAACCTGCCCCAGGCTTTGAGTTCAAAAGCTATCATTGTTATGATCGACAACAAGGATAAAATATCAAGCACAGGAGGTCATTACAAAAACGGATATGTCACATCGCGCGCCGGATCTTTTGGCCGGTTTGCCATATTTGTCGACACCATGCCTCCCGAAATAAACCCTGTTTCATTTGTGAGTAAAAAAAAGTACACAACTCATCAAATTATTTCTTTCAGGATAAAAGATGACTTGTCAGGTATAGGAACCTATAACGGATTCATTGATGGTAAATGGGCTTTATTTGAATTCGATGCCAAAAATGACCTGTTGTTTTACAGGCCTGATGCATCAAGACTGCAGCAAAACAAAGAACATACACTCGAGCTGATCATCACTGACCGTAAAGATAACATTCGTAAATTTAAAGGGCGTTTTTATTTTTAACATTCCGGTAATCATGGATCATTCAGCCAGTAACTATCATGCCCTGGGTGTAATGTCAGGGACCAGTCTGGATGGCCTCGATCTTGCTCTCTGCCATTTCTCATTATCAGATGGGCAATGGTCATACGCCATTCATAAAGCCGTTACACTGCCCTATCCCGATTCATGGCAACAGCGCCTTAAAAATGCACCATCACTGGATGGCCTCTCGCTCCTGTTATTGCATAAAGAATACGGACGATATATCGGAGAACAGATCAACGCTTTCCTATCCGGCAGTAATGAACGTCCCGACCTCATCGCCTCACACGGACATACTGTTTTTCATATGCCTGAAAATGGCCTTACGTTCCAGCTTGGAGACGGAGCCGTCCTGGCTTCCTCATGTAACATGACAACCATAACGGATTTCAGATCCTTCGACGTGGCTCTTGGAGGGCAGGGAGCTCCGCTTGTGCCCATAGGAGATGAAATGCTTTTTGGCGATTACGATTACTGCCTTAACCTGGGCGGATTTGCCAATATCTCTTACCATAAAGGCAATAAAAGAATAGCCTTTGACATCTGCCCCGTGAATATCCTCATCAACGATCTCTCTCAAAAGCTTGGATTACAGTTTGATAAGAATGGCCATATCGGACGCTCAGGCAAAGTGATCAATGAAATACTATCTGCACTCGATGCACTGGCTTTTTATTCGGCTCCGCCACCAAAATCCCTGAGTCGCGAATGGGTTGAACAACATGTATTACCACTGATCACCAGTTCTTCTTACGCTGTACCCGACCTTATAAGAACAGTGTGTCTGCATATTGCCCGGCAGATTACAGCAAATATTGACAATGATCCTTCAAAGAAAATCCTGGTAACCGGCGGAGGAACCTATAATACACTCCTCATGGAATTGTTAAGGGATAACACGAGCAGTGAATTTGTTATCCCCGAGGATAATGTTATTCAATATAAGGAAGCCTTGATCTTTGCCTTACTGGGCATACTGAGAATGAGAAATGAAACCAATTGTCTTGCCAGCGTTACAGGAGCCAGAAAAGATTCTTCGTCCGGCATTGTTTTTTTTTATGATCCGCCACGTTAAGGGTAAACGCACCATCGGGACAGCTTGCAAGCCTCTCCTGCAAACAAAAAGGTGTTATGCAGGATCAATAATACCTCACTGCATACTGAGCCACATAAAAAAAGGTGAGGATCTGTCGATCCTCACCCAACCTTAACCCTAACTACAAAAAAACAAACTAATTATTAACTAAACCTACTCATCAATGAATACTAACTAACTAACCATTATGTTGCTTATCATGCTGCAAATTTACACTCTTAATTTCTAAAATATAAACAACAATTATTAAAAAATGTTAATGTGCTGCTCATTTTTCATAACAAAATAACAAACATTAAAAGAACCAATGTTTCATTTTTAATAAAATACCTTTTTTATTAACAGACCGTTCAAAATACAGGGTAATCCTAATAAAAAAGTAAAATTTTTTAAAAAATGTAAAAAAAACACTTATTTAATACTCAATATCTGCCTCACATTAATAATCAGAAGAAAATGTTACTTTTACGACATAACAAATTCTATAATTATGACAAATAAAAATCTTGCCACACTTATTGCCTGCGGTGTTTTTTCCATCACCAATGTTTTTCCCTGTACAAACTTTCTGATCTCAAAGGGCGCATCAGTTGACGGCTCAACCATGATAACCTATGCAGCTGATTCTCATGTACTTTACGGAGAACTGTATTTTACACCGGCAAAAGACTATCCCGAGGGGACCATGCTTGATGTGTATGAATGGGATACCGGAAAATTTCTGGGCAGGATACCCCAGGTGCAACATACATATTCAGTCGTTGGCAACATAAATGAACACCAGGTCGCTATTGGTGAAACAACATACGGCGGCAGGCAGGAACTGCAGGACTCCACAGGCATAATGGATTACGGGAGTCTTATGTACATTGCCCTGAAACGTGCTAAGACTGCCCGCGAAGCCATAACGATCATTGGAGACCTCATGGAAAAATATGGTTATTGCAGTAGTGGTGAGTCTTTTTCAATATCTGATCCCCATGAAGTCTGGATTATGGAAATGATCGGCAAGGGCGTTGGTAATAAAGGAGCTGTATGGGTTGCACGAAGGGTACCCGACGGGTACGTGTGCGGACATGCCAACCAGGCACGAATAACAACCTTCCCCCTGAATGACCCCGAGAATTGTCTGTACGCCAGCGATGTAATTTCATTTGCCCGAGAAAAAGGCTATTATAACGGTAAAGATGAGGATTTCAGTTTTTCTGACGCTTATGCACCTGTTGACTTCGGTGGTGCCAGGTTTTGCGAATCACGTGTATGGTCAGGCTTCCGGAAGGTGGCAGATGATATGGACCAATACGAGGATTATGCCACCGGTCATAACCTCAAAAACCGCATGCCTTTATGGGTGAAAGTCAACCGTAAGCTTACCGTCCGGGATGTCATGGGCATGATGCGGGATTATTTTCAGGGGACTGTCATGGATATGACAAAAGATATAGGAGCCGGACCTTTCCAGTGTATTGTCAGATGGAGACCTATGACATGGGATATGGACGGGGTAACTTATCTGAACGAAAGAGCGATCTCAACGCAACAGACCGGATTTTCTTTTGTGACTCAATCGCGCTCATGGTTCCCCGACCCTGTCGGAGGCATCCTTTGGTTTGGCGTGGATGACACTTACACAACAGTATATACGCCCATGTATTGCGGCATCACCAGGGTACCTGAAAACTTTGCCGTGGGGAATGGTTCTATGATGGTTTTCAGTGACAGTTCAGCTTTCTGGATTTTCAACCAGGTATCCAATTTTGCTTATACAAAGTATAGCTATATGATACCAGAGATACAAACCAAACAGCAGGAGCTGGAAAAAGGATTCGTGGATGCTGTCATAAAGAATGATGAAGCAGTGCTTAAATTATACAAGGAAAAACCGCAGGAAGCACAGGCCTTAATGACGGATTTTTCATGTAAAGCAGGAGCCAAAACTTTCAACGCCTGGAAAGGATTGTATGCTCATTTATTCACCAAATATATGGATGGTAACGTAAAAACACCTGTTCCCGGGCAGCGTAATCCTAATGTCAGCCAGCCCGGATACAATGAAGAATGGTACCGTATGGTGGTTGAAGATGCCGGCGAAAAGTTGAAGTATCAGGGAGAAAGCGGACATTAATGGTGACAAGGGACAAGAGAACCTACAAACCACTAACTACTTAATACCCATAAAAAACCTTTTCCAGCGTATACGTTTGAGGAATGTTTTATTGTTGTCAAGTGAAAGCCAGACAAATCTTGGTTTGCCAATGATGTGATCTTCAGGCACAAAACCCCAGAACCTCGAATCAAGGCTGCTGTGCCGGTTGTCCCCCATCATCCAGTAATAGTCCATTTTAAAGGTATATTTATCGGTCTCAACACCATTAATATATATTTTACCGTCCCTTATATCCAGATCATTCTTTTCATAATAATCAATAATTCTTTCATACAGGGGTAAGTTGTCAGTACTGAGCTTTATAGTAGCCCCTTTGGCAGGTATATACAGAGGACCATACTCATCAAGGCTCCATTTGAAGTTGGTATCACTTGGAAAATAATTGTAACTTCTTGCATAGTTATAGGTATCATCATAGATACGCATCACATCTTTTACATTTTTAAAAGCCTTAATCTTCTTAACATTTTCATCGGTAAGTTTGGCACTTAGATGAGGAGTTCCGGGAATCATACTGGCTTCATATATGTCCATACGGTTCAGAACCCTTGAACTTATGGTTGGCCCTTCAACACGTATATAATACTCATACTGTATGCCGGGTATTTCCTTTTGCGGCCTCCCGTTGGTATATACTTTACCTCTGATGATTTGCAAAGTATCACCCGGAACAGCCACACATCGTTTAATATAATTATCGCGCTTATCAACAGGTCGTACAACAATATCAAACTGCCTCCGGACCTCTTCACGGCCCATGGCATAATATGCCTGTTCAGTTTTAACCGGTTTTCCGGCATGCTGGTCAAGTCTTTTAAAATTCATGGCCGCATCACGTACGAGCTGATAATAACTTACATTCTGATGCTGAATAACAACAGTATCACCAGCCGGAAAATTAAAAACCACCGGATCATCGCGTTTGATCTTGCCAAAACCAGCCAGTCGCTTATAAGGCCATTTAACCCATTCAACAAACGATTTTGTCTTCTTTGTTAAAGGAAGGGTATGTTGAGTGAAAGGAAAGGCAATAGGCGTATTGGGGATACGGGGACCGTAAGCTACCTTGCTGACATACAGGTGATCTCCGACCAGCAAAGATTTTTCCATTGAACCTGTTGGGATCTTGTAGTTCTGGAAAAGGAAGATATTGATGATGGTAACCGCGATAACGGCAAAGATGAGGGCATCGATCCATTCGACCAACTTGCTGTTCTTCCCGTCCCTTCTCTTCCAGAAACTCCAGTTGACTTTTTTGGTAATATAAATATCAAATACAACCAATAAACCAAGAAAAAACCAATAGTTTTTCAACCATATTACCCACAGTATATATATTATGCTGACAACAATAAAATAGATCAGATCTTTACGGGATACTTTCATAGGATTTTATTTTGATCGTTAAAAATAGTATTTATTTAATGATTTTGAACATTTTGTTCCATCTTATCTTTTTCAGACCTGACTGGTCCTTATCAATTGACAGCCACACAAACCAGGCTTTTCCAATGATGTGATCTTCGGGAACAAATCCCCAGAACCTCGAGTCATTGCTGTTATGGCGGTTATCTCCCATCATAAAATAATAGTCCATGTTAAAAGTATACTGATCTGCTTTCTGATCGTCGATAAATATATCCCGGCCGTCGATGCGTAATTCCTTCTTTTCATATACCGAGATGATCCTGCGGTATAACGAAATGTTATCCCTGTTTATTGAGAGGGTCATGTTCTTTTTTGGGACTATCAGCGGACCCATGTTATCTTCCGTCCACATGTAATTTTTATCAAAGGGAAACACCTGTTGATTTGTGAAGGCCGGGTCAACACTTTCATGCCGCCGGATACCTTTGATCATGCCGGAATTCTGGATGATAGTATAAGCCTTCATGGTCAGCGGAATTTCGTATATCCCGTTATATTCATTGTAGTTCACATCATACCATGAAATATCGAGCGAGTCCGACAAATGTTGTCCGATATTCCCTGAAGAGGACATCAGAAAATAGTTGTACTGTACATTTTCCGGCTCCTGTTCCTTGTACCTGTTTATATAAGCCTTACCATGGAGAATCCTGATGGTATCTCCGGGTATACCGATACACCGCTTGATATAATTTTCCATTTTATCCAATGGTCTTACCAGTATTCTGCAATTCTCAGACAGGGAATCCCTGCCTGTTTTCCGCACCAGGGTATAGTATGTTTCATCTCTGTCTGAACAGTTGAGTAAAACAGTGTCCCCCTCAGGGAAGTTAAAAACCACCACATCATAATTACGGATTCCGGTATAGCCTTTGAGCCTGTTATATTTCAACTCAATCCACGTTTTGTATGAAGGCCGCGATGAAAAAGGGAGGGTGTTATGGACAAATGGTAACGAAAACAATGTCATTGGCATTCTTGGCCCGTACCGCAGTTTATTCACAAAGATATAATCCCCTACATTAATGGTTTTTTCCATAGATGAGGTTGGAATCACATAGGCTTCAACCACAAACAGGCGCAATAAAAAAGCCACCACCAGTGCAATAATAAAAGCCTCCAGCATTTCAGGGATAAGTCGACGTTTCCCGGTTTTTCTATTTATTGTCCAGGAAGTCCACGGAATCAGCCTGAAAAAATACAGATCAGCAAAGAACAGTATACCGAACAGCAACCAGTAATTGCAGCACCAATGAACAAACAACACATAACCTGTTGTCCACAAAAGGAAAAGTATTATGGTTTTTCTGCTGATGTTATGGCGAAGATCAGGCATTTTGCATGGTTAAAAGCCAAGCAGGTCACTCATGGTATAATATCCTTTCTTACCCGCCAGAAATTCTGCGGCCAGGATAGCACCCAGAGCAAGTCCCTTTCGGTTTTTTGCCGTATGTTTGATCTCAATTGAATCAACAGCTGAATCATACGAAACAATATGTGTACCTGGTACCTCATCCTCCCTGATAGCTGTTATCCTTACAGATGAACTGTCTGATACCGGGTTCTGTTCCCACTGTGTTTTTCGATCGATACATTCAATGATGTCGCGTGAAAGGGCAATGGCTGTGCCACTTGGAGCATCGAGTTTATGGATATGGTGAATTTCTTCTATTGAACAGTCATAATCATTGAAATTGTTCATAATGCGGGCCAGGTATTTATTCAGGTTAAATAAAATGTTGACTCCAAGGCTGAAATTCGGTGCATAAAAAAAGGCATGTCCCTTTTCTTCACACATTTTCTTTACTGTGTCAAATTTGTCGATCCAGCCTGTTGTCCCGCATACAATAGGCGTATCAGCCCGGAAACAGGTGATAATATTCTGATAAGCCGCATCAGGTGTTGAAAAATCGATAGCGACATCAACTGCAGAAAGATTCTCTTCATTGAGATCCTGAATATTCGCAATATCAATAAGTAAAGCAATTTCATGATGTCTTTCCAGGGCTGCTTTTTCAACTTCCCTGCCCATCTTACCATAGCCTAATAAAGCAATTTTCATTGGATTTCAGAATTAAGAGTTTCAGGTAAAGGTAATGCATTTTTTCATGACTGATGGCACACCGGAAGGGTGTCACAATCCCCATAGGGGTATAAAAAAAGAGAGGTCTAACCTCCCTTTATATGATACAGACGATACCTTTGAAGGTATCTGACAGTTCAAGGATATATTATTTCACGGCATTAACCACCGCTTCAAAAGCGTCAGGATGATTCATGGCAAGATCGGCCAACGCCTTCCTGTTAAGTTCAACGCCCTTTTCGTTGAGCTTGTGAATAAATTCAGAATAAGACAATCCGTGCTGGCGGACACCGGCATTGATACGAGCAATCCACAGAGATCTGAAATCCCTTTTTTTGGTGCGGCGGTGAGCATAAGCATATCCCAAACCCTTTTCATAGGTATTTTTGGCTACGGTCCATACATTGCCTCTTGAGAGGAAATTTCCCCTGGTTTCTTTGAGGACTTTCTTTCTTCGTTGTCTTGATGCTACTGCATTTACTGATCTTGGCATACATTTCTCATTTTTGGATGGTTAGCGGTCCCTTATTCCCGGGGCTCTTCACGGCTAATTCATCCTGATTAATACTATTTATTTATATTAAGAAATTCAAAGTTACGCCAGTAACAATTTGGCGGTCTTTTCATCAGCTTTGGAAACCAATCCTGAATAACCGAGTGCACGTTTACGCTTGGTTGTTTTTTTCGTCAGAATATGGCTCTTATAAGCATGATTCCTTTTGATTTTCCCTGTTCCGGTGAGTGAATAACGTTTCTTAGCACCGGATTTCGATTTCATCTTTGGCATTCGTAAATACTATTTGGTTAATCTTTATTTTTTCTTTGGCACAGGAGCAATCAGCATGATCATACGCTTCCCCTCAAGTTTCGGTAACTGTTCAACCTTCCCGAGTTCTTCAAGATCGTTGGCAAAACGCTGTAAAATAGCTTCACCATCTTCGTTGTAAACAATTGACCGGCCTTTAAAATATACATAAGCTTTAACTTTTGCACCTTCCTGTAAGAACTTCTGGGCATGTCTCAGCTTGAAATTATAATCGTGATCATCAGTATAAGGTCCGAACCGTATTTCTTTGACAACAATTTTAGTCGTCTTTGCTTTTAATTCCTTCTGTTTCTTTTTTTGCTGATAAAGAAACTTCTGGTAGTCAATAATTTTGCACACCGGCGGATTGGCATTTGGCGATATCTCAACCAAATCAAGTTCCATTTCATCAGCCATACGAAGAGCTTCTTTAACAGGAAAAATACCGGGATTATTAACATTTTCACCCACCACTCTGACAACCGGGGCTTTTATCTGATAATTGACCGCAAATTGAGGCAAATCCTCTTTTCTTGCGAATCTTTTGAAAACTGGTGTTGCTATATTTTAGTCCTCCTATCTTTGGTTAATCAATTATCAAGTCCTTCCATTTGCCTGTTCATTTCATCTTTCAACAGATCTTTAAAATCCTCAAGTCTGAAGGATCCTTTATCTCCTTTACCCTGCCGGCGAACAGATACCGTGCCTTGGTTCTCTTCCTTTTCTCCCACGATCAGCAGGTAAGGAATCCTTTTTAACTCATTGTCCCTGATCTTTTTACCGATCTTTTCGTTCCTGCTGTCAATCAGGGTGCGAATATCGCAATTATTTAGGAAATTTAAAACTTTTTCTGCATAAACATGATATTTTTCACTGATCGGCAAAACCACAACCTGTTCAGGTGTAAGCCATAACGGGAATTTCCCGCCGGTGTGTTCTATCAGAACAGCCACAAAACGTTCCAATGAGCCAAATGGTGCACGATGGATCATAACCGGCCGGTGGCGCTGATCATCACTGCCGATATATTCCAATTCAAACCTTTCAGGCAGGTTATACTCAACCTGAATTGTACCTAACTGCCAATTGCGGCCCAGAGCATCTTTTACCATGAAGTCAAGTTTTGGTCCGTAAAAAGCAGCCTCCCCGGGAACGACGAAAGCCTTCATGCCCTTTTCTTCAGTGGCTTCAATAATGGCCTTCTCAGCTTTAATCCAGTTCTCATCCGATCCGATATATTTTTCCTTGTTTTCCGGATCACGCAATGATATCTGGGTAGTAAATTCCTGGAAGTCAAAAGCTCTGAAAACAGCAAAAACGATATCGATAACTTTTTTAAACTCATCCTTCAACTGGTCAGGGCGGCAGAAAATATGGGCATCATCCTGAGTGAATCCTCTCACACGTGTGAGTCCGTGAAGTTCACCACTTTGTTCGTAACGATAAACCGTTCCGAATTCAGAATATCTGATAGGCAGGTCTTTGTATGACCTTGGTTTGCTCTTGTATATTTCACAATGATGTGGACAGTTCATTGGTTTAAGCAGGAATTCCTCACCTTCAGCTGGTGTCTGAATGGGTTTGAATGAGTCTTTACCATATTTTTCCCAATGTCCGGATGTCATGTATAATTCTTTCTGCCCGATATGCGGTGTGATCACCGGTAAATAATCATATTTTACCTGTATTTTGCGCAGGAAGCTTTCGAGCCTTTCCCTCAGCATAGCTCCTTTGGGCAGCCATAAAGGCAATCCCTGTCCAACCTTTTGTGAAAATGTGAACAGTTCAAGTTCTTTGCCAATCTTCCTGTGATCACGCGCCTTTGCCTGCTCCAGCATATTCAGGTATTCATCAAGCATCTGTTTCTTAGGGAAAGTAATCCCATAGATACGGGTGAGTTGTTTGCGTTTCTCATCGCCACGCCAGTAAGCTCCTGCCAGGCTCAGCAATTTTACAGCCTTAATAGGACTCGTATCAGGCAGATGCGGCCCCCGGCATAAATCAGTAAAATTACCATGCTTGTATAATGTGATGGTCCCGTCCTCGAGTTCGTTGATCAATTCAATCTTATATTCATCACCTTTTTTGGTAAAATACGCCAGCACATCTTCTTTGCCGATTTCCTCACGGACATACGGAGAATTAAGACGCGCCAGTTCAATTATCTTCTTTTCGATATCCGGCAGATCTGCTTCGGTAATGACAGTACCGTTCCCCGGGTCTACATCATAATAAAAACCATTTTCAATTGCCGGACCTATTCCAAACTTTATTCCTGGATACAGGGCTTCCAGGGCCCCAGCCATCAGATGAGCCGAAGAATGCCAGAAAGTATGTTTGCCTTCGGGGTCTTCAAACTTATGCAATTTAATAGCAGCATCGTTTGTTATAGGTCTTTGTAAATCCCATACTTCTCCGTTGACAGTCACTGCAACAACTTCTTTTGCCAGATTATGACTAATTTGTGAAGCTATATCATACCCGGTAATGCCGGCATCATATTCTCTGACTGAATTATCGGGAAATGTTATTTTAATCATTTGTTTACTTTTAAGAATTGCAAAGATAAGAATTATTCGGTTATTTTTGGGGCTGTTGCTGAAGATACAGGGGATGACCTGGGGAGGAGGGGATGGAGAGACTTAGGGACGGAGGGATGAATGCCTATATACAAATAATCAGATATATGGAACTAAAGATTTATGAGCTTTCTAACAACTGTATTGCGGAGTTAATATCTCCGGAGGTTGAGATCAGGGAAATTCAGGATGCTCTTGATATGATAGCCGATGCTGGCGCCCTGGGCGCAGGAAGCCTGGTGATGAAAAAAGAAAACCTGACACCTGACTTCTTTGATCTTAGCACAGGTATTGCCGGAGAGATCCTGCAAAAGTTTTCCACCTATGCATTCCGCCTGGCTATTGTGGGTGATTTTTCTGAGGTCAGCAGCAAGAGCCTGAAAGATTTCATATACGAAAGCAACAAAAGAAAACAGATTGTGTTTGTTGAATCTGTGGAAGATGCGGTTGAGATATGGTTTGGGGGTAGGGGTTAGTTATAGAGGAAGTATTACTTTTTGCCTTGTCCCTTGTCCCTTGTCCCTTGTCCCTTGTCCCATTTTCTCTGTACCTTAAGCGTTTTGTTCTGATATTTATTCTGATAAAAAAAGCCGGCAAAGATTGCCGGCTTTTTTTATGGTCAGTCAGGTATAGTTTACTGAACGATCAGTTTAGTAACCTGTGTTTTACCTTCTGATTTAAGGTTCAGGAAATACACGCCTTTATTGTATTCAGACAAATCAAGGGTATAATTTTCGGTAAATATACCATCTGCAATAAGGGCACCTGTTATTTCATAAACTTCAAAGACCACCGGAGCAGTATTTTCAGCACTTATTTTGAAAATACCCTGTGAAGGATTCGGGTAAACCGACACATAAGAATCCATATGGTCATCCAGACCTGTGCCGACACTGGCCTCAACAGTACTCTTATCTGATATATTCAGGTTTACATCCATAGCTGTTACACCATAGGTATGAGCTCCGTTTGTTGCTCCCGTGATGGTATAAGTATTACCGGTTTGCAAAGCGAATATTGTATCAATATTTGCTTCACCGTCGCTGATGATGTATTTATCCACGACCCTGTCATCAGTTGAAGCATCCCATGTCAGGGTAACATCATTGCCATCGACAGCGGCGGCAAGATTAGCCGGTGCAGTCGGAGCGTCGACATCATAGACAGGTGCAAATACCTTATTGGCGGTGAGTTTCATAGTAGCCCATGAAGCCGGGTCTATCCATATTGATGTTGAATTGGCATGGAGAGATAATTGATTACGGTAGTTATCATCATTATCGCTGGCCAGCACGTCAAAACCAATCAATTCGTTTGCCTTTGGCTCAAAAGCAGCATCCAGGGTATCCCAGGGGATATGGACATTCATCTTATATCCGTCGGCGGTTCTGGTATGCACCAACCGTGTAGACAGCGCCAGACCTTCATTATATTTGGCCCATGCAGAGTCGTGCACCATCCTGAACTGGTAGTATCCATCAGTCCCGCTGGCGTATGGCATTGGCCATCCATTGGTACGCGGCCAGTTGGCTAATTTGCCATTCGTCATATCGAAATAAAGTTCAACATTATCATTGTTATAGATATCCGGACTGGCAACCGTTGTAATGCTGTCATCAACAACGTCAAAAATAAGATAAACCGAGTCGGCATCCCATTTAACGCTTACATCTACATTAAAATCCTGTGCGTCATCAATAGTCCCGTCAACCAGTTTTTTAACAGGATATTTAGACCAGCTAACGGCAGCTTTGGCTGAATTGTTGCCATTAACATCAATGGCTGTCACGCCATAAGCAAGATTTGCATTCATTTCACCCTCAACATCAAAGGCGTTACCGGTTTCAAGAGCCCATACTGTATCCAGAACTGCTGATCCGTCAAAGACTATATATTTATCAACCACCGTATTATCTGTTGAAGCTTCCCATTCCAGGGTGGCTTCAGCTCCGTCAACCACAACGGTAAGGTCCGGAGTGGTCGGCTTTTCATTATCCGGCAGAAGGACAAAATGGTTGTTGTCCGCAAGAAGCAAAGTACCCCATGAAGCCGGATCGATCCAGATGGATGTGGTTTTTGCATGGAATGACAACTGGTTGCGATAGGTGGAGTCATTATCGCTGGCCAGAACATCGAAACCTATAACATCACCAACCTGGGGCACATATCCTTTATAAAGGGTATCCCAGGGAATGTTTACAGCCATCTGGTATCCTGAAGCAGTTTTAGCATGAACAAGCCTTGTATCCAGGGCCAGACCTGCGTTATATTTTGCCCATACCGAGTCGTGTACAATGCGTAACTGGAAAAGACCGTCCTGCCCACTGGTATAAGGCATCGGCCATCCGTTGGTACGTGGCCAGTTAGGCAATTTGCTGTTAGTCATGTCGAAATAGATTTCAACATTATCATTGTTGTAGATATCCGGACTGGCTATGGTTGTGATGCTGTCATCAACAACATCAATGATCAAATATACCGAGTCGACATCCCATTTCATGCTTAAATTAACATCAAAATCTTCTTCATCATCAACCGTTCCGTCTACCAGTTTTTCAACAGCAAACTCTGTATATTCGGGAAGGCCAAGGTCCTCCATGCTTATTTCATCAAAGAGCAGATCGAAAGCATAAACCGTATCAGCATTTTCATTCCAGCATCCGGCCTTTAGTACCACATACCATTCTGTTTGCGTTACCGTATCAGAAATCTGGAACTCAGCTGATGGAATATTGGCCAGCGTGAAATCATCCTGAAAAGTGCCGTCAAAGACCAAATCGACACCTGCCATCCAGGTGTTCAAAGACCATCCCATGGCGGTAGATATATCACCTCCGGTTGGCTTGACCCTGGTAACAAAAAATTCCACCCAGGTATTTACTGCGGTATCCGCAATATATTTATAGGCGCCGGTTAATTTATACTCGTGACCCGGAATAATGGTAACCGGTTGCCAAAGCATATTGGCAGTCCTTTTGCGGGATGTGACGCGATAACAACCACCGGCACCGGCTGCAGGTAAATCCGCCACGTAATTGAATTCAAAAGTACCGGTATCAGGACCATTGGACCCCCAATACACATTCCAGGCAGCGGGATCTTCCATATTGCCTCCGGTAATCAACTCCTGGCTGTTGACAACAGGGGCCAAGAGAAATGCACATAAAAATAACAGTAATTGTTTTTTCATGGTAAAAATGTTTAATTAGTTAATAAATAAGTATTTATCGGCTTATCCATAATGAATAATCATTAAAAAAAACGGGTTTTCATACAACGGCCTTAAAGTTATATATTTTTATCGGAAATAAAATTAAACAATTTCCTTGAAATGACACCATTAAATGTTGCTTATTGCGATATTAAATGTTATTAACAATGCTGGTATCATTTAAAACCAGCTGATTAACATTATTGCAAATCACGGATACGGACTTCTGTATCATTTGACTTTTCCAATAATTCCAGAAGCTTATCTGTTCTGGTGTTGCCATAATGGTAAGGATACAAAACAGCCGGTTTGAAAGCCTTTACTGCATCAGCAACCATTTCGGGGGTCATTGTATAAGGCGTATTCATAGGCAGAAAAGCAATATCGATATCTTTCAGCGCTTTCATTTCGGGTGTGTTCTCGGTATCACCGGCAATATAAACACGTTTATTGCCCAGGGTTAAAATATAGCCGTTTCCCTCTCCCTTCGGGTGAAAGGGTTTGCCCGGTGAACGCATATGCACAATGTTATAAGCCGGAACAGCTTCAATCGTAATGCCTGATGTCTCCTGGGTGTCACCATTCTTCATCACCACGGCATTTCCGAGATCTCCAGAACCTTCAATGCATTTCCGGGTTAAATAGACCTTGGTATCTTCTTTCATGATTTTCTGTAAAGCTTCATGATCAAAATGATCAAAGTGTTCATGTGTAATAATGATAATATCAGCCTTCGGGAACAAACTATAATCAGCTTCCTGAGAAACCGGATCGACATGGATAACGAGACCGTTAAATTGAAACATAAGACTCGCATGGCCGATAAAGGTTATGACCATATCACCCTGTCCGGTGGAAATGGTATCACGGCCAAAAGGTATATCAGCATAATTGTTTTGCATGACAGTCAGCATTAATATTAAACCGGATATAAATTTCATTGCATTATTTTCAGGGGATTAGTACAAATTTAAGCTATATTGATAAAATAAAAAAGCAAGATAATAAGGTAAATGGCATATGAATGAGATATCCATCAGAATTCTCATTAAAATGTATAATATTGCATCCGGCATATAAAGGAAACAGCCATAAACAGATAAATACGATATGAATACCCTTGTGTATTTGAACGGGCAATTTATGCCCAAAGCAAAAGCTTTCATATCACCCGATGACAGAGGTTTTTGTTTTGCCGATGGTGTATATGAGGTTATAAAATATTATAAAGGGAAAGCCTTTGGCTTCTGTGATCACCTCATACGCTTAAAACAAAGCCTTGCAGGAGCAAAGATCAGATTCACCGGTATTAACAAGCTTGAGGAATTATGTAACGAATTAATCAGGCTGAACAAAATGGGAAATGAATATGCCGGTGTATACCTCCAGTTCACCAGGGGTGTTTACCAACGCATGCACCGTTTCCCTGATGAAACCGTTAAACCTACTGTATATATAAACACTTACCTTCTGGCTCCTTTTATTCAAGAAATTAAGTATGGTATCAAAGTAATCCTTCGTGAAGATATCCGATGGCATCGTTGTGATATCAAGTCAATTATGCTGTTACCCAACGTATTGATGTACGAGGAGGCTGTTAAGCAGGGTGCAGGGGAATGCTTTTTTATCCGTGACGGCTATATCACCGAATCAACACACTCTAATATTTTTGCAGTAAAAAAAGACATAATTTATACTCATCCTGATTCGAATCATGTGCTTCCGGGTATCACAAAAAAAGCTGTTCTGCGTATCTGCAAAAGGATCGGGATTGTTGTAAAGGAAGACCCTGTCCGTGCTGATGAAGCAAATCAATACGATGAGTTCTTCATTTCGGGCACCGGCAGTGAGGTGATGCCTGTCATTCAGCTGGAAAACATGTTTGTAAAAGATGGAAAACCAGGGCCTGTAACACGCAGGATTCAGCATGAATTCTTCAGGGCAACATACGGTGAGATTGCTGATGACTGGGATTTCAAGGATTGGATTGGCTGATTGGCTGATGAGCTGCAAACTGTGAATGGTAAACCGTGAACTTCAAATCAGCAAATCACCAAATCACCAAATCATCAAATCACCAAATTACCAAATCACCAAACCTGCTTGCCGTAGCGGCAGCTCAGGCAGGTCATCAAATCACAAAATAAATCAGTCTGTCTCAATGAAGTTAAAGGTAACTTCCAGGATAGATTCATAATACTCACCTCTTTCCATTATATCATCGTCACCTTCCTCATAATACCAGTTAACTGTAATTTTATGGCCGTGTTTGGAAATATCAACCAGGGCTCTGAGGATATGGAGAAGGGCTTTGGACGATCCACTGTTAAAGTATTCAAGAGCAATATCAACAACGGTTGATTCAGCGGGTTCCTGACAATAATAATAAACCCACTCAAAAAGGTCATCATAAAATTTAGTGGCATCTTCCGGTATGGATCTTCCGCTAATACGCAACCTTCCATCTTTGTTGAAAGATACTTCAGGTGTTTTTTTAGTACTCTCTATCAACAGATTATCCATACAATAGCACTATCCTGTTATTAAAGCCTGGTAATAACTAATACGCCAGTATAAGTATTAGGTTACTGACATTTCAAAAATTAAGAACAATAATAACAAATTTATTTTAAATAATTAGTTAACAACAGGGTGGAAGTTATTAAAACTTTCCCAACAACAGGTTATATTTTTATTCACAGCTGATCGAAACGGGCCACAGGTGTTATTGTGAGTGGGGCAAATTGCTTTTTCAGGAATTTGTAATATCCCGTTATGGCAATCATGGCAGCATTATCAGTAGAATATTGTATTTCAGGAAAATACACGTTCCAGTTGTGTTTTCTTCCCAGTTTCAATAATGCGTCACGAAGACCCGAATTTGCAGACACACCCCCGGCCAGGGCAATTTCTTTAATCCCTGTATTTGCTGATGCATGTGTTAATTTTGAAAGAAGAATATCCACGATAGAATGCTGAAGTGAAGCACAGAGATCATTCAGATTATTCTCCAGAAAAGCTGCATCAAGCAACTGCCGATCCCTGAGCAAATACAGGAATGATGTTTTTAATCCGCTGAAACTGAAATCGAGTCCTTTCACCACTGGCTTCCCAAATGAAAACGCATAAGGATTGCCTTCACCGGCCATTTTATCTATCAATGGCCCGCCCGGATAAGGAAGATTCATAACCTTGGCGCATTTATCAAATGCTTCACCTGCAGCATCGTCAATGGTCTGACCGATAATTTCCAATTCGAGGTGGCTTTTCATTATAACAAGTTGTGTATGACCGCCAGAAACAAGCAAACAAAGAAAAGGGAATTTCGGCAAAGGCCTTTTTTCGCCCCTGCGACAAATGAACAACGCCAGTATATGGGCATGCAAGTGGTTTACATCAATAATGGGAATGTTTAATGCCAGAGATAAGCCCTTTGCAAATGAAGATCCAACCAGCAAAGCCCCTATCAGCCCGGGTCCCCGTGTAAATGCAACAGCACTGATGTCTTTCAATTCTTTTCCCGCATCAGCAAGGGCAGTTTCAACGACAGGTATAATATTTTGCTGATGAGCCCGTGATGCCAGTTCCGGCACAACTCCCCCATATTTCATGTGCACATGCTGATTTGCAACCGAGCCTGAAAGGACATAGCCATCCTCAATCACGGCAGCTGCTGTATCATCACATGAAGATTCTATACCAAGAATCGTGGCACTCATTTTGTTATTCTATTATTTGTATGAAAGAACTAAATTTGCCTTTTTAACGTTAAACTTCTGATAAAACCGGCAAAGTTATCAAAAAGTTACTAAAAATATTTGTGGTTTTGCTCTTCATTTTTTTTGCCTTTCCGGCAACAGGATATATTTTACTGCAGCACAAAGGAATTCAAAACAGGCTGACAGATTATATTATGACAATCGTTTCCAAAAACCTGAAAACCGATTTCATTGTTGGAGAAGTTGATCTCGCTTTTCCATATCGTCTGAGGCTGAAAAACATATACCTTGAAGATCTGCATCATGATACGCTTTTATTTGCCAGAAGCCTGACCCTTGGAGTCCGCAGTATCAATCCGATGAAAAAAGTCATTAAAGTCAACGCTGTCAACCTCAATGAGGCATACCTCAGGCTTACCGTTGATTCAACAAACCTTATCAACATTCAGTTTATAATTGAACATTTAAAAGGAGGTGATGGTCCTTCAAAACAAGGCTGGACAACTGCGCTTAACAACATCAGACTAAAGAAAAGCCGTTTCAGACTTCGGCTATACCCTTATAAAGAAACCGATCATGGTATTAATTTTACTGATATCAGATTATATAATCTGAACGCCACACTTCATCATTTTCATCCCGGCAAAGACTCAACCACATTCAGTGTAAAATCGCTTTCATGCATTGAAGCAAGCGGATTTCAGCTGAATGACCTCAACCTCGATTTCAGGCTGAGCAAGCAATATTTGAAATTTCTGAATCTTTCGGCCAAAACACCCTTCTCAACGTTAAAAGGAGATGGCGTTCAATTGTTATTTGACAGCTGGCAGGATTTTAAAGATGGTGGGGTCTTTGAAAATGTTAACCTTGTCACCAGCCTGAAAAATGCATACCTCAACCTCGGGGATCTTGGATTTTTTGCACCTGGTTTATACAATACCAGTCAGGTTATCCTGTTTTCAGGCCAATCAAAGGGTACAATAGAAAATCTAAAAATAAAGGATGTCAGGATAAATTTCGGCAATGCGTCTGTTATCAGGGGAGATTTCAGCATCAACGGTCTGCCTGATACCAGGGAAGCCTTTATTTTTGCCGACTTCAAGGAATTCCGGACTTCCGGTGAAGACATTGCCTCGCTTCATTTACCAGGCAACAAAAAGGTGTTATTGCCTGAACGGCTGAACAAACTGGGAAGCATATCATACAAAGGCAAATTTACAGGCTTTATTGATGACTTCGTGACTTTCGGATCCTTCACAACAAAACTGGGCGTTTTATCATCCGATCTTCTTTTTAAACCGGACACGGCCAATTATTTTAGTTTCAGCGGACAAATAATTACACATGATTTTGACCTGGGCTCTTTTCTGGATATCCGTGAAACGATCGGCCATATAAACACTTCCGTCTCTGTTACGGGGTTTTCTTCCGGAAATGATCTGAGTGCTAAAATAAAAGGCGAAGTTTTATCCTTTGACATGAAAGGATATCAGTATAAAAACATAAAACTCTCAGGTAACCTATTAAACAAAACATTTGACGGCTCATTGTTCATCAATGATCCCAACATAAACCTCGACTTCCACGGCAAAGTGGATTTTTCAGATAAACTGGCCTCATATGACTTTTCCGCCAACGTCACACAGGCAAACCTTTATGCGCTCAATATCGACAGATCAGATCCGGAATTCAACGTGTCATTTTATATCATAGCCAATGCCAATGGCAATAACTTTTCCAATCTGAACGGGGAAATACGGCTTTTAAACTCATTGTTTGAAAAAAGAGACAAACAGCTCCAGGTTTATGATTTTTACGTTCAATCAGACATTCAGCCAGAAAATAATTACCTTCGCCTGCGTTCCGATTTCGTCGATGCTGAACTTTCCGGCATTTATGATCTGACCAAAGCCGGCCTTTTTCTTAAAAAGATCATGCATGACTATTTGCCTGCTCTGATTGACAGCAACCGTATCAATACATATTCATATAAAAACAGTTTCCGGCTGTCTGTTCTTTTTAAAAACACAAAACCCATTTTCGATTTCTTTTTGCCCGAATATTACATTGATGAAACAACAACTCTGAATGCTGAATTTGATTCAGAAAAACTGAAATTCGGACTTCATTGCCAATCACCGCGGGTAAGAATAAAAGATCTGGTCTGGAATGATTATTATATCGATATCATTGGCAATACAGGCAGGCTTGAGTTTGAATCAGGCGGACTAAGCCTGGTGTTCAATGACCAGATTATGCTTGATAACTTCACCGTAATTTCTAATGCTTATAATGATTCTGTTAATCTGCTGGCACGCTGGAACAACTGGGAAGAGCCTGTATATCGCGGCAGTATTAACGCAAATCTTTTATTCTCAAAACCATCGGGATATTCACACCCGCGCATTGCCGTCAATCTGTTGCCTACTACAGTAGTTACTTATGATACAATCTGGATGATTAACCAGTGTGAGATACTCATCGACAGCAATAATCTGATTGTGAATGATTTTTCAATAAATCATCATGAAGAGCTTTTTACATTGAACGGTCGTTTATCATCAAAGCCTGAGGACAAAATTGATTTGTCATTCATTAATTTTAATCTCGGAAACCTTAATAATGTCACAAATGCCAAAGGACTCCAGATAGAAGGCATCCTTAACGGCGAAGCATCTTTTTCAAGTTTACTGAAAAACCCGATGATTATCAGTAACCTTAACATCGACAGTCTGATCATCAATAAAGAAAAACTGGGGACAGCCAACATCATTTCAACCTGGGACAACGCTAAAAAAGCACTTGAGATACAGGCATACGCACTACGCCATAAACTTAAAACCGTCCTGATTGATGGTAATTATTATTTGCTGAACAATGGACTTGATTTTAACGTTAAACTTGATAAACTCCGGCTGGATCCTTTCAATCCCTTCCTGGCAAAACTTGTTGAGAACTTACGGGGAATGGCCTCAGGTGAAGTCTCCATTGACGGTACAATCGATAAACCTGTCGTTAACGGAGAAATCAATCTTCAAAAAGCAGCATTTACCATTAAATATCTTCAATCGCGATACAACTTTTCTGAAAGGATTAAAATTATAAATAATAACATCTATTTCAGAGACATGAGAGTCTTTGACGGTTATGGGAACAAGGCCTTTATCAACGGAAGCCTTCGCAACAGTTATTTCAGAGATCTGCAATTTGACATTGCCATACAGGCTGAGGATTTGTTGTTTCTGAACACCAAAAGCACTGATAATAAATTATTTTACGGTACAGCTTTTGCTACAGGACTTGTCAACATATCCGGGTCACCATCAAATGTGGATTTGAAAATCTCGGCAAAAACTGAAAAGAATACTGTTTTTAATATTCCCCTGAGTGAAGAGGGCGAATTAACAGAATACAATTTCATCACCTTGTTCCATGAAGATACAATCGCTGATGACGAATCCGGAATTAACGAATACAGAGTCGATCTCTCGGGTATTCGCATGAATTTTGATCTTGAAGTAACCCCTGATGCCGAAGTCCAGATTATTTTTGATCCCAAGGTTGGCGATATTCTAAGAGCAAGCGGTACGGGTAATCTGAATATGAAAATCAGCACTTCGGGCAATTTCATCATGTTCGGCGATTTTACCATTGACAAGGGAGATTACCTTTTCACACTGGGTAATATCATTAACAAAAAGTTTGTTATTGATCCGGGTGGATGGATCAGATGGACCGGTGACCCTGTCGACGCTTCAATTGACCTCACAGCAAAATACCGTGCCAGGACATCCCTGGGATCACTTGGCGGTGATTTCGATCCTGAAGTAAATCCGGCTTTTCAGGGCAAAACCAATGTAGACTGCATGATTGCAATGACAGGTAAACTCATGAAGCCATCAATCCGTTATGATATTGATCTGCCACAGTCGGAAGAGGACATCAAAATGAGAGTAAAAAACGCTATCAATTCATCAGATGAACTCAACAGGCAATTTATCTCACTGGTTGTTATGAACAGCTTTGTGCCAGGTCAGAGTTCAACAGGGACGGAATCAGCCTCAAACTATTCCAATGTTGCAGGCGTTAATGCGAGTGAATTGCTGTCGAATCAACTGAGTCACTGGCTTTCGCAGATCAGCAATGATTTTGATATCGGCGTCAACTATCGCCCCGACAGGGTAAGGGGAGAAGAAGTTGAGGTTATGTTGTCAACCCAGTTGTTTAACGACAGGCTGAGCATAAACGGAAGTGTTGATGTTGCCACAACAAACGCTGATGTATCAGCCAGCAACAACATAGTCGGAGAATTCGATATAGACTATAAGCTGGGGAAAAGCGGACGTTTCAGGCTAAAAACCTACAATCATATTAACAATGATCTTCTGAAGGAAAACTCCCCTTATACACAGGGACTGGGCTTCTTTTACAAAGAGGAATTCAACACGGTAAAAGAATTGTGGCAACGATACTGGAGAAACATCGCCGGAAAAAAAGAAGAAAAGGATACAGGAATTGATTCAGAAGAGAATATTGGTCAGGACAGCCAGTTGTTATACTAATCGCACAACAGGGTTTGGTCATTTCTTCCGGTATAACAGGGATCAGAATCTTATGAGATGCTGAAATAAATTCAGTATGACTATGGCTATAATATAGTTAACACGACACGACATAATAGTTAATAATTCAATACTAAAAATAATTTAATATTATTACCGTTTTAATAATTTTAGGCAAACTAATATTGTGAATTTATGCTATTATCATTGTTATTACAGACTGACTTAACAGGCGCGGCTGTGGATGCTGCAACGGGCACTGAGGTTACCGAAAAGACCATATCATATTTTGAACTTGCCCTGAAAGGAGGATGGTTGATGATTCCCATTGCCCTCTTGTCGCTGGTGGCCGTCTATATTTTCTTTGAAAGATTCATGGCTATCCGCAAAGCTTCTAAGATGGATGTTAATTTCATGAACCGCATCCGTGATTATATACATGACGGGAAAGTTGAACCTGCCATGGCCTTGTGCCAGTCAATAGACAATCCGCTGGCCCGTATGATTGAAAAGGGGATCAGCCGTGTAGGCCGTCCTTTGCAGGATATTAAAGCTGCCATAGACAATATCGGACAGGTAGAAATCTATAAACTTGAAAAAGGCCTGCCTATTCTGGCATCCTGTGCCGGTGGAGCCCCTATGCTTGGTTTTCTCGGAACAGTGATGGGCATGGTGAAGACATTTTATGATATGTCAGCCGCAGGCAGCAGTCTCGATGTCGGATTGCTTGCCAACGGCATATACATCGCACTTATCACCACCCTGGGCGGACTTTTTGTTGGCGTTCCTTCCTATTTTGCATACAACTATTTGGTTGCAAGGGTAGAAGAACTTGTTAACAAACTTGAAGCCAACACAATGGAATTCATGGACCTGCTTCATGAACCTGTTAAAAAATAACGCTTAAACTTCATGAATCATGGCAATCCAATCAAGAAACAGAATAGAAAAAGGATATAGCGTTGCCGGAATGACAGATATCGTGTTTCTGTTGTTGATATTTTTTGTCTTAACATCAACGCTGGTTGCCCCCAATGCATTAAAACTGCTCTTACCTCAAAGCAACAGCCAGGTGGAGGCCAAACCCCTCACAACTGTTTCCATCACAGGCGACCTGAAATATTATGTTGAAAAGACGCAGGTTGAATTTGACCAGCTCGAGCCGGTTCTGCAAAAAAAACTCAGGTTTCGTGAAGACCCCATCATATCGTTGCACACCGATCGCTCTGTTGCTATTGAGCACATCGTAAAAGTTATGAACATCGCCAGGAAGAACAATTTCAAACTGATCCTGGCAACCAATCCGGAATAGTCCATGACATCCGAAAGAAAAATCGGCCTTTTGGGCACATTCATAGTGCACAACATCATCATCCTTATCCTGATAATGTCTTATATCACCATGAAAAGTTATACATCATCAGAAGGCGGAATGCTTATAAATTTTGGTACTACAGCCATGGCCGGAGGCAATCTTGAACCAGAGATGAATGAAGTACAGGAAGGTCAACAAGCAAGCGCACCACAGACATCAACTGAAATATTTGACGATGAGGGTATTATGACACAGGATTTCGAAGAGGCGCCTGTGGTTAAGAAAAAGGAAGAAACAAAAAAAGAAGTCAGGAAACCGGTTGAAAAGCCTGCAGAAACAAAGCCTGCTGTTACCAAAAAACCGGTTGAAGAAAAACCAAAGGTCAACACAAAAGCATTGTATTCCACAAAAGGAAAATCAACACAGGAAGACGGCACTTCGGAGGGATTATACAAGGGAGCAGGCAACCAGGGCAGTCCGGAAGGATCACCCGATTCTGACAATTACAGTCAGGGTTCCGGTACCGGACTCGGTATTCAGGTAGGAGGCGGATTGGCAAACCGCAGGATCCTGTCGCTGCCTAAACCCGAATTCAGGGTTCAGAAAGAAGGTAAAGTCGTTGTTGAAGTAACGGTGAATCGTGAAGGCAAAGTGATCAGTGCGGATCCCGGGAAAAAAGGATCGACTACAATGGATGCTGAATTACTGGCTGCTGCCAGAAAAGCCGCCCTGCAGTCGAAGTTTGCCATACAGTCAGATGCCCAGCCATTTCAAACCCAAACGGGTACCATCACCTATCATTTCAAGCTTGAATAAGCGCACTCAGAAAAAAATCAGCTTAACCGCTGAAGCCAGTATAGCTATCAGTAACACATACCGTACAAATACCGTTCCCCGTTCCACCGCAATTTTAGTGGCTATCCATGCCCCCAACATGCTGCCTGTAGCCAGTATCAACCCGGCTTTATAATCAACCTGATGATGGATAATAAAAACAACAAGTGCAAAAGGTGTATATAAAAATACCAGCAGATTCTTTAAAGCGTTTGCTTTGATCAGATCGAAACCGACCCCCATTACAAGGCCCCCGAGAAGAAAAAATCCCACGCCGGCCTGGACAAATCCGCCATACAAACCAACAATAAAAAAGATTATAACCGTAAATCCGTTTATTCTTCCGGTATTAACGGTATGCTTGCCTTTAAGCCAAACTTCGGGTTTAAAAAGGACAAGAAAAAACATGACCACAAGTAAAACGCCGATAGCCCTTTTCATCATGAGGTCATCAAGTTCAAGAGCAAAGAGGGCCCCTGCAATTGAACCAAGGACTGTAGGAACCGCCAGCCACATACCCGTTTTTATATCAAGCTGCCTGTATTTCTTAAACCCTGCTGATCCCACCAGGCTTTGCAGCAAAATGGAAATGCGGTTGGTGCCGTTGGCCACATTGGCCGGCAACCCGATAAACATCAGCAAGGGCAGAGTTATCAATGATCCGCTGCCTGCCAGGGTATTGATGAATCCTGCCACCATGCCGGCAAGGACTACAAGGATGTACATGTACCATTCCAAGGGAGGATAGTTGTAGTTGTTGTAGTTGTTATGGTTGTTATGGTTGTTGTAGTTGTTATGGTTGTTATGGTTGTTGTGGTTGTTGTGGTTGTTGTGGTTGTTGTGGTTGTTGTGGTTGTTGTGGTTGTTGTGGTTGT
>JAFGTR010000049.1 GCA_016934055.1 Bacteroidales bacterium | reverse complement strand
GATCTTCCTTCTTCCATCTTCGATCTTCCTTCTTCCATCTTCGATCTTCCTTCTTCAATCTTCGATCTTCCTTCTTCCATCTTTGATCTTCCTTCTTCCATAATTCTATATTATATTTGTACAGACTCAACACATTATGGTTCCCTACACAGTTAAAGAAATTGCAAATGCTGTCTCCGGAAAAATTTCAGGAAAAGACGACGGTGTTGTACGGACTGTATTAACTGACAGCCGCCTGCAGCATTCACCTGACGGCGCTTTGTTCATTGCACTGAAAGGCGACCGGCATAACGGATATGAATATATACCGGCATTGTATAAGAAAGGTTTTCGCACTTTTATGGTTGATGATGCCCGGGCCATATCAGAGACCTGCCCTGAGGCCACCTTTATCTCAGTTAACGATACATTGAAAGCCTTACAGGAGTTTGCCGCCTGGCATCGCAGCAAGTTTTCCGTTGAAGTCATTGGGATCACCGGGAGTAATGGTAAAACCATCATAAAAGAATGGCTTTATCAATGTCTGCAGGGAAAATGGCATATTACAAGAAGCCCGAAAAGCTATAATTCACAGGTTGGCGTGCCATTGTCGGTATTATTGCTTGATGAAAACAGTGAAATGGGCCTCTTTGAAGCAGGCATTTCAAAACCTGGTGAAATGGAACACCTGCAGCCTGTAATTCAACCCGGTCTCGGCATATTCACCAATATCGGAGAAGCCCACAGTGAAGGTTTTAAAGACACCGGACAAAAGATCGAAGAAAAACTTAAACTGTTTGCCGGCTGCAATATGCTGATATGCTGCAGGGATCATCACCTTGTCTGGCAGGCTGTTCAAAACCATTTCAACAGGAAAGCCCCCAGAATCTTTTCCTGGTCAGCCCGTGAACATGCAGATCTTAGGTTAACCAACGTTAAAAAATACAATAACCGGACAGCCATTCAGGCAGTTTATCAAAACAAAACACTTGAAACCGTTATACCATTTACTGATGATGCTTCAGTTGAAAATGCCGTTCATGTATGGTCGGCGATGTTATGTCTTAACCTCGACCAGCCCTTTATACAGAAAAAGATGGCGAATCTTGCACCTGTGGCCATGCGGCTTGAGCAAAAAAGAGGGATCAACAACTGTATACTTATAAACGACAGCTATAACGCTGACATAAACTCTTTGTCGATTGCTCTTGATGTTCTGAACCGGTCGGTGATGCATCAGAAAAAGACACTCGTTTTATCTGATATCATGCAGTCTGGTGAAAAAACCCGCGATCTGTACGCGAAAGTTGCCGCATTGGTGCAGGAAAAGAAAATAAGCCGTTTCATTGGTATTGGCCCTGACATCAGGGAAAACAGTCATTGCTTCACCATTCCCGGTTCTTTCTTCAAGACAACAGATGAATTCATTGAGCGCCGGCATGAGCTGATTTTTCAGGATGAAGTCATTTTACTGAAAGGATCAAGGCCTTTTGAATTTGAAAAAATATCAGCCCTGCTTGAACAGAAAGTACATACCACCAGGCTTGAGATCAACCTCGATGCCATGGTGCATAACCTTAATTATTACCGGTCAGCCCTTCCCTCAGGCACAAAGATCATGGTTATGGTAAAAGCCCTTTCTTATGGCAGCGGCACCCATGAAATTGCTTCACTTCTTCAATTTCAGAAAGCAGATTACCTGGGTGTTGCTTTTGCCGATGAAGGTGTCAGTTTACGCCAGTCCGGCATTACACTCCCGATTATGGTCATGAGCCCGGAGCCAGGAAGCTTTGAGACCATGCTTAAACATCAGCTCGAACCTGAAATATACAACCTCCGTATCCTGGATCTTTTCAACCAATGCATTGTAAGGAATCAGGAAATAGATTATCCCGTCCACATTAAAGTGGATACCGGAATGCACCGGCTTGGATTCCGGGAAAATGAAATACCTGAATTGCTTCAACACCTTCATGATTTCCATCACCTGAAAGTAAAGACCGTTTTTTCACACCTGGCTGCTTCAGATGAAGAAGAACATGACGTCTTTACCCGTAAACAAATCACACTTTTCAGAAAGATAGCTGATCAACTTTCCTCCGAACTGGGGTATCCTGTTATAAGGCACATTCTGAATTCAGGCGGCATAGAAAGATTCCCTGATGCCTGTTTTGACATGGTGCGGCTGGGTATCGGACTCTATGGCATAAGCGCCTGCGTCCAGAACAAGCTTAGAAATGTCAGTTCACTTAAAAGCCAGATCTCGCAAATTAAGGTCATTGAACCTGGCGAAAGCATTGGCTATAGCCGGAAAGCTAAAGTGACTGAGAAAACAAGCATTGCCATTATTCCTGTTGGATACGCTGATGGCATTAACCGTAAACTGGGCAACAGAAATGGCTGCTTTATCGTGAAAGGGAAACCTGCCCCCATCATCGGGAATATATGCATGGATATGACCATGGTTGATATCACCGGTATAAAAGCCAGTGAAGGTGATGAAGTCATTATTTTCGGTGACAGTTACCCGGTATCAAGGCTTGCTGAACAGCTGGAGACAATACCATACGAAATCCTCACCGGTATATCAGGCCGCGTTAAAAGGGTTTATTTTCATGAATAAAGTTATTATAACAGGTGATGGCTCATCAACACTTTATGTTCCTGAACTCAATGAACATTTTCATTCGGTTTTCGGCGCCGTAACAGAATCACAACATGTTTTCATACAGAACGGCCTGCAACAGTTGCAAAAGGATACTGTTGCTGTTTTTGAGATCGGCTTTGGCACCGGGCTGAATGCCTTGCTGGCCTGCCTGTATGCCCGGCGGCATAACCGGAACCTTGTATATTATACCATAGATAATGTCACCCTGGAAAACCACATTGTTACCTCCCTGAATTACCCCGGTTTTATGTCAACAGAAGATTCAGCCAACGATATCTTCACCTCTCTTCATAATGCTGAATGGGAACATATGACTAAGATCACACCACATTTCACACTTTATAAGATAAAAAATGATATGACATCCTATAAACCAAACTTCCGGTATGATCTTATATTCTTTGACGCTTTTGCCCCTGAAAAACAACCTGAAATGTGGACGAAAGAAATTTTCGAAACTCTGTATAACCCCCTGTACCCTGGAGGCCTTCTTGTTACCTACTGCGCAAAAGGTAAAATCAAACGGTTCTTAAAAGAAACCGGTTTCCGGGTGGAAGTACATCCCGGACCTCCCGGCAAACGACATATGGTAAGGGCACGGAAAGATGACAAAAACTCACCCTCTCAAAACCCGTAGTTCAATACCCCCTAAACCCATAACCTTACAACTGTAGCCTTTATGTAACCAGTTCATATAATGTTGAAGGGTAATCTTTTATCTTTGTTCTTTATTCTTTATTCTTTGTTTTTTGATCTTTTGTCTTTGATATTGCTTCTTGCTTCTTGGTTCTTGGCTCTAACAAAATTATCCCGCGAAAAACATTTGCCTGAAACAAAAAAAAAATTACCTTTGCAATCCGGTTTAAATAAAGGATTATTAAAATCATTATCATAAAATGAAAAGGACATACCAGCCGTCGAACAGAAAAAGACGCAACAAACATGGTTTCAGGGAAAGAATGTCTTCTGCTAACGGAAGAAAGATATTGGCCCGAAGAAGAGCCAAGGGCAGAAAAAGGCTCACTGTTTCAGACGAGATATTCCGAAAATAATTATTTTTAATACAATACCAAAGGGAAGGTTTACCACCTTCCCTTTTTGTTTTTATCATGGATTGTAACCTGATAGCGTCAGTATATTATGATAATCGTCTTCCTTCATCAATGCTTCCATTGAAACCTCTTTATGCTTTTTCATATACTTTTCAACAATCTTGTATCCGATCCATACACTTGCCCGGGCGGGTGACTCTCTTGAAAACTCTGTTGTAAAGGGTCCTTCCCGCGTGAACTTGTCAATCGTAAAACGATCTGTCTTAAAAAGCAGTTTATATTCTACCAGATATGTCCACATTTGCTTTTCATTAGCCTTGCAAAACGCCATCTGGGGACCTGTGAAACCCCATAAGAGAGAATCCGGTTCATCAGGGAACACCGATTTTACCAGGTACATTATTTTTCCCTGATACACCATATTCGTTAACAGGTTATTCACGGAATCATTATAAGGAAATTCGGTTTCAGCCCATAATCTCATGCAGTCAGAAGGAATCTTGCCTTTGTGCATGTTAATTCTCAGATAATTATACAGTCCTGCCTGGCTGTATATTTCTTCATCAGTGCCCAGATATTTGTCAAGGCCAATACCGATAAGCCCCGAGTCAGAAACCACAGAATAGTTAAAACCTGAAAGAAAGGTTATGATACGGGGCACCTGCTGACCGGGGAAATAATACAAAAAACGCCTGAATGCAACGGTAAGCTTCCTGTCAATTTCTTCGAGGTCCGGAAAAACCTGCATGACCCTTTTATAAAGGATATAATTATCATAATGTGTGATAAACGCTTTGAATGTTTCATAAAAGCGTGGGTGACCTGTATCACCGATTGAAATTATCCTTTGTGTATACAACTCGAAAAAGCCGCCGTAACGGTTATACAAGAAATTAACCAGACTGTCTGTCCGGGAAGGATCGCCTGAAAACAAGTCGTGTTCGAATCGTTCAACTGACAGATGAACCTTGTCAGGCGGGACCATTTTGTCAACAGCATGTTTACGGCAGGAGACCATAATGATGACCATCATAATGGTACAAAACCAATATATTGCATTTCCTCTCATAACATTTGTCAGTTTCAAAATTGAGATCAATATCAGTTTTTTTCGTATAATAGCGTTGAATTTCGTATATTTATTTTAAATCACCATGGATCTTTGGTCCATTGTTGATGAAATTAATCACAATTACTAACATAAACACTTGGATATCATGAAGAAGATATGCCTCATTGCTGCACTGTTCGTTTCGTTCAATCTTGCCGGTCAGAATTTTCGTTTTGGCATCAATTTAGACCCGGTTATATCATGGTTTTCACCTGATTCAAAGCCCATTGACAAAGATGGCGCCAAACTGGGGTTTAACGGTGGCCTCATCATCGAAACCAACTTTCAGAAGAATTACATTTTTGCCACAGGTATCAACCTTGCATACCTCGGCGGCAATCTTTTATATGACAGTGCCGTTATCATTAAGGTCAAAGATGCCACAGCGGCAGCACTTCAGCCCGGCACAACGGTTGAATACAACCTGCAATACATTTCTATTCCGCTTTCTCTTAAAATGAAGACAAACCAGATAGGATATATCAGCTATTACGGACAGCTGGGACTTACGCCACAGGTCAATATTAAAGCCAGGGCCAAGTCACAGGGCGGACTTCTTGACAAAGACAATGTCATTGAAGAAATTGGAATTTTTAATCTTTCTTATTTTATCGGAGGCGGCATTGAATATTCCCTTGGCGGAACAACCGCATTAAACGTTGGTATATTCTTTAACAACGGTTTCATTGACCTGCTTGACAATGAAGAATACAAAGCAGCCATGAATTTTTTCAACCTCAGACTTGGGATTATGTTTTAACCGAGTGATATGCGGATTGCTCTTGCCCAGTTAAATTATACCATCGGCGCATTTGACGATAACACAAAAAAGATAACCGGGGCCATTGCCAGGGCCAAAAGGGAAAATGCTGACGTGGTGGTATTCTCCGAGCTCTCTGTCTGCGGTTACCCTCCCATGGATCTTTTAGATTATGATTATTTTATCGACCGCTGCCAGCAATCGATTCGCACTATAGCAAAGGAATGTGAGGGCATAATCGCCATCGTAGGCAGTCCTGCTCACAATCATGATCCCATTGGAAAGAAAATATGCAATGCAGCATTTATATTGCAGGATAAAGAGATCCGCGGCATTGTATGCAAGACCCTGCTGCCAACATATGATATTTTTGATGAATACCGTTATTTTGAGCGCAACCGTCATTTCAGCCTTTGCGACCTGAATGGTCAAAAAGTTGCCGTTACCATCTGCGAAGATCTGTGGTATCACCACACTTCAGATGTTTCAGGAAAGGGAAAGCTTTATACTGTCAATCCGGTTGATGAACTATGCCGTTTAAAACCTGATTTCATCATTAATATCTCGGCGTCACCCTTTTCATATACCCATATCAAAGTAAGAGAGGACATCATTGCCATGAATGCCCTCACCTGCCATGTGCCTGTTTTTTATGTCAACCAGACCGGCGCCAATGCTGAGTTGATCTTCGACGGAGGGTCCCTTGTGATAAACGCCAAAGGGGCTGTAATTGACAGAATGGCGCTCTTTAAAGAGGATTTCAGAATTTATGAGACACAGAATATTACAGAAAACACAGCCGATCAGTCACCGGTCAAAACGGAAGATACAATAGCTTTAATTCACGATGCCCTGATAACCGGAATCCGTGATTACTTCAGGAAGATGCATCTGACAAAGGCCATACTGGGCCTTTCAGGCGGAATCGACTCGGCAGTGACACTTGTTCTGGCCTGCAGGGCCCTGGGGTCAGAGAACCTGCGGGTGCTGCTGATGCCTTCTCAATATTCTTCTGATCATTCGGTACAAGACGCCGTAGACCTTGCTGAAAAACTTAACGTACAATATGATATCATACCGATACAGGATATTTTCGCCCGCTATCAGCATGCTCTCAAACCCTTGTTCATGAATTTGCAGGAGGACGTTACTGAAGAAAATATCCAGTCGCGTATCCGTGGTAACCTGCTGATGGCCCTGTCCAATAAATTCGGCCATATACTGCTGAACACCTCCAACAAAAGTGAAGCTTCTGTCGGCTATGGCACCCTTTACGGTGATATGATCGGAGGTCTTGCTGTACTTGGGGATGTATATAAAACAGATGTCTACAAACTGGCCGGATATATCAACAGTGAAGGAATTATCATTCCGCCTAACACCATAACCAAACCGCCATCTGCAGAACTTCGCCCCGGCCAAAAGGACAGTGATTCCCTGCCTGAATACGAAATTCTTGATAAGGTGTTATTCCACTATATAGAACTCAGAAGATCACAGGAAGAAATTGCTGCTTTGGGCATAGATAAATCACTTGTTCAAAAGATAATCAACATGGTCACCTCAAGTGAGTATAAACGTTATCAGACTCCGCCCGCCCTTCGCATTTCAAACAAAGCCTTCGGCCTGGGCCGGAGGATGCCCTTGGTGGCAAAATATTAGTCTGTATTCCAATAATCATCCTGCAGACACACCAGCCCCTAATCATAAATCTTATTCTCCTTCAGATACCCTTCAGCTACCACCGTAAGCCTGATGGTTTCTCTGTTCACCACCATGGCAGGCAGCAAAACCGCGGGGACCATGCGTTTGCCATTGTTAACTGACAGGTTAAGGTTTTTAAATTCTTCTCCTGCAGCCATTTGCATGGCAAAATCAGCTGATTTGGTGGCAATGGCTTCAATGGGTTTATAAACGGTCATGGTTTGTGTTCCGCCTACAATACGCTGACAGGCTATCAGGTCTGCATCCTGTCCGGCAATATAGATGTTTTCGTAAACACCTTTTTCCTGCAATGCACGTAATACACCAGTGGCTAGATTGTCATTGCCGGCAATCACAGCATCAATTTTCTGTTTTTTTGCAAGACATTCCGTCATCAGCCTGTAACCTTCTTCCTCTGCCCACCGGTTGGCAAACTGGTCAAAAACAATACGGATATCACCGCGTTCAACAAGGGGTTGCAGCACATTCATCTGCCCTATCTTCAATAAGAAGGAATTGTTGTCCGTTACAGCCCCTCCGATGAGCACATAATTTCCCTGCGGACAAACCTTGGTAAGATATTCTGCCTGTAAAGCACCCACTTCAACATTGTCAAATGAAATATAAAGATCAAGGTTGCAATTCCTGATCAACCGGTCATATGACAATACCTTTACTTTATATTTATGAGCCAGAGCAACAATCTTGGCCGCTTCATTCTGATCAACGGCAACAATAACCAGGGCATCAATCCCGTCCTCGAGCATTTTTTCTGCCTGTTTGTATTGTAAAGATGCATCTCCGTTGGCAACATCAGTAACAACGGTTCCTCCAAGCTCATTAATGCGGGCTATGAACATATCCTTATCCCGCTGCCAGCGCTCAGTCTCATAATTATCCATGAGCAGTCCGATAGTCGTCTTTGTGCTGCATCCGGTTAAAAAAATTGCAGCCAGTATTGCTGTACAGAGTATAAATGTCCTTGGTTTCATAATGAAAGCATTTTAAGATTGAACATTAAGCAAACAGACCATAAAAGTTACGATTTTTAACTGACATTATCAATAAAATAATGGTATAAACAAAAGCCAATACCTGTTATCGTATTCAAAAATCTTTTATTTTGCAGAATAAAGTGCAATACCATGAAAAAACTTAAAATGGGTCTGGTCGGCGGTGGAAAAGGTTCATTCATTGGCAAAGTTCACCATATGGCAGCCCTGCTTGATAACCATATAACCCTGGTTTGCGGCGCATTCAGCCATAACCCTGAAATATCGAAACTTTCCGGTCGTGATTATCATCTGCCCGATGACAGGATTTATGAAAATTACGCCGATATGATCTGCAAAGAAAAGAAACTTTCTGAAGACCTGCGGATGGATTTTCTCAGTATTGTCACGCCAAATAATCTGCATTTCGGACCGGCAAGGATGGCCCTTGAAAGCGGCTTCCATGTGGTCTGTGATAAACCCATGACTTTTTCACTGCAGGAAGCTCTTGCCCTTAAACAGATTGTCAGAGATACCGGACTGATATTTGCCCTTACCCACACATACACGGGTTACCCGATGGTAAAACATGCAAGACATATCATCAGCACCGGTCAGCTGGGAAATATACGGAAAGTCCTTGTTGAATATGCCCAGGGCTGGCTGTCTACACCTGTTGAAAAAACCGGCAACAAACAGGCGGCCTGGAGAACTGATCCGAAGTCGGCAGGTATTACATGCACAATGGGCGATGTAGGAACACATGCAGCCAACCTTGCTGAATACATAACCGGTCTTACCATTACACAGGTATGTGCAGATCTCACAGCTTTTGTCCCGGGCCGCAGCCTCGACGATGACGGGAGCGTGTTACTGCGCTTTGATAACGGCGCAAGAGGTGTGCTCACGGCAAGCCAGATTTGCGCCGGTGAAGAAAATGCATTAAAAATACAGGTCTACGGCGAGAAAGGAGGACTCGAATGGCATCAGATGGACCCCAACACGCTTATTCTGAAATGGCCCGACAGGCCAAAAGAAATGATAAGAACCGGTGTGGGCCAGCTGTCAGACGCTGCCATGATTCATACACGTGTGCCGGCAGGTCATCCCGAAGGCTATTTAGAGGCCTTTGCCAATATCTACCGCAATTTTGCCCTGGCTGTCAAGGCCTACAGAGAAGGTAAAAGTCCTAATCCGCTTTATGATTTTCCGGGTATAGAGGAAGGCATACGCGGAATGCTGTTCCTGGAAAAAGTCGTTGAATCCTCCTCGGGAATGAATAAATGGGTAGACATGAAAAAAATCTGATTCAGAGATGAAGGCTGATTCTACTGATCAACGTTTACACAACCTGCTAATTTTTCGTTTTTCACTGTTCATTTTTCACTATTTTCCCTACTTTCATTCCATGACTAAAACTTCATGATTAATGAAATTACCCGTATATATAACCCGTACCGTTGTTGTTCTTTCCTTCGTTAGTCTGTTTACCGATATCGCCAGTGAGATGCTGTACCCGGTGATGCCAATTTTTTTAAAAAGCATCGGCTTTTCAGTACTGCTGATCGGTGTACTCGAAGGAATGGCGGAAGCTACTGCAGGACTAAGCAAGGGTTATTTCGGAAAACTCTCCGACACTACAGGTAAACGGCTGCCTTTTGTTAGACTTGGATATCTGCTGAGTGCTGTCTCAAAACCCATGATGGCTGCCTTTATCTTTCCCCTGTGGATATTTTTTGCACGCACTGTTGACCGGCTTGGAAAAGGGATCCGCACAGGCGCACGCGATGCCATGTTATCAGCCGAAGCATCACCCAAAAACAAAGGCCGTATTTTCGGATTTCACCGTGGTATGGATACCCTCGGAGCAGTTTTTGGGCCTGCCCTGGCACTGGTTTTTCTCTGGCTCCGGCCGCAGCAGTATCGTGCATTGTTCCTGGCAGCATTCATACCCGGTATTCTGGCTATTGGTTTTACCTTTCTGCTGAAAGAAAAATCCGCAAAACGGGAAACAAAGAATAAACGGACTTCTTTTTTCGCTTTCCTGAAATACTGGAAAACAAGTCCGGTCACCTACAGGAAACTTTGTGCCGCCCTGCTCGTCTTCACACTGGTTAACAGTTCCGATGTCTTTCTTCTCCTGAAGATAAAAGAATCAGGTATCGACGACCGGATGGTTATCGGCGTTTATATATTCTATAACCTCATCTATGCCCTGGCCTCTTACCCCATGGGCATGATGGCCGATAAACTTGGACTGAAACGGGTTCTGATTGCCGGCCTGGTTGTTTTTGCAATGGTCTATACGGGTTTTGCCCTTAATTCCTCCATTGCCGGTTATATTGCCCTCTTTTTCCTTTATGGTATATATGCTGCGGCCACTGAAGGAATCTCCAAAGCATGGATAACCAATATTTCCGACAAAGCCAACACGGCAACGGCAATAGGCACCTACACAGCTTTACAGAGTATCTGCACATTGATTGCCAGCTCTCTGGCAGGGTTTATATGGTTGTATTTCGGAGCTGAGGTTACTTTTGCTATAAGTGCCGCAATTACACTGCTGGTGGCCGGATATTTGATGTCAGTGAAAGAGAGCAGAGAAGAGAGATTGAAAAAGTAATATCAATCTGTCTTGTAAGCTATAAACCCTCAACCAACCTTCAAACCCTACTTCAGTCCCCTCTTGATCAGCAACGGTTCGACCGACGGATCCTGACCCCTGAAAAGCCGGTACTGCACCATGCCTTCATCGTCACCTCCGCCGGCCAGACAGTATTTCCTGAACCGTGCAGCCAGTTCTTTGTTGAAAATATCACCCGATTGCTTAAAGGCATCAAAGGCATCAGTATCAAGCACACCTGCCCAGATATACACATAATAACCGGCATCGTAGCCGCCCTCAAAGGCATGGGCAAAATAGGTGGAACGGTAGCGCGGGATGATCTCATCGATAAGCCCGATGCGATCCATGGCCTGTTTTTCAAAAACCAGCACATCGGTGATGCTGTCTCCCGGCTCCAGCATATGATAGTCAAGATCAAGGAGAGAAGCCGCCAGGTATTCAACCGTCTCAAAGCCCTGGTTGAACTGCCCGCTCTTCTGTATTTTTTCTATCAGTTCGTCCGGAATGGTTTCACCGGTCTGGTAATGCCTGGCATAATGCTTTAAAACAGCCGGTTCTGACGCCCAGTTTTCCATGATCTGTGAAGGAAGCTCAACGAAGTCACGCGGAACCCTGCCCGCTGTCTGATCATACTGTCCGTCGGTGAACAAAGCATGCAGCGCATGGCCAAATTCATGAAAGAGGGTGGTTACATCATCCCACGACAACAATGAAGGGATGTCGCCGGCAGGTTTTGTGGCATTGCAGACGATAGAAACAACAGGAGCTATTTTTTCCCCATCCCTGTATTTGGCATCGCGGAAAGTAGTGCACCAGGCACCACCGCTTTTACTTTCGCGCGGAAAATAGTCGAGGTATAACAGGCCGGTATGTGTTCCGTCGGCTTCCTTAACTTCATAGACTTCAACCCCGGGATGATATACGGGTACGTTTTCAAGCCTGGTAAATGTTATCCCGTAAAGCTGGCTGGCAACCCAAAACATACCTTCACGCACATGCTCAAGCTTAAAATAGGGTTTGAGCTGTGATTCATCAAGGTCATACTTCTGCTTGCGTACTTTTTCAGCATAATACCACCAGTCAGCCGGAGTAAGTCTGAATTTACCGCCTTCAGCATCAATCATGGCCTGCATATCCTTTACTTCCTGCTTCGCCCTTTTCAGCGCCGGATCCCAAAGTCTGTATAAAAAATCATAAACAGTCTCAGGCGTTTTAGCCATGTTAATGTCAATTTTATAGGCGGCATGGTTTTCAAAACCGAGAAGCTCTGCTTTAACAGCCCTTAAGGCAACAATTTTGCGAATGATCTCTTTGTTATCATATGCGTTATCGTTATTACCCCGCATGCAATAGCCGCGGTATATCTTTTCCCGAAGATCACGTTTTTCAGAATACTGCAAAAAAGGAATCCAGCTGGGCTTATGCAAGGTAAATAACCATTTCCCTTCCAGGCTGTCGGCAAGGGCGGCTTCTTTCGCTCCTGTTATCACATTTTCCGGTAATCCGGCCAGGTCTTCTTCATTATCAATAACCAGCTTATAGCTTTCGTTGGTTTCGGCCAGCAGGTTCTGTCCGAATTTCAGTGATAACCTTGTCAGCTCTTCATTGAGCCTGCGAAGCTTTTCTTTATCCTCTCCGCTCAGATTGGCTCCATTCCTGACAAATGATTCGTGCATCTTCTCCACAACACGAATCTGTGATTTATCAAGGCCCGACGCATTGCGTTTTTCGTAGACCTGACTGATCCTGTTAAATAATGCGTCATTCATCGTAATATTATCCCGGTGAGCTGAGATCATAGGCGCTATTTCACGGGCCAGCGACTGCATCTCATCGCTGGTGTTGGCTTCGGTGAGATTAAAGAAAACATTGGCTACCTTGCTCAACAGATCACCTGATTTGTCAAAAGGCAGAATGGTATTATCAAAAGTAGCATCTTCTGTATTACTGAGAATGGCATCGATTTCCGCTTCATGTTGTCTGATACCTTCTTCAAAGGCAGGCAGGTAATGTTCGTTTTCAATCCTGTCAAAGGGAGGAACGCCAAAAGGTGTGTCCCACCCGGCGATAAACGGATTTTCACTTTCTGCTTTGTTTTGCTTTTTGCAGGCATTCAACAGCAAAATACCCGGAATCAATAATAACACTATTCGTTTCATAAAAAAATTTTTAAGAATTAACCTATTAAAATGATTAAATGATGATTTCAACAAATCTATAAAAATGCCTTTAGTTTTAACAAAGCATTTATCATATAACGGAAAATTCTTTAGCACCTGCAACAATATCCCCTTGTGCATTAACTTTGTGCATTACAAAAAATCCGGAGACTGACCTGATCAATTATATCCGGCATATACCTCACACGGAAGCTCGCGGGCTGCTCTTCTGAGATCCTTATATCCAAGTTTAACAGCTTTTTTGTAATACAGTACAGCCATTGATGAGATTTCTGCATTCATTTGGCTGTATATTTGGGTAACCCTGCCCCCACCTGAAAACCCTGCCGCATACAGCCGTTTTTTATCAACCGGATATCGGCTTTTGACATCGTGAAAAATTGACTGTAAAGCCTATTCAATACTGTCATATCCGTTACGGATAACATGTGAACCGGCTATGATATAGCCCAATTCAGATGCTCCTGCCCTGAAAGTGCTGACAGCCAGATTCCCATCCCCGTGTGGATCAAAAACGAACACCACCGGATAAAACCTGTCTTTATTAAAGGTCTCAGGCCGGGCAACAACATAAGTCTGGGTTGAATCTGACAGACAATGAACAGTGCTGACCTTAATCCCGGTGTTAGCACAGTCTGGTAAGGCATTATCGGAAGAAAATCTGCATTGGCTCATCAGGCACAATAATATGATTAAAGTAATCATCAAATGAATATATCCAGGTTTCATATGAATTCAGTTAGTGAATCAAATTTAAAAACTTGCAGTTTCAACAACAAATATTATTTTTATCTCAATTATGCTGATAAAAAAGAAATCCATTTCATTTTTTATACATGCTGCAAACCAAAAACAGATTTGGCCGAACCGGCCTTCACATACCTCCAGTCATCTTCGGCACCAGCGCCCTGGGCAATCTTTATGCTGCCCTCGATGATCATACAAAATTTTCTATTGTCAGTGAATGTTTTAAGCACGTTGCCGCACCGGTTGTTTTTGACAGCGCCGGAAAATACGGGGCAGGGCTGGCACTTGAAATGCTGGGCAGGGCATTGCACAGGCTGGGGACAGATCCTGAACATGTCATCATCAGCAACAAACTGGGCTGGATCAGAACTGAGCTGAAAACACCTGAACCCACTTTTGAAAAAGGGGTATGGATGAATATTCACCACGATGCCAGGCAGCTTATCAGCTATGATGGCATCATGGAATGTTGGAAACAAGGCAATAACCTGCTGGGAGGGAAATATAAACCCGCTCTGGTTTCGGTGCATGATCCGGATGAATATATCAATGCTGTGAATGAAAAGACAGAAAAAGAAAAAAGATACAAGGCAGTGCTGGAAGCCTACAGAGCTTTATCCGACCTGAAAAAGGAAGGAAAAGTCAGGGCAATAGGCGTCGGAGCTAAAGAATGGCGGGTTGTTGAGCGTATCTCCCGGGATGTGGATCTCGACTGGGTAATGTTTGCCAACAGCATGACAATCTTCAGCCACCCCCATGAATTGTTATCATGTATGGAAATCCTGCATAAACAGGATGTCGCCATTATAAACTCGGCGGTTTTTAACGCGGGATTCCTTACCGGCGGAAGGTTTTTTAACTATAAAGCCATTCAACCTGATACAACAGAGAACAAAAGGATATTTAAATGGAGGGAAGACTTTATGACCATTTGCCGCAAACACGGTATTGAACCTGCCGTCGCCTGTGTTCATTTTGCCATGACACCGCCCGGTGTGACAGCAATATCACTGAACACCTCTGATCCGGCGCGCATAAAAAGCAATGCCCGCCTGGTAACCACAGAAGTGCCGGCCTCCTTTTACAGGGAAATGAAAGAAAAAAAACTGATAAACAAAGATTATCCTTATCTTGGGATATGATTAACAAAGCATAAACCGAAACTGTCAATATCCATTATTTAACAACCATACTTTTTTACATGGCAAAACATAAATTAACCACCAAAGAATATCTGCTGCCTTTTATTCTGATCACATCCCTGTTTTTCCTGTGGGGGATTGCTCATGGCATGGTAGATACGCTGAACAAACATTTTCAGGAAATCCTGCACCTGTCAAAATCGCAGTCAGGCATGATACAATTTGCCATATATATGGCCTATTTCATCATGGCATTGCCGGCAGGATATTTCATGCGCAAATTCGGTTACAGGAAAGGTATTGTTTTCGGCCTTTCCCTTTTTGGAGCCGGAGCACTGCTTATTGCCAGCACAACTTCTTTTGAGTCGTTCTGGTTGTTTCTGATCTTCCTGTTTTTATTGGGATGCGGACTGGCCACCCTTGAAACTGCTGCCAATCCATACACCACAAAGCTGGGTCCAAAAGAGTCAGCCGAACGACGCATAAACTTTTCCCAGTCCTTCAACGGCCTGGCCTGGGTACTTGGACCTCTTATCGGCCTGTTTATATATGGGAACCAGGGTGCTGCGCCGGGGGAAAAGCTCAGCTCACTCATCCTGCCTTATACTGTCATAGGACTGGTAGTATTGTCGGTTGCCGTATTGTTCATCCGCACACCCCTGCCAGAGATAGAAGAGGAAGAAAACAGTTATGATGCAGCCAAAGGGAACCGCAACCTGGAAACGTTTCATAAAAAACCCCTGATCCGTCAACAGCATTTCGTACTGGGTGTTATTGCACAGTTTTCATATGTTGCCGCCCAAACAGGGATTTTTAGCTATCTGATCAATTTCGTAACCGATGCCAGTCAAAACCCGCATTTTGATGTAGGTTACGGGCCCTACTTTTTATCGATTGGTTTTGCCCTGTTCATGATTGGCCGTATGTCGGGCAGCTACTTAATGAATTTCATTAAACCTAACCGGATGCTCGCTCTTTATGCTCTCATCTGTTGCCTGTTGTTGCCTGTGGTGTGTGCAGGACTGGGCTGGACTTCTCTCATCGCCCTGTATGGCGTTTTCTTCTTTATGTCTATTATGTTCCCCACCATTTTTGCCATGGGAATCAAAGATCTGGGCCCGAAAACCAAAAAGGCTTCTTCTTTCCTGGTGATGTCAATCGTGGGCGGCGCTGTCTTTCCTCCCGTCATGGGATGGATTGCTGATGTCTATAACATGTCAGTCGGTTTCTTTGCCCCTATTCCCTTCTTTGTGTATATTCTGTTCTATGCCTTAAGGGGACACCGGGTGAAATACGCGTGAAGGTTCGAAAATTTGAAGGCCTGCCTGCCGTAGCGGCAGCGCAGGCAGGTCACCAAATCACTAAATCTCCAAATCATCAAATAATAAAATCACCAAATAAACATGAAAACATCCCCCGCCCCCGCTTATAAAAGGTATTGCAAAACCCTGACGTTGAAAGATGATAAACAACTTATAGAAGACTATACAAAGGCTCATGCCCCGGATGCTGTATGGCCTGAGATTACACAAGGCATGCGCGAGGTTGGCATTCTTGATATGGAGATCTATCTGTATGAAAACCGCTTGTTTATGATCATGGAAACCGTACCTGATTTCAACCATGACAAGGCCATGGCCGAACTGGCAAAAAAGCCGCGTCAATCGGAATGGGAAGCCTATGTCTCAAAATTCCAGAACACCTCAGCCGATGCCACCGCCGATGAAAAATGGCAGGTGATGCAGCGCATTTTCAAAATGTAGACACCCAAGACACCCTGGCAGGGTCTCCCCACCCTGCCAGGGTGTCTTGGAAAACCCAAAACCACCGATTACCGTTTACCGAATACCGAATACCGTCTTCCTCCTCGTCCCTTCTTCTAAAGTTTAAGCAGTATCTTTAAATGCTTATCCGGTTCTGCTTCAAGCATTTCAAAGGCTTCCTGTGTTTTGTCGGCTGTAAGGACATCAGTCACAAGGGCTTCAGGTTTTATCCTACCTTCCTGAAGGTTCTTAATGGTTTCTGCAAATTCTCCGTGGCTTACGCGCGATGCGATAATGGTAGCTTCCCGCCAGATCAATTCTTTAAACAACACTGGTGTTATTTCATCTGACAGTCCCAGTACACAAACCTTGCCTGCTCCTCTGATACTTTGAATGCAGCCCCGTATGGGATTTACTTTACCGTTAAGGTCCTGATAATGTCCGACAGCTTCAAAGGCAACATCAACACCCCTGCCTCCGGTTATTTCCTTGATTCTTTCAACAGGATCTTCCCGGGCCACATTGATGATATGAATATCAGGAAAGGTGTTTTTTGCCCTTTTCAGGCGCGCATCAAGAACATCCACCATAATAAGTGTGGATTTTGTTTTCGTACGAACCGCCTGAAGTATGCTTTGCCCGACCTTACCGGCTCCCCAGATCACAACAGAGTCATCGTTTTCCACCTTAGCCCTGTTGCAGGCATGAAAACCAATGGATAAAACCTCAACCAGGGCAGCCTGTTCATCGGTAATACCCGGCGTAATCCTGTACAACATATGTTCCGGAGCTTTGACATATTCAGCAAAACCACCGTCAAGGTCAACGCCAATCAGTTTAAGTGTTGTACAGGCCGGGTAATGATGTCGCTGGCAGGCCGGACATTTGCCGCACCAGATGATAGGATCTACAGCCACCCTGTCACCTTTTTTATAGTTGCGCACTTCCGGGCCCGTTTCAACGATCTCCCCTGCAAATTCATGTCCAGGTATCAGCGGCACCTGTGTCCGCGGATGAAATTCCCCGAGAAAAATATGCTGGTCACTGCCGCAGATGCAGGCATATTTGACCTTAATTAACACTTCATTGCCTGCAATTTTCGGCTCAGGTACCTCTTTCCAGACGATTTTTCTGTATTCTTCCAATACGGCTGCTTTCATGATAATTGAATTTAACACCAAAAATATAAAAAGTAAGGGAAATAATGACCTAAAGGCAAAACTGAAAGTCCGCAGGACAACCCGACACCCTGGCAGGGTCCCCCCACCCTGCCAGGGTGTCGGTTGATTGAAATAATTTTGTTAAATTGACCTCATCAAAAAAAAAAGAAATGTCTTTGAAAATAGATGCGCATCAGCACTTCTGGCAATATAATGCCGATGAATACGGATGGATTGATGATGCTATGATGACGTTGAGAAGAGCCTTTCTGCCCGGTGATCTTGAACCCCTGCTTATACGGCAGGAATTTGACGGATGTATTGCCGTGCAGGCCAGGCAAACGCTGCAGGAAACAATATGGCTCCTGCAACTGGCCGGAGAATACAGTTTTATTAAGGGCGTTGTGGGTTGGATTGACCTGTGCTCGGGCCATATTGAAGATCAGCTGGAATCGTTACCATTCCGGAATAAGCTTGCAGGATTGCGCCATGTGCTGCAGGATGAAGCCGATGATAATTATATGCTGAGGAAAGAATTTATGCATGGGATTGAAAAGCTGGCATCTTATAATCTTGCCTATGACATTCTCATATTTCCGGGGCATCTCCCTCAAACCATCCAACTGGTCAGTAACTTCCCTGAGCAGACTTTTGTGCTTGATCACATGGCAAAACCACGCATTAAGGATAAAGAGATCAATCCATGGAAAAAGAACATTGAAAAACTGGCCGGCTTTCAAAACGTATATTGTAAAATATCGGGCATGGTCACCGAAGCTGATTGGCATAACCGGACGGCAAAGGATTTCATACCTTATCTTGATACAGTTTTAAACGCCTTCGGCACAAACAGGTGTATGATCGGATCAGACTGGCCGGTATGCACTGTGGCCGGGACATACGATGATGTTATCGGATTAATAAAAGACTATATCCTGCAATTTTCATACTCCGAACAAGACATGTTGCTTGGCGGCACTGCGGCAAAAGCTTATTCACTGCCACGCTGATCTCCGAACCTCAATAATATGTATGAGGTGCCCGGTGCCTTTTTATACCCGGGCAGGGAACTGTCTTATACTTTCTTTTTCCTTTATATGGTGCCATGCACGAACTGCCGGCAAGAAAAATTGCAAGCAGTGTAAAAACAATAAAAAGCCTTATGATGTGATATGAATGTTTCAAGAAGTTGCCGGATTTATTTCCTGTTTTCCCTTACAAAATTAGCCAACTTTTTTTTACAATACCAACCCTCGGTTATGAAACCCCTGGGCAAGCCCTGAACCCTGAATAATCACTAAGGGAGGCAGGGTATTCAAGCATCTCCCGTTTTCCGGATCTCGGGATTGGCTGCCATCTGGCAGATCTGACCTGCAGACTTCGGCAGACCAACGACGGCTGGCTGCAGATTTGAATGAAAGGGCTGAAAACACCTCATTTCAGATAAATCTTCCTTACAGCATCAAGTCTGATAAATATAAAAAGGAGGAGGGAAAAGGCCAGCATAGAAGATCCGCCGTAGCTGAAAAAAGGCAAAGGTATCCCTATTACGGGAAAGAGCCCGATGGTCATCGCTATGTTAATAGCAAAATGAAAGAAAAGAATTGAAACAACACCATAACCATATAACCGGGCAAAGACCGAACGTTGCCGTTCGGCCAGGAACAAAAGCCTTATAAGCATGATGGAGAACAATAAGACCACAATGAAGGTGCCGATAAATCCCCATTCTTCTCCAACCGTGCAAAAGATGAAATCAGTGCTTTGTTCAGGCACATAATCAAGTTTGGTTTGCGTGCCATGAAGAAAGCCTTTGCCTGAAAATCCGCCGGCGCCAATGGCTATCAGGGACTGATTGAGATTATAACCCACGCCCCTGATATCAGTCTCTTTACCGAGCAAAATATTCACGCGTGTTTGCTGATGCGGCTTCAGCACTTTGTCAAAAACATAATCAACAGAAAAAGTAAATCCTATAAAGACAAAAACAAGAAAAAGGATAAACAAGGCATTCGTGATCTTTTTACGCAAAATTAAAACAACCAGAATAACAGCAGAAATACCCGATGCAATCAACAGGAGAAGATAATTATCGGGTTTTGCAGGCAACAAGAGTGAGATGGCTTTAAGGAGTCCAAAAACACCTGCCACGATCAAAGCACTATAAAAAGAGTGATTGATCTGTTGACTGGTGATTCCCGCAAACACGATCCCTGAGGCCAGCAGGATTATGAGGACTGTTATTTCAGGCAGTAAAAGCGTCATCAGGAAAATCACGGCCGTGAACATGGTTATTCCGAGTATCCAACCCGGCAATCCTTCGCGGTACAATACCAGGATGAAACAGCTGAAAACCATGGCTGTACCAAAGTCAGGCTGCAGGCTGATAAGAATAACAGGAAGTCCTGTTAACCCTGCAACAATGGCAAGTGACCGCCATGTCATCAATTTTATGTTATATCCGCTCAGATAACGAGCAATCGTCAATGCCACGGCAATTTTAACAAACTCTGAAGGTTGCAGCCTGAATCCGGCAATGCTGAGCCACGATTTTGCACCATGGACTTCAAAACCGAAGATAACGACTGAAATCAGCAACAGGATGGCAATCGCATAAATGATATAAGCAAAGAAGTAAAAAAACCGGTGATCAAACACAAAGAGGGTAGCCACGGCAAGAAATGATATGAGGATCCACAGCAATTGATCGCCATAGTTCTGCCGAAGGTCAAAAATGCTATGGAATTGCTCGTTATAATTCGAGGCAAAAATATTGATCCAGCCAAAAATGACCAGGAAAAAATAAATGCCGACTGTTATCCAGTCGATTTCTTCAAATATGTTAATTGTCCGTATCATTTGGCATGCAATAGATTTCCGTTCAACATGCGGTTTTCAATCCATCTTCGGTTAGGGGCAACTGTATCAGTAAGATATTTTTCAATGACAAGGCTGGCGATAGGTGCGGCATAAGATGCTCCCCATTTGCCGTGTTCAACGTATACCGATATGGCAATTTCGGGATTCTCCCTGGGAGCAAAAGCGATAAACACAGAATGGTCTTCGCCATGAGGGTTTTCAGCGGTTCCTGTTTTCCCGCAAACTGCAATATTGTTTAATCTGGCTATGCCGGCCGTACTGCCCTTACCCCCGTTTACGGCCAGGTACATTCCTTCCGCCACAATATTAAAATTGGCCGTATCAATATTCACAACATGGCGCGATGTGAATCTCTTGTCAATTGTTTCAACACCTTCAATTTTCTTTACAACATGTGGAATAAAATAATAACCGCGATTGGCTAAACAAGCGGTCAGATTAGACATCTGAAGCGGTGTGAAAAGCAATTCACCCTGTCCGATAGCCAGGGAGATAACAGTTAATGCATTCCATCCGTTTTCTCCGTAATAACGGTCATAATAAGAAGCAGGAGCGACAAAACCTTTCAGCTCATTGGTAAAATCGCTGTTCAGCTTATTGCCAAATCCGAATGAAAGCACATAACTTCTCCAGTTGTTGTAAGCTTCGGTGGTTGACTGAAATTTAGGGTCTTCAATTATCCTGCGGAAGACATTGCAGAAATATGCATTACAGGAATTCTGAATGCCGGCCAGTAAACTGAGCGGCGATTCATGTTCATGACAACCGACGCTGACACCACGGGCATAAAATCCGCGGTTACATGAAAAAGTGGTTCCGGTATTGATAAGTTTCTCCTCCAGTGCAATGAGAGCATGGACAGGTTTAAAAGTAGACCCCGGTGGATAGTTGGCCATCAGGGCCCTGTTAAACAATGGCTCAAGCGAATCCTGCTCAAGCCTGGCATAGTTCACTGAACGTTGTCTTCCGACAAGCAATGAAGGATCATAAGAAGGTGATGAAACCAGCGAAAGGATCTCTCCGGTTGAGGGTTCGATAGCCACAATGCTCCCCTTGTAATTTTTCATCAGCTTCTCACAATAGGCCTGCAATTTTGAGTCAATGGTGCAGTAAAAACTCATGCCCACCCTGGCATCTTTGTCAAAACGCCCGCCCTGATAAGGGCCTTTAACCCTTCCATGGACATCCACCAGCAATACTTCCTGTCCCTTTTCCCCCCTCAGGAATTTTTCATAATAACCTTCAATCCCGCTAATACCAATATAATCCCCCATAATATAATACGGATTACTTTCAATGGTTTTCTCATCCACCTCCCCGACATATCCCAAAAGATGTGAGGCCATCTCCCTGGTGTACTTCCTCAGGGTCCTTGACCGGACATAAAACCCGGGAAACTTATACAGTTTCTCCTGCAGCCTGGCATAGGTTTCAGGCGACAGCTGTTTAATAAACGGCTCGCGCCTGTACCTGGGTATTTTCACACGGGCAATGCCACTTCTCAGCCGCATCAGGTCAATGTTCAGCAACTCACATAAAGCAGTGCTGTCAAAGGATTTAAGCTCAAACGGTGCAATCATCAGATCATAGGCCGGCTGATTGTAGACAAGAAGTTCCCCGTTACGATCGTATATCAGCCCCCGTGCGGCATAGATCGTTTCAATCCGCCTGGAATTGTTTTCAGCGGACAGTTTATAAGTGCTGTCGATGACCTGGACATAGAATAGCCTGACTATCAGAAAAAAAGCCACCACCAGAATCATGATAACAATTATGTTTCTCCGGCCTGCGAATTGATCCATACGCTATTTGCGAAAAACTAAAAACTGGCTTAATATAATAAAAGCAATTGAAAAAACTGAACTTAAGATCACTTTCAGCAAAGTATGAAAGAAATGTGAAAAACTGAATACTTCGAGATAAAACAAAGTAAGATGATGTGCAAAAACAATAATGACAGTGTATTTGATAAACCACTCCAGTCCCATATAGGATATTCTGGGAAGAGTATTGGCTTCATATCCGTCGTGGGGAGCAATAAGTTCCAGGACAGCCGGCCGTATATAAGCCACAAGGACAGTGGCTGCAGCATGCACACCGGGAGTTCCCATGAAAAGATCCATAACAAGACCCCCAGCCAGCCCCAGAAAAAGCAACAGAGCCCTGGAAAATGTGAAAGGCAGCAATAAAAAGAACAAAACATAAACATAGGGATTTATAAATCCCGAAAACTGAATATTGTTAAACAACAGCAACTGCAAGAAAAGCAGAACAATAAACTGCAATATGATTATAACAGGTCCCTTATTCATCCTCAGCTGTTTGTTCAAGGGTTATTATTTCCTGTCTGAATTCATTTTTTATCACCTGCACATGATTAAGGCGTTGGAATTCAGTCGATAGCTTCACTGTTATCTCGTAATAATTGCCACCTTTGAGTTTATAATCTGAAATGACCCCGATGATGCAATCTTCAGGAAAGATACTGCCAAATCCACTGGTAAGGATAGTATCACCAATGATGATAGAAACGTGTTGGGGTATATCTTCCAGCAATGCCTTATCTGTTGAAGTTTCTTTCCAGCTGAGCGGGCCGTAAAAGCCGGAGCTGCCGATTTTGGCGCTTACACCAAATTTCGGATTCAACAGGGAAAGAGCCACACAGAAATTATCAGAAACCGATTTAACCATACCCACAATACCTTCATCACAGATTATGCCCATTTCAGGCTCAATACCATGGTTTCTGCCTTTATCGAGCGTTATATAATTAAATTTCCGGTTAACAGAATTATTCAAAACCCTGGCGCTGATATATTTGTAATACCTGGAGCTGATGGTATCCCCCCTGAAAGCTGAATCTACATAGGCAATCTTATAAGATGATTTCAGCAGATTGTACAACCTGTTATTCTCTGCTGCCAGTCTTTTATTCTCTTTATAAAGAGACAGGTAATCACGGATATTTTCAAGTTTATAGGAAAAGGAATTACTGATCCGCTGACCTGCCTGATAGAACTTAGCTTCATGATAGCTCCCGGTAGTAACAAGCAATGTGATTGAGAAAATCTCAAAAAGGATGAAGAGAATCAGAACATGATATTTGAGTATAAACTGTAACAGGTTTCTCATGAGTAACAGACCCTGTAACCACTGGTTATCTTATCAGTAATTTTGAATACTTTTCCAGATTTTTCAGTGCAATACCTGTTCCCCTGGCAACAGCGTGCAGAGGATCTTCGGCCACGTTAAACTGTATACTGATCTTATCAGCAAGCCTTTTTGCCAATCCCCTCAACAGTCCGCCGCCACCGGCCAGATATATACCTTTCTGCACAATATCAGCATATAACTCAGGTGGTGTTTGTTCAAGCACGGAAAGGATGGCTGATTCTACTTTGGTAAGCGATTTATCAAGGCAGTGTGCAATTTCCTGGTATGAAACGGGCACTTCAATAGGCAATGCCGTCATCATATTAGGACCTCTTACCAGGTAATCCTGCGGAGGATTATCGATATCAGGCAATGCGGCACCAACGAAAATCTTAATATCCTCGGCGGTTTTCTCTCCGACTTTAATGTTGTGCTGATGACGCATATAGGCCTGTATGTCGGATGTAAAGCCATCGCCGGCAATACGTATAGACTCATTGCAAACGATGCCACCCAGGGCAATAACCGCAATTTCAGTGGTCCCGCCACCAATATCAACAACCATATTCCCTTCGGGGGCAATGACATCCAGTCCTATACCTATGGCAGCTGCCATGGGCTCATATATCATATAAACATCACGCCCTCCGGCATGTTCTGACGAATCCCTTACAGCTCTTATTTCAACCTCCGTACTGCCGGAAGGAATGCATACCACCATTTTCAGCGATGAAGCAAAGTAACGGTTATGGGTGTTTGACATTTTGATCATTTCCCTGATCATTTGTTCAGCCGCATTAAAATCGGCAATTACACCATCCCTGAGGGGTCGTATGGTTTTTATGTTTTCATGTGTTTTCCCGTGCATCTGTCTTGCCTCATTGCCAATAGCAACCAGCTTCTTTGTTGCCTGATCAATGGCAACAATTGAAGGTTCATCTACCACAATTTTGTCATTCTCAATAATTATGGTATTGGCCGTGCCAAGATCAATTGCAAGTTCCCTGGTAAGAAAAGAAAACAACCCCATATACTTTTATTAATTTTTGTGTAAAGGTAATATTTTGGATTATCAATTGATAAACATTTGTATAAACTTATAAACTATGTTATTAGTGACCAATACTAATGTTTAAAATGTCTGACACCCGTAAATACCATGGCCATATCATGATTATCACAGAATGTTATTGAATCGTTATCTCTCACAGATCCTCCGGGCTGCACAACAACCTTAATTCCGGCTTCATTGGCGATTTCAACGGAATCAGTAAAAGGGAAAAAGGCATCTGAAGCCATTACACCTCCTGCAACGCTGAATCCGAATTCCTTTGCCTTTACAAGAGCCTGTTTCAACGCATCAACCCTGGATGTCTGCCCTACTCCACTGGCTATGAGTTGCTTGTTCTTTGCCAGCACAATGGTATTTGATTTTGTATGTTTTACAATTTTATTGGCAAAGACAAGGTCATCATATTCCGCATCTGTAGGAACCTTAACGGTAACCGGTTTCATATCGGACTTCGATTCTGTTCTTATATCCCTGTCCTGTCCGATAACGCCGTTGAGCAAACTGCGGAACTGTACAACAGGCAATTCAACCGGCTTTCTGAGGAGGATAATACGGTTCTTCTTCTTTTTAAGTATATCAAGGGCTTTTATCTCAAAAGCAGGCGCAATGATCACTTCAAAAAAGAGGGCATCAATTTCAGAAGCCGTATCGGCATCAACCTCGGCATTGGTGATGAGAATACCACCAAAAGCTGACACCGGATCACCGGCCAGGGCATCCTTCCATGCTTCAGCAAGAGACGGCCTGGATGCAACACCGCAAGCATTGTTATGTTTCAGAATAGCGAATGTTTTTTCCCTGAAATCATCAATAAGATATACTGCCGCTTCTATATCAAGCAGGTTATTGTAAGAAATCTCTTTGCCATGAAGCTGATGAAAAAGATCGTTAAAAGCGCCGTAAAAAGTACCCCGCTGATGCGGATTCTCACCATAACGCAGAGGTTTTGACTGCAGAACACTTTGCTTAAAGACATTAACCTCCTTATCCTTATTGAAATAACAGAATATGCCCGTATCATAATGCGATGTTGTGTTAAAAGCATGAAGTGCCATTCTCTTCCTTTCTGCCAATGTGGTTTTCCCTTTGCCTTCAGTAAGAATCTTCAGAAGATCGCCATAATGATCCCGCGAGGGAATAACAACCACATCATTAAAGTTTTTTGCTGCTGCCCTGATGAGCGCTATGCCTCCGATATCGATCTTCTCGATGATATCCTCTTCAGAAGCACCCGATTTAACAGTATCTTCAAACGGATAAAGATCAACAACCACCAGATCAACCGGTGGTATTTCGTATTGCTCAAGTTCTTTCAGATCGCCTGAGTGATTCATCCGCCCAAGGATTCCCCCGAATATCTTCGGATGAAGCGTTTTTACCCTTCCGCCAAGTATTGAGGGATAATGCGTCAGCTCTTCCACGGCGGTCACTTTATATCCTGATTCCTCAATAAACTCTTTTGTGCCTCCTGTTGAAATTATAGTTATATTCAATTCAGCCATTTTTTGAAGAATCTCATCCAACAGGTCTTTGTGGTAAACCGAAATCAAAGCGGTCTTTATGGTTTTTTCCTCCATGATCGAATTATAATAGTTTAATTTTCTGTTAATTCCATGGTTATCAATAAAAATGCAACGGCTGGCAATATATTAATTTTTTCTGCATTTAATGATAGTCTTTTTTATCTTTGTTTCAACTCAAACTGAACAAAAATGCCCCATACTGCCATACGCTGGTATTACCTGCTGAAAGAGAGCCTGGAATCAGCTTACCGTACGGTTATGTTAAACAAGCTCAGGACTTTGCTCTCGCTTATGGGCATCACCATTGGCATATTCGCTATCATCTCGGTGTATACGGCACTGGATTCCATGGAGGAAAACATTCGTGAATCATTTTCTGCCATGGGCGATGATATCATATACATTGAAAAATGGCCATGGATGCCCGAAGATGGCCAGGAATACAAATGGTGGGAATATCTTAACAGGCCGGTTCCGAAACGAAGCGAACACCTGCTGTTAAAGAAAAAGCTGGAAAATGCGCGGGCATTAGCTTTTTTTGCCAGTACCCAGTCAACGATTAAACACGGCAATGCATCTGCAGATAATATCCCCGTATGGGGGGCAACTGAAGAATTTGAAGAATTAAGGAATTTCAGTATCATAAAAGGAAGATTCTTTTCACCATATGAATTCCATTCGGGAAGAAATGTCGCTGTCATCGGGCATGACATCATGAAGGAACTCTTCGGAGAAACAGATCCTGTTGATAAAGAGATTAAGCTTAACGGAAGAGAACTCAACGTTATCGGCGTATTTGAGAAAGAAGGCAATACGTTTGTCGGCGGCGGAAGCGCTGACAAAGTGGTTATGGTGCCGGTTGAGTTCATGGCAACTTTTGTTGACCTGCGCCGTGACAGAAGCAATCCGGCTATCTGGATCAGAGCAGCCAGGAACGTACCGGTTAACCAGTTCAGGGAAGAAGTCAGGGGTGCCATGCGGGCCATAAGACGACTGAAGCCAAAGGATAAAGATGATTTCTCGTTAAACCAGAGCAGTATCCTTGACGCTGCCAGCAAGAGCATCTTTGGTATTATCAATCTGGCTGGCGGATTCATCGGAATCCTGTCCGTCATTGTCGGAACTTTCGGTATCGCCAATATCATGTTCGTTTCAGTAAAGGAACGCACCAACATTATTGGGATACAAAAAGCCCTGGGCGCCAAAAAAAGCTATATTGTCATGGAAGTTCTTTACGAGTCGGTGCTGTTGTCAATTGTTGGAGGACTTATTGGGCTCATAATGGTCTTTCTGGGCACAATAATTGTAAAGAATTCATTTGAATTCGAAATTTATATGAGCTTTGGAAACATCATTCTCGGCATTGTTATCAGCACAATAGTGGGCATTGTGGCAGGATTATTCCCGGCTCTGATGGCTGCCCGGCTGGATCCCGTAAAGGCTATCTCTACCAGTTTCTAAGGTTAATCACGTGAACTGGGTTAAGATCAAAGATTAAAGAAAAATTCATAAAAAATCATCAAACCTGCCTGCCGTAGCGGCAGCGCAGGCAGGTCACCCAATCACTAAATAAACACCCCGTACATTAACCTCCCTATGCCCAGGTATATGGTCAGCCCGATAATATCGTTGATGGTTGTAATAAACGGACCGGTGGCCAGGGCAGGATCAATTTTAAAACGATGCAGGGCCATGGGCACAAAACTGCCAAATACTGAAGCAAAAAGTATTACTGAGAACAAGGCTGTACTGACAGTAAGGGTTAAGGCAAAAGAATCACTGATGAGCATATTGTAAATAAATATCAGGGCTGAAAGGAACAAACCGTTCAGGAAGGCAACTTTAAAATCCTTGAAGAGCTTTTTCATCATGCTCTGCAGATCAATGATGCCGGCAGCGATGCCCTGTACCACGATAGAAGAAGACTGAACCCCCACATTTCCGCCCATGGCACCAATGAGGGGGAGGAAAAAAGCCATCTCGGGATAAATTTTTAACTCGCCTTCATAAATGCCAATAACTCTGGAACCAAGAATTCCGCCTACCAGTCCTATGATAAGCCATGGTAAACGGGCCCGGGTTAACAGAAAAACACTGTCAGTAGGCTCCACATCTTCCGTAATCCCCGATATCAACTGATAGTCTTTCTCAGCTTCTTCCCTTATTACATCAACCACGTCATCAATGGTTATCCGTCCTAAAAGCCGGCCTATGGTGTCAACAACCGGCAGAGAAACAAGGTCGTATTTCTTCATGATGTTCGCGACCTCTTCAGAAGACGTATCTGTCCTGACAGCAGGAATTTCAGTATCCAAAATATTCTTTATTTTTGTATTTGACCGGCTGATGAGCAGTTTTTTCAATGATACCGTACCTTTAAAGATTTCATCATTATCAACAACCCATACATAATAAAATTCATCGACCTCTTCAGCCTGTTTACGGATCTCCCTGACGCAATGCTCAATATCCCATTCTTCATTCACCGCAATAAGCTCCTTGGCCATTAACCCTCCGGCCGTATCTTCATCGTAGGTGAGGAGGTCAACAATATCACCGGCCTGCTCAACGTCATCAAGACTCTGGAGAATTTCAGCCTGCTTTTCCTCGGAGAGTTCTCCCAGTAAATCGGCTGCATCATCCGATTCCATATTGTCAATGATCTTGCTGGCAATGACATGTCCGGGCAGTCCTTCCAGCAAGCTCTTTCTTTCATCTTCATCCATCTCGGTCAGCACATCGGCTGACTTTTCTTCATCCAGCAAACTGTAAATATAAAGTGATTCATCTTTTGATACTTCCCTGAAAATTGCAGCAATATCAGCAGGATGAATATCTTCAAGCTTATTAAAAATCCCGGCTTCGTCATTTGCAGCAACCAGCTCCTTTATTTCTTCCAGGAATTTCCTGGTCAGTTCAAAAGTCATGATGTATACAGATTTACGAATTTATACTTGTTCTTTATGTCATATAATCAACCCTGTTGGTCAGGCTGATAAAATCATTCACTGTCAGCTGTTCGGGACGTCTTGATAAAAGCGGGTCATCAGGCATCAAATAGACAAAATGATGCTGTAATGAATTTTTCAGAATTTTTCGCCGCTGGTTAAAAGAGACTTTAACCACCCTGAAGAATTTCTCTTCGTCACATGGCAGCCTGTCAGAATTGTTGCGGGTTAACCTTATCACGCCTGAGTTCACACGGGGAGGCGGATTGAAAACCCCGGGGCCGACAGTAAAGAGATACTCTATATTATAAAAGGCCTGCAACAAAACACTCAGGATGCCATAATCTTTGTTACCGTATGATGAAGCTATCCTCCGGGCTACTTCCCTTTGCACCATACAAACAGTTTCTCTGACTATATTTCTGTTAGCCAATATCTTAAAAAATATCTGGCTGGAAATGTTATAGGGCAGATTTCCAATAATGGCAATCGGCGGATTGAAAATACCGCCAAGGTCAAGATCAAGAATACTGCCATGAATAATGCGCTCTTTCAGACCGGGATAATCATCCCTGAGGAGTTGAACCGCATCACGGTCAATTTCGACAAAATAAGTATTAAAACTGGCATTATCAGACAAAATTGAAGTCAGAATACCTGTGCCCGGACCGATTTCAACAATGCTGTTACAATCCCGGGCAGTAAGAGCCGATACTATTTTCCGGGCAATATTCTTATCAGTCAGAAAATGTTGCCCAAGACTTTTTCGTGGTTTTAACCGTTGCACAACGCAGTATAAATCTGTGTTTTCAAAGGTAAATTAAAAACTGTTGAAAACAATTGTCTGAAAAAGAAATTGAAAAAATGGTTATTTTCATACGGTATTAATCCTGCGAGGATCTAAAAAAATGAACAATGAAATATAATTTTGATGAATTAATTCAAAGGGAAGAAACCAATTGTGAAAAATACGACCACCGGCAAAAGATATTCGGCCGGCGCGATGTGATCCCCATGTGGGTTGCTGACATGGACTTTAAGACGCCTGACTTCATTCTCAATGCCATTAAAAACAGGCTCCGGCATGAGGTACTGTGTTATACATTCATCCCCGGTTCCTTTTATGATGCTGTTATGAGTTGGAACATGCGTCGCCACGGATGGCAGACCAAAAGGGAATGGATAAGCTTTTCACCCGGCGTGGTGCCTGCCCTGAACATGTTGGTGATGGCGCTTACGGAAGCCGGGGACAAGATCATTGTACAACCCCCCGTTTATTTTCCGTTCTTCTCTGCTGTCAGAAATCACGGGAGAATAATGGTATCCAATCCTCTTGCCTGTGAAGGAGGCAGGTACGTAATGAATTTCAGTCAGCTGGTTTCCAGCATCGATAACAGGGTTAAAATGATCATCCTGTGTAATCCGCATAATCCCACCGGTAATGTATGGGAAAAAGAAATACTGTTAAGGCTGGCAGATCTATGTCTGAAGAACAATATAATAATATTGTCGGATGAAATACATTGTGATCTGGTTTACCCCGGATATAAGCATATCCCCATGGCAAGTCTCTCAGATGAAACAGCCGGACTAACGGTTACCTGCATGGCGCCAAGTAAAACCTTTAATATGGCCGGTATGTCAACTTCTTACCTGATTATACCAAATCCTGAGATAAAGAAAAAATATGATGATCTCCTTAACCATATTCATGTGGGAGCGGGCAATATTTTTGGTTTTTCTGCTCTTGAAGCAGCCTATAATGAAGGTGAAGAATGGCCTGCACAGTTGATGGAATATGTTGAGGGTAACCTGAAATTCATGACGGATTTTTTTCGCTCGGAAATTCCGAGGATAAAAGTCATAAAACCGGATGCAACTTATATGGTATGGCTCGATTGTCGCGAGCTCGGACTCAACAGCAATGACCTGCGCGATTTTATGATCAGCAAAGCCGGACTTGGCCTTAGTGACGGCCCGCTGTTCGGACCAGAAGGCGAAGGATTCCAACGCATTAACATAGCCTGTCCGCGTTCGTTACTTGAAAAAGCACTTTATCAGCTGCGGGATGCCGTTCACCAGGAGAAGTTATGAGACCCGCAAAAGCGTCATTGTAAGGAGCGCGACTGTAATGACTGAGTTTGTTACACAATGAATGAGCGCGACGCGGCAATCGGATAGCAAAAGTTTCATTGTGAGACGGCATTACGCTGGCAAGAAAAGAATCATCCCCTGCCCCTCCCGGGAGGGGGCGATTGAAAACCAATACCTCATTGTTATTAAAATGGCAGATTCAAAGTATTCAGTACAGAAAATTTTATTAATTTAGTTTTTTTAGAAAAAGCAACTAAAAACACATTGGTATGAGATTAAAAATTGCCGCAAAAATTGGTTTGGGTTTTGGTATCATGACCATTGCGGTTATTCTCAATGCGCTGGTCACCAGCAGCGCCCTTGAGAGAAGCCAGAAAATCAATGATAAGATTACCAATGTTTATACACCCTCTCTGAGTTATATCAACGAGTTATACAATAAGATAAATGATTCCCGGATGCTTATAAAATCCTGGGTGTTTATTGATAAGATTTCTGACACACCCGACAAATTGCGCCTGAAGAAGCTACACGAAGTTAACTATCATATTGACATGGATACGCTGAAAGTCCTGCAGGCTTCATGGGACAGTGTTTCACACCAGCAACTGCTGATGCACATTGATTCAGCCATTGTTGATTCATTATTCAGCAAACATCAGTATATCATGAGTCAATTAAGCTCTTTTGAGAGTTATGATGATCCGTTTGTTGTATTTGAAGTCACACCTATGACAGAGGAAGGGGGTGAAGTCATGGTGCTCACGCAACGCATTCTCGATAAAATTGATGCGTTGAGAAAAGGCCAGGAAGCCATTGTTGAAGTCGCCAGGATTGATATGGTCAAAACCTTTGACAGTTTTAAAACCCGTATTTTTATCATGGGATTGATCCTTGTGATTGCTGCTATCATTTTAGGAGTGCTGACCATTAATTCACTGGCGGTTCCTATCAACCGTACAAAGAACATACTGTTGTCCATGAGTAAAGGTGTGCTGCCGAAGGACAAGCTGCCTGAAGGAAGCGATGAGGTGGGCCAGATGTCAAAAGCCCTCAATCTTTTAATAAAAGGCCTCACCAACATTTTTAATTTCTCACTTGAAATAGGAAAAGGAAATTTTGACAGCCATTTTACACCATTGAGTGACGAGGATGTCCTGGGGCATTCCCTTGTTGAGATGCGCAATGAACTCAAAAAAGCTGCTGAAGAAGATAAGAAGCGGAAAGAAGAAGATGATCAGCGCAACTGGGCCTCACAGGGACTGGCAAAATTCAGCGACATCCTGCGAAAAAGCAGTAATGATCTTGAAGAATTCTCTTATGAGATCATCAGCGAACTTGTTAAATACACCAGTGCCAACCAGGGGGGTATGTATATCATCAACGACACCAACAAACAGGAGATTTTCATAGAGATGAAAGCCTGTTATGCTTTTGACCGCAGGAAATACCTGGAACGCCAGATTCAGATCGGAGAAGGTCTTGTTGGACGTTGTTACCAGGAAAAAGAAAAGATATACCTTACTGAAATACCCAACGATTATATAAAGATCACATCGGGCCTGGGTGATGATAATCCCCGTGCTCTGCTTATTGTTCCTCTCATTTACAACGATGTCATCTATGGTTTGGTTGAACTTGCATCGTTTAAAGAGTTTCCTGAATACATGATTGAATTCATTGAGCGGGTGGGAGAAAGCATTGCCGCAACCATATCATCCGTTAAATCAAATATTCAGACCACTTACCTGCTTGAACAATCACAACAGCAGGCTGAAGAGATGTCGGCGCAGGAGGAAGAGATGCGGCAGAACATGGAAGAATTACGTGCAACACAGGAGCAGTCGGCACGCCGTGAAGAAGAGCTGCACCGCGAAGTTGAGGAATTGCGAAAAAGGCTGAGTGAATTAACAGAGAAATAAATCTAATACCTTGGAAATACGTGAACTGCTTGAAATGTTCCGCAACCTGAAGGTCCTGGTTGTAGGAGATGTAATGATTGATGCTTATTTATGGGGTGATGTGAGCCGCATCTCTCCCGAAGCACCTGTTCCGGTGGTCATGCAGACACGCACGGAAAGCAGGCTGGGCGGAGCGTCTAATGTGGCAAAGAACCTGCATTCGCTGGGAGCCACCCCCATCATATGCACCGTGATCGGCGAAGATGATGCCGGCATCCTGTTCAAGACGATGACCATCAGGCAAAGGATGACATCACAGGGCATCATACGGTCACCTCTGAGAAAGACCACCGTTAAGACCCGTGTAATTGCCGGGCACCAGCACATGCTGAGAATTGACGATGAGGCGGATGAATATCTCGACAAGGAGCTGGTAGATCAGCTGTGGAAGCGCATTAACGATATCATCACCAGTCAGGAAATAGGAGCCATCGTATTTCAGGACTATGATAAAGGTGTTATAACGCCGGAAATCATAAAAAAGACGATCACCCTGGCCCGCAAAAAGAAGATCCCCACGCTGGTCGATCCTAAAAGCCGTAACTTCCGCCGTTATCGCGGGGCCACGCTTTTCAAACCCAATTTCAAGGAATTGACTGAAGGCCTTAACCTGTACATTGCGAAGGATGATCACAAAGCCATTGTGCGTGCTGCAAGACAACTGATCAAAGAAGCTGATTTTTCACTTGTCATGATAACACTATCCGAACATGGTATTCTTATCACCAATGGCAGGAAATATGAGTTTGTAAAAACAGAAATAAGAGATGTGGCTGATGTCTCGGGTGCCGGCGACACCGTCATTGCCACAGCCAGTCTTTGCATGGCTGCAGGCCTGGATAATCTCACCCTGGCCAGGTTGTCGAACCTGGCAGCCGGACTTGTATGCGAAAAGGTCGGCGTTGTCCCGGTAAAAAAGGAATGGTTATTAAATGCCGATATTTCTTTCGGGAAATAGAGAAAATTGTATATTTGCAGCAAATCACCAAATCACCAAATCACCAAAT
>JAFGTR010000048.1 GCA_016934055.1 Bacteroidales bacterium | reverse complement strand
GACCAGAAGACCAGCAGACCAGCAGACCAGCAGACCAGTAGACCAGAAGACTTAGAGACTAAGGGACTTATCTACCCTTAGAGGGAGCCGGAGGAGACTTTTTTCTGCATTCCATGAAACACCACAAGTGCCAGCACAAACAATAACCCGATCACCACAACCCTTAATAATTCAATGGTATTCTTGTAACTTTCCAGGACAAATGCATCCGGATTTTGTTCCTGAAATTTCTGTATCCTGAAATTCCGGTAATGCCATTTTCCAAGGATAGTTCCCCTGCGCAGCAAAACAATTCCCGGATTGCCACGAACGATGGTCTTCAAAGTTATATCATCAGCAGTGCATATTTCACACAACGGTTTAACTGAAGCGCTGAAAGATTGTATCTCTTCCCGGGTGGAAGAGGTCAGAATATAGTATTTGAATTGCTCTGACCGGTCTTCTTTTATGGCTTTATTGATATCTTCAAAAACAGGAATATGGGTTTTTTCTATATCATTGGTGATGATCAGGAATGTATATCCCGGATCATTCAGGATGTCTTCAGTGATATCGCCATTGATTTCAGAGGTAATAACAAAGTCATGGATAGGTGGTTCATAGCCTTTTTTAACAAGTTGCTGTTTTGTCTCCACCCATTTCCAGGTTGTATCCTGCCAGGGGTAATTCTCGGAGGTAAACTCTTTTAAAACGCCATCTTTTTCATAGACCAGGATGGTTTCATATTCATCAACAGGCATGCCTTCGGGGATCACCATTTTATCAGGTATGTGGGTGCCGATGGAATAGGGACGAAAATCCATGACGGGTAGGTTATGATGACAATAAACAGACAGGAGGATACCTGCAAGGACAAAGCATAAAGCAAGAATCCATTCAGTGATGTCGGGATACAGGTTTTTATATTTGTTACGCTGGCAGAAGACAATGATGGTCGGAATTAAAATGATAATATTTTTCCAGAAGGTTTGCCAGTTTGTGAGCTTTATGGCATCGCCAAAACAGCCACAGTCGGATACCGGGTTGTCAATGGCCAGTATCAGGGTGAGGACAGTGAAAAATGACATAAACAACAGCAGCAACCATGAGGTCAGCTTAATGCGGATGCCGAGCAAAAGATTCAGACCGATTGCAAGTTCAAGTGTGCAAAGGATGATAGCCAGCGGGAAGGCAAGGTCATTCAGAAAGCTGAGATGAAAGGCGTCAAAATAATCGCGGAACTTGTAGGTTGAACCGAGCGGATCAACAGCTTTGACAAAACCGCTGAAGATAAAAACTATGCCTGTGAAGATTCTGCTGATAATGCGAACAGTTTTCATTTTTCCTGTGCTAATATGTTTTGGTTAAACAATACAGTTTACCTGTTTTTAAATGTTAGGTTTCAAAAATATTTAAAAAAAAATTATCTGACTTGGTCAGATTATTAACAAATGATTTTGCTCTGAAGAAATGTGGGCACACATAATATTTGAGTTACCGAGTCTGTTTCATAAAACTGCAGAAAATGATTTGCCTTTAAAGAGATTCTTATGTTTCCAAAATGATATTTTGAAACGTAACCAGTCCTCTCTTGTGGGGAATCAGGGGGCTATCACATCTCAATCTCTCCCAAAATTTCCCCGAATATATCCTCAGCCGTTTTTATACCACCTTTTTTGTTGATGCAGTTGATCAACTTAAAATCCTTGTTTTCCTTCACCTGCCAGAGGTACATTTCTCTTACCCTCTGTTGAAAGGAGAGATCATCCTCATGGATGTCCCGGCTTCCCCTCAGATAATCACGGTCATCTCCCGCGCGTTGGGAAGACAGATTATCCCGAGTGAATTCAAAAGGAACGTCAAGAAAAAGGTTAATATCGGGTTTGGGTATCCGGTAATAATCATATTCGAGGTGTATGATCCAGTCTTTTAATGCCTGCCTTTTTTCTTCATCTGTGATCTTGGCACATTGAAAGGCAACATTGGAATATACATACCGGTCGAGGATAACAAGATTTCCCTCATCTATCCAGCGTTGGATCTGGATGGCGGCATCGTGTCTGTCTCCGGCATACAGCAAAGCCACCAGATAGGGATCGACATTTTTTATAGATCCGAAGTCACCGCGAAGAAAACGGGCAATAAGATCACCAAAAACAGGGGCATCGGTTCGGGGAAAGTGAAGATATTTATAGGGTATGAATTTGTCTTCCAGGTGATGCATCAGTTTTTTCACTTGGGTTGATTTACCCGAGCCGTCAATGCCCTCGATAACACAGAACTTCATGTTTTTCTTTTTATTATTTTAGCGGTAAATGATGCGGTAATGACTTTTAAAGATACATTTTTTTCGAAGAAAACCAGCCTTAATTGCAGGGGGAAGCTGCTGGATCTTTCTGCCCCAAGGGTAATGGGCATTCTTAACGTGACCCCTGACTCTTTCTATGACGGCGGACGGTATGTTACCGATGACCTGATCAAAGAGAGGATAGATATGCTTGTTTCCGACGGTGCTGATATCATTGATATAGGGGCGTGTTCTACACGTCCGGGGGCTTCTGAGGTCAGCTCCGATGAGGAAATGCGACGGCTTGAGCCTGCAATGACCTATACACGTCGGCAGTACCCCGATGCCATTATTTCTGTAGACACTTTCAGGGCTGAAGTGGCTGTTAAAGCTATCACTATCTGCGAAGCTGATATGGTGAATGATATATCGGCCGGCCGGGCCGATCCACTGATGCTGGATACCATCGCCGGGCTTGCTGTTCCTTATGTTATGATGCATATGCAGGGGACTCCGGCAACCATGCAGGTCAATCCGGTTTATGACGATGTTGTAAAAGAAATCATATCCTTTTTTGCCGAAAGACTGCAAAAAACTTCATCTTTAGGAATTAAGGATATCATTATTGATCCTGGTTTTGGATTTGGAAAGACAATTGAACACAACTTTCAGCTGTTAAAAGGACTGAAGGCTTTTTCGGTTTTTGAACTACCGGTTATGGCTGGTCTTTCAAGGAAGTCGATGATATACAAAAGTTTAGGTATTTCATCTGATGAGGCATTAAACGGAACCACTGTGCTGAACACACTGGCCTTGCTCAACGGTGTAAACCTTTTGCGGGTACATGATGTGAAGGAGGCGAAAGAGGTGTTGAAGCTGTTTATGGCGTATAAAGCGGGAGGGGAGGGTGGTAGTAATTGGTAATCAGTCTTGCAGCCTGCCTGCCGTCAGGCAGGTCATGCAGTCTTTAATCTTTGATCTTTGATCTTTGATCTTGATTCCTGGTTCTTTGCTCTTTATCCCATATTTTTTCTACCTTTGATATGCATTTGATTTGTAAACATCTATGATCCCTGCCTTTATAACGGTTCGTGTTATTGACATCATTGACATATTGCTGGTGGCAATCCTGATGTACACAGTGTATAACCTTATTAAAGGTACCATTGCCACTTATATTTTTATTACCATCCTGATATTCTATGTGGTATGGCTCCTGGTTAAGGATAATATGCTGCTGATGGGGTCAATCCTTGGCCAGATAATAGGGGTGGGGGCCATTGCAATTATCGTAATTTTCCAGCCCGAACTGCGCCGTTTTCTTATACTTTTCAGCACACGCTACCTGAACAAAGCGGGCTCATCTTTCGACAGTCTGTTTACAGGGTTATCTCATCGAAAGCCGGTCGTCAATCTGAATGCCATCATCCAGGCTGTCATGAACATGTCAAAAAACTACACAGGAGCTCTTATAGCCCTGCAAAGAAAGTCATTACTGGATGCTTATATAGAAACCGGGGAGATTATAAGTGCTGAAACATCAAGTCGTTTGCTCGAAACCATTTTTAACAAAAACAGTCCATTGCATGATGGCGGTGTGGTGGTCGTTGATGAAAAGGTAAAAGCTGCCGGTTGTATTTTCCCGATTTCAGAGAATTATGCACTTCCCCAGGATTACGGATTAAGGCACAGAGCGGCAATAGGGCTGACAGAACAAACCGATGCGCTGGTGATCATTGTTTCAGAAGAAACAGGCAGTATTTCCCTGGCTGAAGGCGGAGAAATCCAGCCACTCGATACGAAAGCCCTGCTGAAAATTCTTGAAGAGAAACTGCTGGTTGAGAAATGGTAGGTGGGAGAGGTAGTGAATAGTGAATTGTGAATAGTGAATAGTAACCGGTGATAAGACCCTGACAGCGGTGTGTGCAAGCATGTGGGCGGGTACCCTGTCAGTGGTCTGAGGAGGACACCTGAACCAGTAACCGGAATTCAGTCATGCAGTCGTGCGGTCTTGCAGTCGACTGTGAACTCTTTAATCTTTTATCTTGATTTTTAATTCCCATCCAAGTTTAAGCGTCCGCTTGGACCTGTTTTAGGATCAAAGATTAAAGAATAAAAACAAAGGTTTAAAGAAGTATTCTTAAATCAGTCAATCACCAAATCACCAAATCAGTCAATCACCAAATCACCAAATCAGTCAATCACCAAATAATTACGTGGCACAAGCGGACGCTCATATCTTTGTTAATAGAATAATGAAGTTGAAATTATCTTTGATTTCACTTAGGCTAAAGGAGTGATAATTGTGGACGCTAAGCACATATTATTATGATGCAGTGCGCAAGGTATTGCCTCCTTTAGTTTCTTCGAAAGTTTGAACAGTACTTAAAGATATGCCTGTTATGGCATAATCTTGAATAAATGATGAGTAAAAACTGTAGAAGATTATTTTATTAATT
>JAFGTR010000047.1 GCA_016934055.1 Bacteroidales bacterium | reverse complement strand
GTACTTTCGCTACAATATCCCTTGATGATTATGTTGAGGATATTGAAACAACTGACGCATCCATCGTATGGACTTTCAGTGGAAATACTGATCTGAACGTTTCTATCGACGACCGTGTTGCCACCATTGGCATACCCGATGAAAACTGGAACGGCAGTGAGACCATCACCTTCACGGCAACCGACGATGATGCCAGTCCGCTTTCAGCTAGTGATGATGCTACCTTCACTGTTAGTGCATCATCAATTTGTTATGACGAAACCTTCACTGCTGCCTCTGGGACTATCACGGATAACAGCGGTGCCTCGGATTATCAAAACAACATGGCTTGTGAAAAGCTGATACAACCTGTCGATGGTGGAATAATTATCCTGACATTCATGGAGTTCAATACAGAATCCGGGTATGACTTTGTCAGGGTATATGACGGAGCTACGACATCTGATCCCCTGCTGGGCACGTTCAGCGGCTCTTCCCTGCCTCCGGCTGTGTCATCCAGTAATGGAAGCATGCTCATTACTTTCATAACTGATTACAGTGTTACGGCAGCCGGATGGAGTGCAACATATACCACGGAAGTAGTAGAAGGTTGTGTCAATGAAACCTTCACTGATGCTTCAGGCACTGTGACAGACAACAGCGGTGCCCTGAATTATCAGAACGACATGTCGTGTGAAAAGCTGATTCAACCTACTGAAGGCGGAATCATTACCCTTACATTCACGGAATTCAGCACAGAATCAGGGTACGATTTTGTCAGGGTATATGACGGAGCTACAACATCTGATCCTCTCCTGGGCACATTCAGTAGTTCTTCCCTGCCTGCAGCTGTGACATCCACCGGCGGAAGCATGCTTATCACTTTCATCACTGATTACAGTGTTACGGCAGCCGGATGGAGTGCAACCTATACCACAGCAGCATCAGGTTGTGTCAATGAAACCTTCACTGCTGCCTCAGGAACAATCACTGACAACAGCGGTGCTTCGGATTATCAAAACAACATGTCATGTGAAAAGCTGATACAACCTGCCGATGGCGGAATCATTACCCTTACGTTCACAGAATTCAGTACAGAATCAGGGTACGATTTTGTCAGGGTCTATGACGGAGCCACAGTCTCTGCTCCTCAGCTTGGAACATTCAGCGGCTCCTCTCTGCCTCCGGTACTGACATCCAGCGGCGGAAATATGCTCATCACATTCATAACCGATTATAGTGTCGCGGCAGCCGGATGGAGCGCAGCATATACTACTCAACCATTATCAGGCTGTATCAATGAAACCTTCACTGCTGCATCCGGAACTTTCACTGACAACAGCGGTGCCTCGAATTATCAGAATAACATGTCATGTGAAAAGCTTATACAACCTGCTGGTGGCGGAATCATTGCCCTAACATTCACTGAATTCAGTACTGAATCCGGCTATGATTTCGTAAGGGTGTACGACGGAGCCACAACATCTGCTCCTCTGCTGGGTACATTCAGCGGTTCTTCTTTGCCTCCGGTACTGACATCCAGCGGAGGAAGTATGCTTATCACGTTCACAACTGATTATAGTGTAACGGAATCCGGTTGGAGTGCGGCTTATTACACTACAGATGTGCCGGAAGGCTGTATCAATGAAACCTTCACTGATGCCAGCGGGACGGTTACAGATAACAGTGGTACTTCAAATTATCTGAACAACATGATGTGTGAAAAGCTGATACAACCATCAGGCAGCAGCTTCATTGTCCTTTCGTTCGACGAGTTCGATACCGAATACGGATTTGATTTTGTCAGAGTTTATGATGGCGCAACTACAAGCAGCAGATTGCTGGGAACCTATTCCGGGATTTCTTTCCCCCCGACGCTGACATCCAGCGGAGGCAGCATGCTCATCACTTTCACAACTGATTACAGCGTTACGGCTTCCGGATGGAGTGCCAGCTATGTAGCGTTATATGATGTTGAAGGATCAGAGCGTATCAAGTCAATTTCCATTATTGATGATGAGAATACTCCTGAACAACTCAACCTGTATATTTATCCGAATCCTACGAAAGGTACTCTTACGGTTGAAACAAACTATACCGAAGAGGTAACTTTCACTGTTGATCTTATCGATGTTTCGGGTCAGATTGTTATGAATCAGACAATCCAGGTGGTTGGAGGAAAATTTGACATTGACTTGTCCGATAATAAACGTGGATTTTACATTTTAAAGGTTATGACCGAAAACGCAGTTCAATACATACGACTGATTAAAGAATAAAATCTCACGTGCCGAATCAAAAAGAGGCTGTCTAAAAATGGTCAAAACATTTCAGAGACAGCCTCTTTTTTTAATTGAGCTTTGCTTCAGTTTTACTATTATATCATCTTTTATAAAATATCATATTATGTTCCTAAAGCAAATACCATTATTTCTGAGAAACATAAATAAAAAATCGGAAAAAGAAGTTTATCAAGCATTGTTTTGGGTTATATTTGAAACTCATTTCAATAAAATGATAAAGTATTTTTCATGAAAATTCTTGTCACCGGCACCGCAGGCTTTATAGGATTTCACCTCGCGAACAGACTCCTGAAGGAAGGTCACAAAGTTACGGGATTGGACAGCATCAATGAATATTACGATGTCAATCTTAAATACGCCCGGTTGAAAGAGACCGGAATTCAGAAGGAAGATATTGCCTATAACCAATATGCTGATTCACAAAAATATCCTGCCTATAAATTTATCAAGCTAAACCTGGAAGACAGAGAGAATCTCATCAATGTTTTTAAGAAAGGCAAATTCGACAGTGTCTGTAACCTGGCTGCCCAGGCCGGTGTGCGCTACAGCCTGACCAACCCCTATGCTTATATCGACAGCAACATTGTCGGTTTTATCAATGTACTGGAAGCCTGCCGGCATAACAACATCAAACATCTCGTATACGCCAGCAGTTCAAGTGTTTACGGTTTGAACGAAAGCATCCCTTTTTCCGAAAAGGATAATGTTGATCACCCGATCAGCCTGTATGCTGCCACCAAGAAAAGCAACGAGTTAATGGCTCATACATACAGCCATCTCTATAACCTGCCCACCACAGGTCTGCGTTTCTTCACGGTTTACGGTCCCTGGGGGCGGCCTGATATGGCGCTCTTCCTTTTCACCAAAGCCATTCTTGCCGGGAAACCCATTGAGGTATTCAACAACGGCCAGATGGAAAGAGACTTTACCTATGTTGACGATATCGTTGAAGGCGTATACAGAATATTAACCTCAGAACCACCGAAAGGGAATGCCGGCTGGGACGGCAGAGATCCTGATCCTTCCTCCTCCCGCTCACCTTATAAAATATACAACATCGGCAAAAACAGCCCGGTTAAACTGATGGATTTTATCCACGCCATAGAAGAAGCCTCAGGCAGAAAGGCTATTATGGAAATGAAACCCATGCAGGCGGGGGATGTGGTTAAAACGTGGGCGAATGTTGATGGACTGGGTGAGGACTTTAACTACAAACCTATCTGTACTGTAGAGGAAGGTATACAAAACTTCATGCGCTGGTATACCGGATTTTATCGATAGGGTTGGTTGATCAGAGCGCTCATGTATTATCCCTGAACCCGTTAATGTTACAGGCTGCAGGCTGTAGACTATAGTTTTCAATCTGTATCCTGTGTTCTCCGATCTTCGATCTTCGATCACATCTCCTCTCCCGTCAGTTTAGTCTTCAACCCGTCATTTTCAATAACGTCAACTAACCGTTTAAAAAGCAGTTCACCGGCATATTTCGAAAAGGTTTTATTGGGATGTGAGTCGCTGGTGGATGCTGCATATTGGTCCAAAAAGTATAATCCACCCTCGGTTTGCAACTGGTAAAAGTCCCAGATAAAAACATTATCCCCCGGGATATCCCACTCCTTTTTTACCCAATTAAAGAACTCATTGGCCCGCTGAGCCTGCTCCGCGGATATCTTTGATTTCACCTGGGCAGCGCCGGTCCACACTACAAATTTTGTTTCACTGAACTGATGAAGTTTATCCCGTATTGCCAGGTATTGAAGTTTGTAATTGGCAAGGGATCTCCATTCTGAGTTAATATCGGCAGTATCCTGATCAGCCTCAATAAGGCTGACCGGATAACAATGTTTAAACATAATCAGCTGATAATCCTTCGTAAGCATTTCAAGAGTGGGTTCTTCCATATATGGTTCAGAACCGGCATGCTTTACCCAGATATTATAATAATCAAACGGGTAATTTTTCCAGCCATAGGGCTCCAGCTTAGGAAAATAAGACTCCGTGATCTGGTATTTCCTTTGAGATTGCCTGTTATACTGCTTAAAGAGTTCAGGGAGCAACCCTTTTCGGTCAACTTTCAAGCCCAGTTTAAGCCTCACCCTTTCCATTATGGATGAAGACTGATCGCCATACCAGATACCCTGGCCGGTACTGTGATGAAGAAAAAGTATCTTGATCTCACCGGATCCATCTTTATGATTACAGGATGTCATCAGGATTGTTGTTATTATTAATAATAATATTTTTCTCATTTTTTAGTTTAGTAAATAAACAATACCGGCAAAACATTGTTTAATACTACGAAAGTAAAAACAAATTTGAAATGTACATGAAACAACAAAAAATAAAACAGATAGCATTATAAAGTAGTCGATTTCATAAATTTGCATAAGTCATTTCCTATTTGATTCTGTACGGCATATTGTTTAATACCATATTTAAAATATTAATATTATCTCGAATTCATATGAAACACATCTTCTTTATTTATACAGCATTAATCTTTGCCGGATATTTACCTGTCCAGGCACAAGCCCCCATTGTTGCAGATCATACAGTTGCAACGCTGGGTGACCTGCAAAACATTCCGGAGACATATATAACAGCGGCAAAAGCCAACCTTCATATTGCCTATGAGCATTCTTCTCATGGCAGCCAGATAACTGAAGGCATGACCGGACTGGCTGCATGGAAAGGCAGTACATATGCTTTCAGCAAAGGTGGCGGAAGTGGAACCTTAGACTTTCGTGACCATGATATTGAAGGATGGGCTGACCTGGGTAATCTTTGGGAGCCTAAAGAACTGGATTTTGAAGCCTGGGAAGCTGTTACGCGAACATACTTAGCCAAAACTCCCGGCATAAATGTTATTATGTGGGCCTGGTGCTCACAATTGAGTTATGATGCAACTGAAGCCAATGTCAACACATACCTGTCATTAATGAGCGGATTGGAAGAAGACTATCCGAATATTAAGTTCATCTATATGACAGGACATGTGGATGGCAGACCACCAAACACAAATCTGTATCAAAGAAACGCACAAATTCGTAGTTACTGTATTGCCAATAATAAGATTTTATTTGATTTTGGGGATATTGAATCATATGATCCCGATGGCAATTTTTATGCAGAAAAACTGGTTACTGATTGTTGCAACTATGACTATGACGGTTCCGGCGAAACCGAAACCGATGGTGGTGATCCAGGTTTGCCAACCGGGGGTGACAGGAACTGGGCGTTGGATTGGCAGGAAAGTCACACACAAAATGTTGACTGGTATGATTGTGAAGCTTCTCATACATATCCGCTGAATGCTAATATGAAAGCCTTTGCTGCATGGTGGCTCTGGGCCAGACTGGCAGGATGGAACGGTGAAAACGTATCAATTCGTAAACCCAATTTATCAGCAAATAATCAACCCTTTTTATATTTTCGAGATTCAGACCGGGCATACATCGAACTAAATGATGAAGCAGGTGCTTACGAATATATAGCTATTTATGATACTCAGGGGAAGCGGATGCTTTCTGAAAGCCTTGATAATAATATATACAAAATCAATTTATCAGACTTTCCCTCTGGAATATACATAGTTGATTTACTGGGAAATCCGAAAAGATATAATTTGAAGGTTTCCATACCTTAAAAAAGCTAAAATAACTTGACTAATCCCTTGGAATTTCGTATATTGCGTCCGATTTTGGATAAAAATCATTTATTATTAAATGGTGTTCCACTTAATAGTATTTTTCACAAAGTATAGTATTTTTCCATTTTAGCTTTACAAATTGTGCTGTAAAATTATCAGCAGCAGGAATTCCTTATAAAGGAAGAGTAATGAATTAAACCAAACCGAGATTTAGTAAATTTTCACCATGAAATGGATATCAGCATTCTTTTGTTTTTCACTTTTTACATCATTTGCGTTCTCTCAAACCCCTATCATTGCAGATCATACAGTTGCAACCCTAAGTGACCTGCAAAACATTCCGGAGACGTACATTAATGCGGCAAAAGCAAACCTTCATATTGCCTATGAACATGCATCTCACGGAAGCCAGATTACTGAAGGTATGACCGGGCTCTATGCATGGAAAGGCAGTACATATGCCTTTGCCAAAGGTGGCGGAAATGGAGTCCTTGACTATCGTGACCACGATATAGATGGCTGGGCAGATTTAGGTAATATGTGGGACCCGGACGAAGTGGATTTTGAAGCATGGGAAGGTGTTACACGCACATATCTGGCAGAGAATCCCGATATAAGTGTTATTATGTGGTCATGGTGTACCGAATTGAGTTATGATGCAACACCTGACGATGTCAATACCTACCTGTCATTAATGAGCGGGCTGGAGGAAGACTATCCGAATGTTAAATTTATTTATCAGACAGGACACGTTGATGGCAGGCCGCCAAACACAAATCTGTATATTCATAATGCAATGATCCGCAATTATTGCATTGCAAATAATAAAATCCTGTTTGATTTTGGGGATATTGAATCGTATGACCCCGATGGTAATTTTTATGCTGATAAACGGGTAACGGATTGCTGTAATTATGACTATGACGGTTCCGGTGAAACCGAAACCGATGGTGGCGATCCCGGGCTGCCAACCGGGGGTGACAGGAACTGGGCATTAGACTGGCAGGCAAGTCACACACAAAATGTCGACTGGTATGACTGTGAAGCTTCCCATACATATCCGCTGAATGCCAATATGAAAGCCTATGCTGCATGGTGGCTCTGGGCCAGGTTGGCAGGATGGGACGGCTCAACAACAACAATACCTGTAACCGATATTACCGTCACCGGTGCAGGTGGAGCCTCCGCAATTACAACTGACAATGGTACACTTCAGTTAAGTGCTGCTGTTTTACCCGCCAATGCCACCAATAAGACTGTCAGATGGTCGGTTACCAATGGTACCGGGCAGGCTACGATAAGTTCCACCGGACTTGTGACTGCGGTTGCCGATGGTACCGTTACTGCCAAAGCAACGGCCAATGACGGCTCAGGAGTTACAGGAACATTAACCATAACAATCTCAAATCAGAACATTCACGTTACCAACATTACAGTTACCGGTGCAGGTGGAGCCTCCACAATTACAACCGACAACGGCACACTTCAGCTAAGTGCTGCGGTTCTGCCCTCCAATGCTACCAATAAGACTGTTACCTGGTCAATTACCAATGGAACCGGACAGGCTACTATCAGTTCCACCGGGCTTGTAACTGCTGTTGCAAGCGGCACTGTCACAGCAAAAGCTACTGCCAATGATGGCTCCGGAGTTACCGGCATGCTGACAATAACCATCTCAAACCAGATTATTCCCGTGACCAGCATTACAGTTTCAGGGGAAGGAGGAGAGACTACAATAACAACTTATAATGGCACACTCCAGCTAAGTGCTGCAGTTCTGCCTTTCGATGCCACCAATAAGACTGTTACATGGTCAATCACCAATGGAACCGGAGAGGCCACGATAAATTCTTCAGGATTAGTAACTGCTGTTACTAACGGCACCGTTACAGCCAAGGCAACAGCCAATGACGGTTCAGGGATTTACGGAACACTAACAATTACCATATCCTCTTCAGGTTGTGTCAATGAGACTTTCATTACTTCTACAGGAATTGTGACAGATAATAGCGGATCTTCAGATTATGGCAACAACATGACATGTGCTAAGCTGATACAACCATCGGGTGGCGGACCAATTGTCCTTCAGTTCACTGAATTCACGACAGAATCCGGGTATGATTATGTCCGCGTATATGACGGAGCAACAACATCTGCTGCATTGCTGGGTTCGTTCAGCGGTTCATCTCTTCCTCCGGTTTTAACATCTGGTGGCGGAAGTATGCTTATCACCTTCACAACAGATAACAATATAACAGCAGCCGGATGGAGTGCGTATTATATCTCTAATCAGGTAATTCCCGTAACCGGTATAACGGTTACCGGTGAAACCGGTACTTCTGTCATAACAACAGACAAAGGCACTCTCCAGCTAAGTGCTGCAGTTCTGCCTTCCAATGCCACCGATAAGACTGTTACATGGTCGATCACCAATGGAACCGGACAGGCAACAATAAGTTCCACCGGACTTGTGACGGCGGTTGCCAACGGCACCGTTACTGCCAAAGCAACAGCCAATGACGGTTCGGGAGTCTCAGGATCGCTTGTTATTATCATTTCGAACCAGATAGTTCCCGTAACCGGCATAACGGTTACAGGTGAAACAGGGACTTCTGCCATAACAACAGACAATGGCACTCTCCAGTTAGATGCTGCAGTTCTGCCTTCCGATGCTACTGATAAGGCTGTTACGTGGTCGATCACAAACGGAACCGGACAGGCCATAATAAGTTCCACCGGACTTGTAACTGCAGTTGCCAATGGTTACGTTACTGCCAAAGCAACGGCCAATGACGGTTCCGGAGTTTATGGAACACTTGTTATTATCATTTCAAACCAGGCTGTTCCCGTAACCGGTATATCGGTTACTGGTGCCGGCGGGACTTCCACAATAACAACCGATAACGGTACACTGCAATTAAGTGCTGCTGTTTCTCCTTCCGATGCTACAAACAAAACCGTTACATGGACAATTACCAATGGAACCGGACAGGCCACTATCAGTTCAACAGGCCTTGTAACTGCGACAGCAGACGGGACTGTTACTGCGAAGGCCACTGCCAATGACGGCTCCGGAGTTACCGGGACACTGACCATAACCATCTCAAATCAAATTATTCCCGTTACCGGTATAACTATCACAGGAGCCGGTGGAGCTACCTTAATCACTGTGATCGGTGGTAAATTGCAGCTAAGCGCCACAATATCACCGGCTAATGCAACTGATAAAACCGTTACCTGGTCAGTTGTTAACGGAACCGGACAGGCTTCGGTAAGCACATCAGGACTTGTTACCGCTGCTGAAGACGGAACTGTTACTGTCAGGGCCACTGCCAATGATGGTTCGGGTGTATACGGTATTCTTGTCATTACCATTTCCAGCCAGACAATACCTGTCAGCAGTATTGCAGTCAGCAGCTCAGGTGGAACTAATACCATTACCACCGATGGAGGCACACTGCAACTCAGCGCCACCGTATCGCCAGTTGATGCCACCAACAAAACTTTTACATGGTCCATTGAAAATGGTACAGGACAGGCAACCATCAATTCTTCCGGACTGATAACAGCAGTTGCCAATGGCATAGTCATAGCCAGAGCTACGGCCAATGACGGGTCAGGAGTTTCAGGCATTTTCAATATCACTATATCTAACCAGTTTGTGCCCGTAAAAAGTATAACAGTTACAGGCGCCGATGGCTTAAGTACAATTACAAACAATAACGGTACACTTCAATTAAATGCTTCTGTTTCACCATCAAATGCCACTGATAAAACCATTACATGGTCAATAGAAAACGGCACAGGACAGGCAACCATCAATTCTTCGGGGCTGGTTACGGCCGAAGCCAACGGTACCGTCACAGCCAGGGCTACGGCCAATGACAGGTCAGGCACATACGGCACACTGACCATCACCATCTCTAACCAGATAATTCCTGTAACCGGTATAACAGTTACGGGCGCTAATGACATAGCTGCAATTACTACCAACAATGGCACACTTCAGTTAAATGCTGCTGTTTCACCGTCAAATGCCTCAGATAAAACAGTCACATGGTCAATTAACCAGGGTTCCGATCTGGCGACAATAAATTCATCTGGATTGGTAACTGCCATTGCCAATGGCATAGTAACCGCCAGGGCCACAGCCAATGACGGCACAGGAATTTCAGGCTCTTTGGTTATAACGATTTCCAATCAATCAATACTGGCAAAGAGTATAAACATTGCCAGCGATGATGGAATAGTTGTAATCACAAACCTTGGAGATACTCTGCAGCTTTTTGCACAAATACTACCGGTTGATGCGACCGATACAACGGTAACCTGGTCAGTTATAAATGTTTCAGGTGAAGCCAATATAAGTGCAACAGGACTTGTCACTGCTGTTACTAACGGGCTGGTCATTGTAACGGCTGCTGCCAATGATGGTTCAGGCTTAACAGATTCATTGAAGATAACCATTGATGAAGATATTGTTCTTGTAAAATCCATCATTGTTGCCCCCTCTGATATTTTTATCCCTGTAATCAAGGAGAAAAAAGGCACCCTGCAAATGGAAGCGGAGATCATCCCGACAGATGCCTCCGTTTATTCTATTGAATGGATGGTAGAAAACCATACCGGTGCCGCTACCGTTAATGATAGCGGGCTTGTAACAGCCGTCGCTGACGGATCAGTTAAGGTTATTGCGAAAGCCAGGGATGGATCCAATAAATCGGGTTTTTGTATGGTAGCTATTACAAATCAAAATAATGTAACAGGTATTGGTGAGTCTGAAAATACACCATTTCATGTCGTCCGGTATATGGATAAACTTAGAATTTATTCTATTGATAAGAATCCGGATTTTAATTATTACTCCCTGCATTCAATTCAAGGGGTCTTATTACAGCGCAAAGAAATAACAGATGATATCATTGAAATTGATGTTTCATCATACCCTGCAGGAATTTACATCATTTCTCTTTCCAATGATCAACAGGCATTTCCATTGAAAGTGGCGATACACTAGCTTTTTTATTCCTGGAACGCACGCCGGCACAACATCCACCCAAAATATCGTTCCTGAAGAAGCAAAATGTATAATAAGGCCTACAAAACTTGTTCCCCGTCATTCCGTACTTGTTTCGGAATCTCCGACAATGGAATATTTTAGAATGAGATCCTGAACTAAATTCAGGATGACTAAAAAAAGCAAAATAAAATTAATCCACCAAAATATAATATTAATCCTCCCAATCAACCCCTTAATAAAAAACATTTTCTTTTCCAACCAAATTCAACTTTATTTTAAGAATTTTGTTCCAAATTTGAATCCTAAAAAGCCACCAAAATGATCGATAACGCAACTCAGATAGAAGAAAAGCTCTTCGAGTACGTTCGTAAGAGCACCCATGCTGACGTTAACAAAATAAACCGGGAAACCCTGTTATTCCGTGAGGGCATTTTTGACTCCATGGGTTTTGTATTGCTTATCGATTATCTTGAAGAAAACTTTGGCATTAAGGCCAGTGACACAGACCTTATTGAAGAAAACTTCGAATCGGTTAAAGCCATCACCCATTATGTGCAGCAAAAAAAAGCTGCAAAAGCTGCTTAACAATTAAACCTGATTTATGTGCGGCATAGCCGGCATATACAACAGTACCACCCTGCCCTGTGACCATCTTCCTGTCATGAAAAAGATGCTGGCCCGCATTCGTTATCGTGGTCCCGACGAAAGTGGCATTTATCTGGATAACCAAATTGCACTGGGGAACGTCAGACTCGGCATTATCGATATTGAAACCGGCCAACAGCCCCTGTCCACCCCCGATAAAAACCAGTGGATAGTATGCAATGGCGAAATATTTAACTACATTGAACTCAAACAGATACTGATAAAGGCAGGGCATCGTTTCCACACACAAAGTGATACTGAGGTTTTGCTGCATCTCTACCAGGAATATGGAGAAGCCTGCCTGAACATGCTGAACGGACAGTTTGCTCTTGCCATATGGGACAAGGACAAAAAGGAACTCTTCCTGGCGCGTGACCGCGTTGGCATCAGGCCACTCTTTTATACGCTTCAGGACAATACGTTCATATTCGGCTCCGAGATAAAGACCCTGCTTGAATATCCCGATATTAATGCTGAATTTGACTATACCGCTCTTTCACAGGTATTCACATATTGGACCTCACTATCTCCAAAAACAGTTTTCAAGGGAATATACGAACTGCAGCCCGGTCATTGCATGCGGATCACCGCAGCCGGACAGACCATCCGCCAGTTCTGGAACCTGCGGTTTCCTTCAACAGCAGATGAACATTATAAAGGCAGCTTTGAAGAGGCGCAGGAAGAGCTCAGAATACTGCTTACCGATGCAGTAAGGCTCAGGTTAAGGGCTGACGTACAGGTGGCGGCATACCTGAGCGGAGGACTTGATTCAAGTGCCACCACAGCCTTAATTCAGGAGGTAAGGCCTGAAACGCTGCAGACCTTTTCTATTGGCTTTGATGACGGTGAGTTCGATGAAACCTCATTTCAGCATGAAGTATCAAGCTATCTCAATACCCGTCATACTCCTTTCTCCTGCACCAACGATGAAATAGGCCATTACTTTCCGGCCGTGGTATGGCATTCCGAGATGCCTGTCCTACGCACTGCCCCTGTTCCCATGTATTGCCTGTCAAAAAAGGTCAGGGAAAACAACATCAAGGTGGTGATAACAGGCGAGGGTTCCGATGAGATGCTGGCAGGCTATGATATATACAAGGAAGCCATCATCCGTGAATTCTGGTCAAAATATCCGGGTTCCAAATACAGACCCCTGCTCCTGAACAAATTGTATCCTTACCTGGCGCAGTTCCAGGGAAAGAACAAGATGATGCTGAAATTTTTCTATGGATACAGGCTTGAAGACACAGGATCGCCTTTCTATTCCCATGTTCTCCGATGGAACAATGCCCGTCATTTGTTCAACTACTTTTCCGACGAGGTGAAACCGGAAATAACAGCTGATCCTGAATGGACTGCTGTAAGCGGTATGCTTGATAAGGACTTCGACCAGTGGGGCAGGCTGGCAAAAGCCCAGTGGCTTGAGATCATGATCTTCATGTCGGGTTACCTGCTGTCAGCGCAAGGCGACAGGGTGGCCATGGCCAACTCCGTAGAAGGGCGTTATCCCTTCCTTGATTACCGCGTGATAGAATTCGCCGCCAAACTGCCTCCTGAATTCAAGATGCATGGGTTGAATGAAAAGTATATCCTTAAAATGATGATGAAGGGCCGGCTGCCTGAAAGCGTCATTAAGCGGTCGAAACAGGCATATCGTGCTCCCATAGCCAACAGTTTCTTTTCATCCTCGCATCACATGTATGTGAATGAATTGCTTTCGGAAAAAGGGCTGAAGGAAACAGGGCTTTTTAATCCCGATGCCGTTCAGAAACTAACCGGAAAGATCAAACAAAATCCGATGGCAACAGAAATTGAAAACATGGCACTGGCCGGCATTCTTTCCACACAGCTGTTGTACCATCAATATATCACCGGCAAGCGCTACCGGCCTGAGTTGGAGGAATTGAAGAATTGCAGGGTGATTGATGATAGAATAAAATAATTTACACAAAGATATGAAACATAAGTTTAGATGGATGTTGTTTGAATTGTTCGCCTTGCGCGTTGGGATGTCCACGGCTGGCGGAGAAAATCAGAACGCACGGCTTAGGTAAGCGTCGGCCATGCGGGAAAAGTGCGGACCTGATTTTTTCAGCCTGTCTGCCGACCAGGCAGGCCGTGGTGACTTTTTCTGCTACTCTTTTGTGTGGCAGACAAAAGAGTAGAAAGAAAAATATAATGTTTTAATCAATTAGCTCAATTTATGGTACATTAGATATTTACTGTTTAGTGAGTTTTTTAATTTGTATAGCGAAAAACACACCCCTAACCCCTCTCAAGAGGGGAACGGATTCGGTCGCATTTCATAATGTGCTTTAAAATTAAACTTTTATGAATTCAGAAAAGAAGCCTTTCACCAAATCCATCCTTCAACTCGAAAACGTTGAAGCCAAATCCATCCACATCGCGGAAAAGCTCCGTAACGACGTCTTCAACCGCCTTAACCGTATGGGCGGCGTGATCGGCATCAGCGGCGGCATTGATTCTGCCGTGACTTTTGCGCTGGCCGTAAAAGCCTTTGGCGCTGAAAAAGTGCTGGGTGTGATGCTGCCAGAGAAGGATTCCAGCGGTGACAGCGCACGCTTTGCCCAAAAGCTGGCCGACAAATTCGGTGTTAAAACCATTACCGAAAACATCACCGGAGCCCTGCAGGGATTTGGCTGTTATGAGCGGCGTGATGAAGCTGTAAAAAGGATCTTTCCCGAATATGATCCTTCAGCCTATAAAATGAAGATCGGTGTAAAAAGTTCAGGATTGTACACCAACCTCCCACCCCTTTTTTCCGTAATCATTGTTGACAGCCATGGCAATGAGCAATCAAAACGTTTGCCGGCGACTGAATTCAGACAAATCGAAGCCGCCTCCAACTTCAAGCAGCGCAGCCGCATGGCCATGTTGTATTATCATGCCGAGCGACTCCATTACTCTGTAATTGGTACGCCCAACAAGCATGAGGCCGACCAGGGATTTTTTGTCAAATACGGTGATGGCGGCGCCGACGTCATGCCCATCGGCCACCTGTATAAAACGCAGGTCTACCAGCTGGCCCGCCACCTGGGGGTCCCGCAGGAGATCATCGACCGCACCCCTACCACCGACACCTATAGCGCAGAACAAACCCAGGAAGAATTCTTTTACCAGATTCCTTTTGAGCAGATGGATCTTCTCTGGTACGCCCATGAGAACGGCTATACGCCCGAAGAAGTGGCTCCGGTAATGGAATTGACGGCAGAGCAGGTAAAGAGTGTGTTTGTGAATTTTGAGAGAAAGTACAGGACGACGGAGTATTTGAGGATGGGGCCGATCAGGGATTAGGCTGTTAGGCTGTTAGGCTGTTAGGCTGTTAGGCTGTTAGGCTGTTAGGCTGTTAGGCTGTTAGGCTGTTAGGCTGTAGGCTGCAGACTGTAGACTGTTAGGTTGCAGTCTGTTAGGCTGTAGGCTATAGTGTGTGGGTGGTGAGAATAGGGTTTGAGGATTTGAATTAGGTAAATGAACAATATCGTTATTCAATAATAAAACGTTATAACTATGAGAGATCACACTAAACTTAGAGCGTTTGAGCTTGCTGATGATCTGGCAGTTCTTATATACAAAATTACCATGAAGTTTCCGAAAGAAGAATTATATGGACTAACTTCACAAATGCGAAGAGCAGCTGTTTCAGTTCCATCTAATATTGTTGAAGGATGCGCGAGAAGCAGTCAGGCTGAGTATGGCCGATTTCTTGAAATGGCGTTTGGTTCCCTAAGAGAACTAAACTATCAATTCTCACTTTCCGTCAGGTTGGGTTATACCAATCTGCAAGAAACTATTTCAAAGGACTGCAATTCAAAACTTATGGAAACATTAAAAGTTCTTAGTGCTTTATTTCGAAAAATGAGGTGATTAATATCAAAATGCATTATTTTGCATAATGAAAATGATATACCAAATAACTATGTCCAACCCACTAATCTCTTTATCTGAATATCACAACCTGTATTTCTATTGCCAACGCCCACTGCCCCTCTCCTACACTCACCCTAACAGCCTAACAGTCTGTAGTCTAACAGCCATATTGACAACACTCAGTACCTCTCCCCCATGCCC
>JAFGTR010000046.1 GCA_016934055.1 Bacteroidales bacterium | reverse complement strand
TGGTTTCACTTATGCTATTGGCATTCAATGTGTGACCTGCCAGATTAATACAACAATTTGCGTTAAGTGTTAAAGTACCTTCAACAGTTAGGTCACATGATAAACTGACTCCCGCGGTATTGCTGATGCTGACATCATATAATGTCTCTCCCACGGCAACTGCACACGATATAAACTGAGCTGTTGTACCGTTATAAACCACATTGCTGTTAGCCTGGGTAAAACCATCAGTGATGCTGTTATTATTCCAGTCTCCTGACAGGTTTATATCATAATTGTCCGAATTAAGTGTAACGCCATCGCTAACGGTCAGATCGCCCTTTACAGTTAAATTGTTAGTTAAAGTTTTAATACCGCTCCCTGAAAATTCCAGATGGTAATAATCAATATCCTTAATATTTTGATCACCGGCATAGTCATAAATGAATGTATTTTCGTTTGATGAAAGATCCAAAACCATGCCTGCATTGGAAAAGGGCTCTGCATTACTATTGTAGACAATGGTTGAATTTGAGCCGTTTATCCATGTTGCAGTTACAGAAGTACTGCCATCAAATATATCATTCAAAGTAATAACGCCGGTATTATTATTGGTAACGGTAATTCCCGTTGTACCAATCCGGCATGAATTTGAAAAGGAAATTGGTCCGGCTCCCTCAATTGTTTGTGAATTGGTTGTAAACCGTGCACCTCCTATTTGAAAACTGTTTGCTGTGGTATTTTTCTGTTCCAATCCATTTCCAAACTGCAGATCTGATGAATTATCAGCACTTCTGGTGTCCCATAATCCGGTGACTTCATTGTTAACCTTGCCATAAAAATAGTTTGTACCGGAACTGTTATTATCCTGAAATGTACCTGCATTTATAAAAGTCCCGTTAACAGTGAAAGTATGTTCAATTGTAATAAGAATAGCCGTATGTTCTGTAACAAGATTATTGCATGAATAAGAAGCATTAACGGTTATTGTATTGCCGGCTCTTATCCATACATTATTACCTGCACCAGGAACAGCAACTGCCGGAGTTGCTCCGGCCCATGTTCCATCGGCTACGCAAATCACCCAATTACCCGTAGTGCTCCAATTGCCGGAAGCATTAGAGCCATAATCACCGATACTCTGTGAGAATGAACTCTGGCAACAAAACCACAACATCGAAACAATCAACCCAAAAGCCCTGCGGCATCTTCTGAATATCTGAGAGTTATGTTGGAAAAAGGTTGTCATTTATGTGCCCAAAAGGAGAATTTCTGTGTTGGTATTTTAGTTTGAGGTGATAGTATGCTTCATCCCTGGTTAAAAGTGGTCAATTTTAACAAATTAATCATATTTAACCTTTTAACTTAAATAAATTTACTAACATTTGAATGAAGTATAAGCATATTTACGTAGAAGCAGCTTAAAAAGTTATAGATTATCAGCAATTTAATAATAATTTGTTCGTGGCTTTTTTACCAAAATGCAACGTCGGCAAATTGCAGTTAAAAACTTTGGTTATAACATGCTGTTTAATGTTTTGATTTCATGCGGGGATTTTGTAATTTTTGAGTGAAAAATTCAACGAAAAATCAGGTAACTAAAAAGTAAGTCTTGAATAATGCCACCCAAAGTCACCATAGAGCACTATCTGAATAAAAAAATAAAGCCCGTCCCCTGTTCATCCGGGAAATTCTATCCCCTCTATTTGCAAATTCAATCAAACGGAAAAACAGTCCGGATTAAAAGCAACCTGAGCCGGTATCTGAAAATATATAACGGACCGTTGGAACGAATGACAAATGGCGATAAGGAACTCGCCCTGCTGATGAATTCAGGATTGTTTTCCGAATCCTGGCTGAAAAAGATAACCCATGAAAAAAGGTTCCCTGTTTTTCACCTGATGGCAGATGAAATCAGCGTATTGAAAAAAGTAATCAGACTTCGTTACAATAAGAAAGAAAACACTGTATTTTCTGATATCGGCCGCATGTATGAAAACTGTGTGAAAGAGATCACCGATGTTTTCGATGACTTCATCAAATCGGCATTTCAGGAAGAATTAAAAGTATTGTTCCTCCATTCTATTGATGCAGTTGAAAAAAAGGAATTGTTCAGGCTTGTTAATTATTTTATCCATTTCATCAACTGGAATCATCCGTTTTATAACATCTACGACTCCACTTGCGAATTGATGCCCTGTGAAATGAAAAAGATTGAACGTCATCTTTCAAAAGAACTGCGTTTATCCATAAAGGCCTATACAGCCTATCACACTTATATCAATCCGTTAAACCGCTTTTTCGAAAAAAGGGAGCAGGGACGCATTGCTACACTGTCCTTACTCGACTGGCAGTCGGATATTAAAAGCCTCTTAACCAAACAATTTGAATTGATTTTTGGCAAAAAAGTCGCTTTACAGTACACCCGGCGACTCGATGATATCCTCAACCAATGCCTGGGATGCCGGGATTAGAAGCTCATTGTTTTAATTGTTATAATATCTGTAATGATTGTGATGCCTGCCAAAAAGGCAGGATATTAGTATTTTTCAAAATTATATACTACACTTTTTTTATACGCAAAACACTTTTTGATGCTCTGTCGTATCTGAGTGCACTGAAAAATCCCTCTTGGGGGGGGAATTAGGAGGGCTTCACCATATTTCCAGCCTGTACCCGTTCATCTCCTTATCCAGTTTCCTCGCATTTCCGGTTATTTTATCCAATAACTGCCAGAAGTCTTTGCCATGGTTTTTGTGAACCGTATGTGCCAGTTCATGTAAAATGATATAATCGGCGAGGTGTTGGGGTAACCGCATCAGCTGAATATGCAGGCTTATGTTGTTATCCCTTGAACAGCTTCCCCAGCGACTTTTATTGTTTCTGAAAGAAAGACGTTCAAACGAGAAGCCATGAGCGGAAGCCAGTTCTTTAACACGCAAAGGCAGGTATTTTGCAGCTTCTATCCGCCAGGCTTCAGTTATACCTTTTCGAATAGCGCACTGGATTCTCTGATCTTCAACCTGGGCAAAGGAAGGATAAAACACATGTATACCACCTGATTTAATAATGATCTTTATTGATTTTTCATCGTGCATGTGAAGATAAAGGATATGATCCCGGGTTCGGAAAAAAACACCGGGTCTGAAGATGGTTGCGTTTTTCTCTTTTTCAGTCATGTTTTTCGCATGCCTGATGATCCACGCTCTTTTTTCTTCAACAAATTGCTTTGCAGAATTCATGGAAACAAATACAGGAACCGTCACCCTGACACCCTGAAAAGGTTTCATGCTGATACGAAGATACCTTGAGGTATGGTTTTTAATAAAAAACACATCCCCTATACCTTCCATGTTCAGCCTTGTGGTTTCCTCTTCCTTTCCCTTCATCATCTTTGTTGTTATAAATGCAAATCTAATTGAGAAAAGCCATATTTCTATCGGTTTTTATCAAGATTAATTGACATCAAAACAATAATTTTTCAATGATTAAACACAGCAAATTCACAGGCTCATGTCAAAACAAAAAAACATTCTATTGAAAAAACAGAGAGCTTTATTTCAATATTATCAATCAAATTCTAATTTTACAGGATAATTCATTAAATCCAAAACCGAAATGAATCCCAGAAAGATTTTATTGTATCTGTCAATCGTTGTCGCTGTTTTGATTATTTTCCTGATTATCGGGAAAAAAGCCGGATGGATAGGAAATGCGATGGAATACGAAGTGACTGTTGAAAAAGCCATGCTGCGCAATATAACCGAAGTCATTACCGCTAACGGAAAGATACAACCTGAAACCGATGTCAAGATCACACCGGATGTGGCAGGTGAAATAGTTGAAATAACCATCGAAGACGGGAATGCTGTAAAAAAGGGACAATTCCTGTTAAAGATCAAGCCTGATATTTACATTTCTGCCCGCGACAGAGCTATTGCTTCGCTAAATGGTGCGCGGGCAAACCTGGCCAATTATAAAGCCTTGCTGGTACAGGCAGAATCGAGATTTGAACAGGCCAGGCTGGCCTATGAACGTAATAAAATCCTGTGGAGAGAAAAAACAATCTCTGCTGCAGAATGGGAAGCCTCTCAATCCAGTTTCAAAATTGCCAAAGCTGATGTCGAGGCGGCCCATAAAACTGTTGAAGCCGCTGAATATTCAATTCACAGTGCCGAAGCAACACTTAATGAAGCCAATGAAAGCCTGTTAAAAACATCCATCTTTGCTCCTATGGATGGCATCATTACAGCATTGTATGTTGAAAAGGGAGAACGGGTTGTCGGCACATCCATGATGACCGGAACAGACCTGCTTCAACTGGCCGATCTCGACAGGATGGAAGTGCTTACGGAAGTGAACGAAAACGATATTATCAGGGTTAATCTGAATGACTCTGCCCTTGTGGAGATCGATGCCTATCCCGACAGAAAATTCAAGGGTGTTGTAACCGAAATTGCCAACTCAGCCAAAACAACAGGAACCACAACCGATCAGGTTACAAATTTTGAAGTTAAAATTTTCTTACTCAAATCATCTTATCAGGATTTGATTGATGCCGGCAATAAATTTCCTTTCCGTCCGGGTATGTCTGCTTCTGTCGATATTGTCACGGATTCTAAAACCGATATTCTCACTGTTCCTTTACAGGCTGTTACACGGCAAGCCGATACACTGCAGCAGGCCGATTCAGTGAACAGGCTTTCAGATGCAGACGAATATAAGGAAGTCGTATTTGTTTATGAGAACCAAAAGGTTAAGATGACAACTGTTAAAACAGGCATTCAGGATATTACATATATTGAGATACTCAGCGGCCTGTCTGAAGGCCAGGAAATCGTTACAGCACCCTATCATATCATAACAAAAAAGTTAAAGGACGGATCATCTGTAAAAAAGGTTTCCAAAGAGGAATTACTGAAAACCGACAAGAAAAAGAAGAAAAAAGACAGCTAACGGTGTGTCATTGAATATGAGTTAAATCCTCACTCTTTATTGCCTTATAAACCTGTTTGAGAAATTGGTATACTTTTTGGTTTCTCTTGTTGGTTATCCTATTAAAAATTGCATGGCACTCATATTGAACATCGAAACAGCAACACCGGTTTGTTCGGTCTCTCTGGCTGAAAATGACCATGTTATCTCCCTTAGAGAGTCTTCAGCTGAAAAATCCCATGCGGAAAACCTTATTGTTTTCATTGATGAAATACTGAATGAACAACAGTTGACCGTATCTGGACTGGATGCCATTGCAGTAGGCAAAGGACCCGGATCGTATACCGGATTGCGCATTGGCGTTTCCACTGCAAAAGGACTTGCCTATGGAGCAAAAATTCCCTTACTGGCCGTCAGCACACTTGAAACCATGGTTGAGCATGCTTTGATGACTATTGACAGGGATAATCTTCCTCTTCCCCTCGATGAAAATACACTCTTATGCCCGATGATAGATGCACGAAGGATGGAAGTCTACATGGCCCTTTTCGATCATAAAGGAAACCGCATACAGCAAGATGCCGCGATGATTGTTGATCCTGACGCCTTTGCCATGGTTTCCCAATCCCAAACCCTGGTCAGTTTCGGTTCAGGTGCTGCAAAATGTCAAAAGCTTATAAAGGCTGAGAATAAGCGTTTTCTGGATGGTATATATCCCTCGGCTCTTGCAATGTCTTCCCGGTCTTATCAACTTTTCAGGAACAACAGTTTTGAAGATATTGCCTATTTTGAACCCTATTACCTGAAGGATTTTATGACTACAACGCCCCGAAAAAACCTGTTACAACATCCAACGAAGTAAACAATGAAAAGATCATACACAAAATATTCCACGGGTATCCATGGCATAAAAAAAATCCTGGCAGAAACGGCCTTTCTGATTTTTCTGACACTATTCAGTTTTAACGTAGTCAATAGTCAGACGACTGGCAGGTTTGCGAAAACAAAAACTTACAGATCAGGTGAGAAGCTTATATATTCATTAAAACTCGGGCCTTTTCAGGCCGGCCAGGCCGAAATCTCCCTGCAACAGGTTAATTACAGGAATCAACCTGTATTTCATGCAAAAGTAATTGCACAAACGGTTGGCCTTGCGGAAAAGATATACAGCGTTAAGGATATTTTTGAAAGTTATTTCGACTTGAATTCAAGTCTCCCGTATAAAGCAATACGCAATGTTAAAGAAGGCAACTATACGTCGTATTGTGAACTTTACTTTAATCATAAGGATACAACAGTCTTCAGCTCCAAAACCGATTCCCTTTATAAAACGATTCCCGGTATCCTTGACATCCTCTCCTCACTGTATTATCTGCGTGGATTAAATCCTGTTTATTTTAAGCCCGGTGATGTGATCCATGTGGTGACTTTCTGGGATGATGAGATATTTCCTTTTGATCTGCGTTATAAAGGAAAGGAAATTATTAAAACAAAATACGGGAAAATGCGTTGTCACCGTTTCGACCCGGTGGTAGAACCCGGCCGTGTCTTCAAATCAGAAGATGATATGATTGCCTGGTTTACCGACGACAAAAATTTCATCCCGGTGAAGGTCAGGTTTGAACTCATTGTGGGTTCATTGCGATGCGAACTTGACGAATATGCCAACCTTCAGCACAACATGGAAATTCTGCCTTAGCAGATTGAAAATTGTTTGAGCCGTATAAGGACGCATAAGATTGCTTCAAAAAACGAATATTCTATTGTTTGCTTTTGTGTCCTTTTGTGGTTTTATAATGAACCTCCAAAACACCAAAACACTAAAATATAATGTGTTGTCGTTATGCGTCAGATCATATTCTTTTGGTGTTTTTGTGTTTTTGTGGCCATAATCATTGCCGGCGCATGCGCCGGATTTTTTCTTTTTGGTATATACATTTCTGTCGACGGTCGACCATATAATACATTGGCCTTTTCTTTTAGTAAATAATTCATTATTTTTGATTTTCAAGATTACTGCCCGGTGAAAGACAATAAAACAAGCAAAACATCCATCAGCCGGCTACAACTTACAACTTTCAAGCTACAGTCGCTGCTGAATATCACACAGGCCATTAATGAAAACCTGACACAGGAAGAACTGCTGAAAATTTATGAAAAACTTCTCACCCGGGATTTAAGCATTGGCAAAGTCCTGGTCTTTATTTATGAAGACAAATGGAAATGTATGCTGAATACGGGAGAGGTTGGAAAAGCCTATGAAAACATTGATGTTGAAAGAGACCTGCTGCCCATACAGGATATTTCATTTATAACCTCCTCCCCCAATAAAGCGCTCGATTCTTTTGATATTGTTATTCCGGTCATTAACAAAAATGTGGCCATTGCTTACGTCATTATCGGTGATATTGAAGAAGGTGAAGGTGTAAGTCCCATCATCAAACACCTTAACTTTATTCAAACCCTCACCAACATTATTGTTGTTGCCATTGAAAATATCCGGCTGTTTAAGGAAAGCTTGCGTCAGGAAGCCATTAAGAAAGAGCTTGAACTGGCTTCCAAGGTGCAGAATATGCTCATTCCTAATCCATCGGTATTGCCCAAAAATGATAAAATCTCTATGTCAAGTTTTTATCATCCTCACTTTGAAGTCGGTGGTGACTATTACGATTATATCCCCCTGAGCAAAAATGAATTTGGTTTCTGCATTTCTGATGTCTCCGGTAAAGGCATGTCAGCAGCCTTGCTGATGTCTAATTTCCAGGCTAATCTCCGGGCTCTCTATACCCATGATGTTACCCTGGACGCTCTGATAGAAAAGCTGAATGAAAGGGTCATGGCCTCTACCAATGGTGAGAAATTCATCACCCTATTCATAGCCAAGTTCAATTATAAAACACGTGAACTTGAATATATTAACGCCGGTCATAACCAACCCATTCTTTACCTGAAAAGGAAAAAGGAGTTGTTGTTTCTGCATAAGGGATGCGTAGGTATCGGGATGCTGGATGAGATACCGCTTATCCGTAAAGGATCCATCACCATCGAAGAACCAGCCAAGATACTTTGTTACACTGACGGCCTGACTGAGCTGATTGACGGGAAGAAAATATCTTTCGGAACAAAGGAGATAGAAGAATGCATCATCAACAATTATTCTATCGAGGAAAATATTCAAACCATCATTAAAAAACAGGGGATCCTTGATGGAAATGCCGCCATATTTGATGATATTTCCATCCTGGGTATTGAGTTGTTCTGAAGACGAGGCTGTTTCACACTATTCTTTACCGGTTACCTGACGTTTTCTTCCTGCTGCCTTTCTTTATGATCTTCCGCAAAAGGGGTGTTTTTATGCTTTCCTTTTCTTCTTCAGGCCTGATGAAATAAATATCAAACGCCACGATGATGGCTGTAAAACCCCAAAAAGGAGCAGAGGCCTTATCCGTATCCAGAAAATTGTTCAACAGTCCATGAATATAATAGGTGATCAATCCGAGCAAAGCCGACAACAATAATATCTTGTGTTTTCGTTCTTTAAGTTTCCAGTAAGTCTTAAATCCGGTCACCAGTGTAATGACAACAACGGCCAGAATGGAAAGCATCCCAAAAACGCCTGATTCCGACAACGGACCGAGGTATTCACTGTGGGCATTGCCTCTGTCAGCCATGTTGGTGCTGATTGTGGTCTTCTCGCGGACCACCTGAAAAGGGGCATACTGAAACATGTAAGTGCCCGGACCCCATCCGAAAACAGGCTTTTCAAGAAACATCCTCCATGCACAACTCCAGCGGTTCAGCCTTTCAAGGTTTGAATCGTCGTTGGTGATATTGGAAATAGATTGCATATGTTCTGAAATATTGGCCGACGATTGCTGCTTGTTCTTTCCCATTTGGTAGGTTAATTCTTCCAGCTGATTGAAAATAAGAGCAAAGAAAACAAAAGAAAAAATCACAATGATATGAAAACGGATCCTGAGCAAAACAATAATCAAAACCACTACGGCCGCTATTAAGCTAATCCACGCAGCACGAGAGTAAGATAGTATAAATGCCGTTACAAGAATACCAAGGACAAGAAAAGAAAATAATCTGTACCAGTTGGAGCGGCTGTTATCCAACACAAATCCCGCCACAACGATAATCAGCATAGCCAGGATTGCACCATAGGAAGTATGGTCGTTATAAAAGGGATTCATAACATAATGTGCCGCTTCCTGGTTGAATAACCCGATATTGACATGCCTGAAAATTGTATAACCTATTACCATCAGCAGTGAAACTATGTAAGCCCACAGATATCGTTTCATATTTTGCGGCCTTCTGAAAATCTCAGTGGCCAGAAAATAAAATGCCACCAGAAACCAGAGCCTCGACAGGAAAAACTTAAATGAGACCAGGGGCATTGTGCTGGTAAATGAAGTAACCAGCAGCCAGACAATGTTCAGATAAACAGCAATGGAAATGGGATGTGATAATAGTTTTTTATTCAGTGTTTCTCCTTTGATCCTTTTAATCATAACGATTAACAATATCCCGATCAAAAGAACCTCAGTCGGTAGCCACAGGTTGACGCTGAGACCTTCAATATAATCACTGAGGGGTAAAGACAGGGGAACAAAAAAAACCGTTGTCAATAACAGTGTATCAAGCCGCAATAAGGCAATAAGTATAAAAATCAGGGCCAGAGGGAAAAGACCTAACAGCATAACATCCTTTGATGCAATAAACCACAGGTTCAGAGCAATAAAACCAAAGGCAATTAAGTATACCAGGTACCGGTTTAATACACCAACTATACTTTTCAACGGGCAGTTTTTTTGTTTTTCCTTATGATGTCAATGATCAGCAAAAGGATGTAACCAAGGACAAAGACGGATAATGTGGATTGCATCACAATGATTGAACGTTTCGGGTATGTTTTTCGTTCAGCTGGTGTTGCAACATCAACTACATATTTCTGAGGCAGGGATTGTTCGGTCTCAACTTTGGCCTCAGCATATTTTTGTTTCAGGTCAGCAAAATTTCTCTTCTCATAGATGATAAAATCCCTTAATGACATATAGGCACCTCCATAGGTGGCCAGCAAATTCAATTGCTCTTCAAATAAACGCATGGCTCGCTGGTCATTATCATTTATGGCTTCAGCATAACCTGTTGTGATGACTTCCGACTGTGACTCATATTCATAAATGCCTATTGAACGCAATACATTCAATGAATCTTCCATATTTCTGATGTTAGAAGCCACATCATGGTATTCCCTTTCAACAAGCTTAAATGCGAGAATTGCCCTGTCATGCTGGATCCTGTTCATTGTAGAGTCCACCAGATTGCTGATGTCATTGGCAATATTGGCTGCTGTCACAGGATCCCTGTCAAGGACCTCAATAACGATTGACATATATTTCGTTCTCTTGAACTTAATATATTTTTGCACCTTTTTGTTAAGCAGAGTATACTTGTATTTGAAACTTGTATCAATCTCATAATGATTCATCAGGTCATATTTCTCGATGATCCTGTTTTTTATCTGATCCGACTGAAGGACCTGGAGCATTTGTTCGGTCTGTTCTTCTTCCCCAAAAGCCAGCAAACCAACCCTGCCTGCATACTGATCTGATAACAGGTATTTTGATACAGAGGTGTTGGGTGCAGGGAATAAAACAACCTGTGACATATAAAGATTTGTCATCGAAAGGGATATAATGATGGAAGCGATAGCAGCAATCCCCGTGATGATGATCAGCGGTATTTTTTTCTCCCATGCAAATACAATGAGATCCACTGAACTGAATCGAAACTCTTGTGCATTATTTTCCTTTGCCATGATATTAAATTTGTTATTAGATGCTTTTTATCAGATAATAATTTTTTTTGCCCTTCTGAACCAGTAAATATTTGTTATTCAGCAGATCCGGTGCAGAAATGATCTTTTCCGGATTTTCTGTTTTCTCCTTGTTAATACTCAGTCCCCCGCCCGAAACCAGTCTTCGCAATTCACCCCTGGAAGCAAATACGTTGGTTTCAGAGGTCAGCAGATCTGAAAGAGCAATACCATGTGAAATAATTTCTTTCCTGATCTCATACATTGGCACACCTTCAAATACGCTCAGAAACGTTTTTTCATCAAGCTTTTGCAAAGTTTCTGTCGTACCCTTGCCAAACAATATGCCTGATGCTTCAATGACTATATCAAGATCTTCCTTTGAGTGCACCATGGTTGTCAGTTCAGCTGCCAGACGTTTCTGTAACAACCGCAGATGAGGAGAAGCCTGGTGTTCCTTTGTAAGCCGGCTTATTTCCTCAACAGAGAGAAATGTAAAAATCTTGATATACTTCTCTGCATCCTGGTCTGAAACATTCAGCCAGAATTGATAGAAGGCGTATGGTGATGTTTTTTCCGGGTCGAGCCATACGTTTCCTTTTTCAGTCTTGCCGAATTTACCGCCATCTGACCTGGTGATCAGCGGACAGGTGAGGGCGAATGCCTCTCCACCGGTTTTACGGCGGATCAGCTCTGTTCCTGTTACAATATTACCCCACTGATCGGAACCTCCCATTTGCAGTCTGCAATTTTTCTGCTGGTATAAATGCAGGTAATCATACCCCTGCACAAGCTGGTAGGTAAACTCGGTAAAAGACAAACCTGTTTCAAGCCTTTTTTTTACCGAATCCTTGGCCATCATGTAATTCACCGTAATCAGTTTGCCGAAGTCCCTGATGAACTCAAGGAATGAAAACTCTTTCATCCAGTCGTAATTGTTAACCAGTTCAGCGGCATTGGGTTTTTGTGATGTAAAATCGAGGAATTTTCCCAATTGTCGTTTTATGCCTTCCTGATTAAAACGCAATGTTTGTTCATCAAGCAAATTCCTTTCCTCTGAACGGCCCGACGGGTCTCCTATCATACCTGTGGCCCCGCCTAACAGGGCAATGGGCTTATGGCCGGCCGACTGAAGATGTCTGAGTAACATAACAGAAACAAGGTGTCCGATATGCAGGGAGTCGCAGGTAGGATCAAAACCAACATAGGCCGTGACGATCTCCCGCGACAGCAGTTCTTCTGTCCCCGGCATTATATCATGCACCATTCCGCGCCATCTGAGTTCTTCAACCAAGGTCATAGGAAAAATTTTCGCAAAGATAATATTTAGCTTTAATTATGGATGATTTTTCCAGATCAACAACAATATCGTTTACATCAACGGGTTTCGCCTCAGGTTTTTCATCCGGTTTTTCATTGTTTTTGAAAAACCTGGGAAACAATAATGGTATTAAACCTGACAGCGGTTTATAAAAAACTGAATCCGCTGTTTTTTCGGCGGGAATAAATTGAACCCGTTTATTGATGGCATTGATAAAGGTTACCAGAACCGCCAAAATAAAAATTGTTTTGATTCCGGCAAAAAGTCCCCCGGCCAAACGGTTTAGGAAAGAAAGCGCTGTCATCTTAAGGAGCTTTTCCACCAGCTTTCCGGTGAAATGAACGGCCACCACCACCAGGGTAAATAAAAGTCCAAAAGACAACCATCGGATTACGGCAGGGTCCATTTTTACTTTCATGCTCAAAATTTCACTCAGGTATGAAGAAAAATGAATGGAAACATAAATTCCCAGTATCAGAGCGACCAGCGCAGCCAGCTGCATTATAAATCCCTTCATTAAACCTCTGATCAACGCTATGATCACTATTACGAGGATCGCAATATCGATACCGTTCATAACAGAATTCTCTGATTAATATTCCTCCAATGAAAACGAGAACGCTAAGTAAAGAATTTAAATTGTTTAAATCAATACACATGAAAAATGGATGAAAAGAAAAATAATCAAAAAAACATGAATAATCCTGCTTAATTTTGCCCGGTAAATGATTTTCAATATTTTTGCCAGCGGAAAATTAGTGACGAGTGACAAGTTGTGTGGGTTTTGGGGTATTGCGGCGGAAACCCTGCAAGCGGTGTGCGTTAGCCTTGCGCGCGGAAACCCTGGCAGGGTGCGGGAAGAAAGAAGGTGTTTGATAAACGGTAAACGGTGGTTTTGGGTTTTGTGCGGTGGGTTTTGGGGTGTAATGACTTCGGAAATTGTACATTGTACATTGAACATTGTACATCATAAATATATATAGAACCAAGAGTCAAGAACCAAGAATAAAGAGAAAAGACAGGAAGAAGGAACAAGCAAAAAGTATTAGTCTTGCATCTTGGTTCTTGAATCTATTATGAGGCCCTATAGTTCAATGGATAGAACGGAGGTTTCCTAAACCTTAAATCCAGGTTCGATTCCTGGTGGGGCTACTAAATCAGTGTGAGTGTGAGAGGGAGCACACTCACACTGATTTCTCAGTTCTCACATTCACACTCACACTAAAGTGATTCACGCTCATTTTGACTTATTGGTAATTTATTTAAACGTTATTACAATGTTTGATTTTCATAAATTGGATGTCTATAAAAAATCCATGCATTTCTGCAAAATTATTTTGAAGCTGAAACATAAATCAGTTTCTGAATAATCTGCCATGTGCAAGAATTCTTATATCGGCAATATCAGCATCTTGGCAGGATTATCCTGTGGTCATCAACTGTTCTAAAAACAATACTCTGAATTTTTTTCATGGTCTGTTACTTTTATATAAGTCCCGTTCCCAAGGCAATTGCAATTAAAAACAGCATTACTCCTACTATTACCTGAACGAACCTTAATGTTATTTTCTTTAACAATTTGTTTCCTATAAATGCTCCAATTATGGCTGCCAGTGTTGCCGAGATAATTAGCAACAGATGTTCATGCAAATTTGCCTCTTTAAACCGTGATGCATAAACTGAAAGTCTTGTAAAATCAACCAATGATGCAATAACAACACCTGTCGCAATATATGCTTCTTTGGATAATCCGCTTTTAATAAGA
>JAFGTR010000001.1 GCA_016934055.1 Bacteroidales bacterium | reverse complement strand
TCTTTAGGTTATAAAACTCCGAATATGGTCTTTGAAAATGTAGCTTAATTTATTGTTTAACCTGTAGCCATATTTTAGGATAAGACAAATATAATCGGACTGGTTGTTTTTGGCTCGATTTTTTCTTCGTGTGAAGAAATAGACCTGAACGGAGCCCTGATTTCTTACAAAGCTGTAGATAAGCGTTTTGAAGAATCAATGGTGTGGAATGAATCACATTCACCCCGGGAATTGGTGATACCCGGCGAGAATTATACAATTTTTTCAATGGGTGACAGCCATATGGGAGGCACCGCCAATTTTCAGGCTTTCCTGGAAGAAGCACAAAATGAAAATGCCACTGCCCTGACCCTCGTTGGCGATATAACCACAGGACAGGTTAATGATTATGAGGTTGTTGAAAGCATTATTGCTGATTGCGATACCCTGGCCATATTTCCCATAGCAGGAAACCACGATCTTTACTTTAAAGGCTGGGACGAGTTTTATTCAAGATTTGGATCTTCAACATACAGTTTTACAGTTAAAACACCCTCTGCGAGGGACCTGTTTATTTGTCTTGATTCCGGAGGCGGCACGCTGGGAAGCAGGCAATCGGACTGGCTTAAATCCCTGTTGAAGAACGAACGTAACAATTACCGGTATTGTGTGCTTTTTACACATGTTAATCTGTTCAGACCCAGAAAAACCAGCAGTACAAACCCACGTGTAGAAGAAATCCACGCTTTACTGGACTTGTTCATGAGATATAAAGTAGACATGGTGGTTACCGGACACGATCATGAAAAAAATGTACAGTTTTTTGGAAACACAATGCACATTATTATGGATGCTTTGCAGGATGATAATATCAATGCAGGGTATCTCAGACTCGATATTGACCGTAACGGCATCGGGCCCGGATTCATAAGGTTACTCCAGGAGCATGAAAATTAACAGGATGAAAACCATAACGCACCTGCCTGCCGCAGGTTCGACTTACAAATTTCAACCTGCTTGCATCAGGTAAGTGCACTGCGTTTTTGAAATTTGAGTCTCACGAATAAAACAAAGCGAAAAACTTAGAATAATTCTTAGATTTGAGCGGAATTTCTGAAAAAGTAATAAAGTCCGGTTTGAACAAACATAATTAATTATGAAAAGCAAAATTTTACTGTCGGCAATAATGTCAACCCTTGTTTCATCCTTCACAGTTGCACAAAACTTAAGCTATGACATCCGCCTTAACCAGGCGGGATTTTTGCCCAATTCAATAAAGCGGGCGGCTGTCGTAAATACACAGGCCGACAGTTTCGAAATAAAAACCGCTGATTTAAGTTCAACGGTTTATACAGGACAGTTTTTACCGGAGGCCTACTGGCCTTCTTCGGATGAAAATGTAAAAATTGCTGATTTTACTTTGCTGAAAACACCTGGCAGTTATGTGATAGTGGTTGATGATCTCGGAAAATCAGTGCCTTTTTCATTGAAAGATGATGTTTTTACGCCTTTATCGAAAGCAGGCATTAAAGCTTTTTATTTCAACAGGGCATCTACAGCCTTGCTGTCTGAGCATGCCGGCATCTATGCCAGGGCAGCCGGCCATCCCGATACCATTGTTGTCGTGCATCCTTCTGCTGCCTCTGTAGCCAGACCTGCAGGCACAATTATTTCCACACCTTACGGATGGTATGATGCAGGTGATTATAATAAATATATCGTGAATTCGGGGATTTCAACCTTTACACTTCTTTCGGCCTATGAGACCTATCCTGACTATTTTGACACACTGGATCTCAATATACCTGAAAGTGGTAACGGGATTCCCGATATTCTTGACGAAGCTTTATGGAATATCCGCTGGATGATGACAATGCAGGACACGACCGACGGCGGGGTTTACCACAAAACCACAGAAGCCAGCTTCAGCGGTTTTAACATGCCTGCCCAGGTCACAGCCACCCGTTATGTCACTGCCAAGAGCACAGCGGCCACACTTGATTTTGCCGCAATAATGGCCATAACGGCGCGTATATACAGGGATTACCTGCCTGAGCTGGCTGACGAGGCCTTGAATCAGTCGAAGAAAGCATGGCAATGGGCCAAAGATCACCCCAATGTGCAGTTCAGAAATCCTTCAGCATCAGATGGATATCCGGCCATCAGTACCGGAACATACGGCGACGCCTCTTTTGGTGATGAATTTGCCTGGTGCGCTGCAGAACTGTATGTTACCACAAAAGAAGAACAGTACTATTCTGAATTTAACCTCGGAAACAGCACATTTGACTTGCCGGGATGGGGCAATGTAAGAACCCTTGGACTGTTATCCATGGTTGTAAACAGAGATAGCCTAACGGTTGAAGCTGATACTGCCCTGGCAAAAAACAAGCTTGTTAATCTCATCACCGGCGCAAAGAACAACACCATCACAACACCTTACAGGATCCCCGGCGAATATTTTTACTGGGGTGGGAACGGTGCTTATGCCAACGTGGGTATGTTGCTGATGCAGGCTTTTAAGCTGACCGGAGATGCCGGCTATTTCAATGCCGCTATATCCATCCTCGATTACCTGCTGGGCAGGAATGCCACGCAGTATTGTTTTGTAACCGGCATCGGCACCAAACGGCCGATGCATATTCATCACCGACCGTCAGGGGCTGACGGCATTGCAGAACCCATACCGGGTTTCCTTGCCGGAGGGCCAAATCCGGGCAATGTCAATGATGACTGCGGCGCATCATCTTATCCTTCAACCTTGCCGGCCAGAGCTTACGCCGACCTGCAATGCAGCTACTCAACCAACGAAATAGCCATAAACTGGAATGCACCACTGGCATTCCTGGCAGGGGCTGTTCAGTGTGAATATCTCAATCACTTTGTTGATACCATGCCTGTTTATTTCAGTATTTCTTCAAATAAGATTACCCTGCCTTATAAAGCCGGTTATGAATATCAGCTAACAATCGAGGGTAATACAGCATGGACCCTGTCTCCGGATGCAGGCTGGATTGGGTTGACCACAGAATCAGGCAGCGGAAGTGCTGTCATTGGCGTATTCAGCAAAACAGATAACCCTGACGATACAACCAGGGTTGGCCTGATCTATGTTTATAATAATGGTATGCTGACAGATTCAATTTCTGTATCACAGAATGGTATGAGAAAATCTTTCAGGATTGAAGCTGAAGATTATTCATCCATGACAGGGCTGCAGACCGAAGCCACCTCTGATGCAGGAGGCGGTATGAACCTGGGTTACGTGGATGCAGGTGATTGGGTGATCTATGATATTGATATATCCTATGAGGGCGAATACCTGGTTGTGTTCCGACATGCCGGTTATGAGGGGGATTTCGATGTCAGCATCGACGGTGAAACTGTACAAAACATAACGCTGCCGGCAACGTCTGACTGGCAGGACTGGACCAGTGATACCGTTCAGATCGGATTCACGGAAGGACAACATGAGTTGAAATTTACTTTTAACAAAGCCGGCCTGAACATCAACTGGATGCAGTTCGACTGGCACAGTGAATTGCAGGGTATGGAGCCCCTGCTCAATGAAATTGAAATTTCTGTTTACCCGGTTCCGGCCACACAATTTCTGCATGTTGAGACAAAGGATTCACACAAAATCACAAGTATCAGGCTTATATCAATGGACGGAAAGATAGTCATGAACCGTGAAATAAACAGAACATACCATGAATACATAGATATGTCAGGTATCGAAAAAGGCATTTATATACTCACGGTCAATACAGATAACGCTTGTTTAAGAGAAAAGGTGCTGGTGAAATGATGAATGATAAATCGACCCCAATGCTATAATTCCCCTCTTGAGAGAGCCTGTCCCGATCCGATAGCCATCGGACCGGGAGGTCAGGATTGTGTTAATCTCCATGGCATTAAAAACCGGACGCGATCTTTCTTGCATCATTCAACGCCCTGAACATGGCCAAAAGATTTTCCACAGGTATATTGCTTTGAATATTGTGTACAGTATTAAAAACAAAACCGCCTCCGGGACTGAATATGTCTATGTTTTTGCGGACTTCCCGGTAAACCTCGTCGGGTGTGCCAAAGGGCAACGTCTTTTGCGTATCGATGCCTCCTCCCCAGAATACAATATTCTTTCCGAATTCATTTTTTAACTGTTGAGGATCCATGTCTTTGGCTGATATCTGCACAGGATTAAGAATATCAAATCCCGCTTCGATGAACTCGGGAATGAGTTCGCTGATTGCCCCGCATGAGTGAATGAAAACTTTCCAGTTTGTCAGTTCATGAATCTTATCATTGACAGCCTTTTGATAAGGTTTGTATAAATCCCTGTATGTCTCAACCGAAAGAAACAATCCGTTTTGTGTTCCGAAATCAGTACCGCTGACAAAAACGACCTGGGCTTTATCACCAACTTTTTCTGCCAGTAATTCAATGTTTTTTAATGCAATCTCACACTGTTTTTCAAAGACCTGTTTAATATAACCGGGATAAGCCAGCGTAGCAAGATACCATTCCTCAACACCCCTGATGCCTTTTGGGCTTTTCATCCATGGGGCAGGGACCAGGGCAATATCCCCAAAAGCCATCCCCGGAAGGGTCATATATATGCCATATGCGGTATTATTATAATAATGCTCTGTTTCTGTAACATAATATTCAAGGTCTTCCTGGGACAGGATCCCAAACTCTTCGGTATTATCATCCGGGTTCAGGTGTTCATAATTGGCCATAAGACCTGTCTCAACAGCATCAAAAAAATAACTGTTGACAGCCATTTTTGCCCGTCGCTGTGAGCTCATATCGCCTTCGGCATACATGTATACGGCGCCTTCCTGGTCGCGGGTGTAATTGAAATCGCCCGGAACTTCAACCACCGTGCCGTCATGCATGGTAAACGGCTTCCAATTTTCGTTCTTAAATCCAAACATGTTTTTTGGGGGATGAATACCAATGACATCCAGATGAAGGCTTTTTCGTAGTTCTTCATCCACTTCACCAAGCATCTGATAGGGTTCTATGACTTTAACCCTGATGTCTGTTTCTCCAAACAGGGCCCTGCGAAGATTATTTACCGCACAAACCCCCATGCCGGTCTGGCCGCCGGCACCGATATCGACCACCAGCTGGTCGGGCTCTTTGTGATTGATTGTTTGAATCAACCGTTCTCTTGAATTCATTATTGTTGTATTATTAATAAACTAATGCCCGGCAAATTCACGCTCAATAGTCTCAAGCGACTTCCCTTTGGTTTCGGGCAGTTTTATAAAAATAAACAAAAAGCCCAGAACACATATTACGGCATATCCCCAGAATGCAACAGCATTACCAAAGTATTCCTCGATAATCGGAAATGTAAACACCAGGATAAAATAAGCAAGCCATAAAAAGATTACGGCAACGGATATAGCTGTTCCTCTGACCCTGTTGGGGAAAATCTCAGCGATTAAGACCCATGTTAACGGAGCCAGCGACATGGCATAAATGCCGATGGCTGACAAAATAAAGACGGAAAGGGCAGTGCCTGATCCTGTTCGTAAAACAGTGCCGATAAAGATATAGAGTACAGCCAATCCTCCTGCTCCAATAAGCATGAGAGGCTTTCGTCCCCATTTATCGACAAGAGACATGGCAATCAGCGTAAAGACAAGGTTGACCAGGCTTATGTAAACAGCCTGCAGGAGTTGTTCGGTTGAACTGGCGCCAATACTTCTGAAAATATTGGTGGTGTAATTGAATACAACATTTATTCCACAAAATTGCTGAAACACGGCCAGGCCAATGCCGATAAGCACTATAGGCCAGATTGATTTATGAAACAATAGCCGGAAATCAGCTTTTATTTCCTGGGGCAGGGTTTTCCTGATGGCATCTATGGTGTTGTTGACAAACCGGGTGTTGCCGATACGACCAAGAACTTTACGGGAATCATCTTCCCTGCCAGCTTTCAACAGCCACCTTGGGCTTTCGGGGACAAAAAAGAGGCCGGTCAAAAACAGGAGTGAAGGGATCATCCCCAGACCAAACATCCATCGCCATGCATCAGGCCCTGTATCACGGAGCTGAAAATTCTCAAAATGTGTTACCACCTGTCCCAGAACAATGGTAAGCTGGTTAATCGTAACCAGCCGGCCGCGTACTTCCGGCGGTGATATTTCAGCAATGTACATGGGAGAAAGCATGGAGGCCATGCCAACACCTATACCTGCAAAAAAACGTGCAACGATAAAGCTGGTAATATTCGGAGCAAGTGCCATGGCCAGCGATGACAGACAGAATATTGAAGCGGCAAAGAGCAGTCCCGGTTTACGGCCGTAACGGTCGGCAATGTTTCCGGCAACAATGCATCCGGCAATACATCCGATGGCAAGGGAACCTGTTGTAAAGCCCTCAAGGACGGCATTCAGACCAAATGTCTCACGCAGAAACGGCAGGCCGCCGGTAATAACTGCGAAGTCAAAACCAAACAGGTATCCGCCCATTGCTGATACAACAGATATGCTGATAAGAAATGCCCAGTTGTATTTTGCTGTCATGGAAATAGTGTGTTACATGTATAAGATACATTAAATGACAGCTGAAAAGATAATTAATTTAAATTGGTTTTTGAGATAAGTACAGTTCAAATTTATAAAAACAGAATTTATAAGCGTACCTGGCATATAATAATTTTTTACCAGTAAACATGCAATTCAAAGGCTGATACGGTTTCTTCTCCTGTTATCTCTCCTTTCCATACTGCAAAATAATAATACTTGATATTCCTTATAACCCTGTATATGGAATTGGCCCAGTAGTTCCTGAGCCCGAAGCCGCTGGGTTCTCCTCTCAGGCGCTCATGTAAAATCACTTCACCGGTTTTCATATTGATGGCCACAAAATGATAAAAAGCTTCTTCATAACATTTGTTCAGGCTTTCGGCGATGAACACAACACCGATCCCTTCCCTGCCTTTGATGTAATATTCATTCACAAATGACTGGATTTCTTCAGGGGTGAACCGCCGTGCATTGTATGATTCAAGGCTGTCGGGGTTTGTCCTGTAATTCAGTTCCATAACCATATCAATATCATATTCGATATCCCTTCTTCTGAGCATGCCCCTGATATCATATTTTTCGCGTTCATTCAGAACGATATGGTTCCATTTCGGAAAATAATCAGTGATGATCTGAACGGGACCTTTGGCCCCTATTTCACCAAATTCGGCGAAGTTCCCTATTAAGGTCACATGCGAAAAATCAATGCCCAGCCAGGTAACCGGCACTTCATGCCGGAAAATATCTTCAGGTGTTTGTGGACGGGCAGAAAATACACAAAGTGACAGTAAAAGAGAAAGATATATTGTTTTCATGGCGTAAGATTTTTTTTGATTATTAACATAACACCTGAAATGACAAGATTTTTTTAAAAGGGTTGCATACCCGGTTCGAATGTATTGAACCGCAAAAGGCTATTTTCTCAGGAGCAATTCCTCATGCCACTTTTTAATGGATTTTTTGCCATAAATTCCGAGGCCTCTGAAATCGATTTTGCCAGTAAAGCACGCACCGCATAGTATCCGCTTTCTGCACTTTCACGGGACATGCTTTTGCCGCCCAGGGCAAACACTTCAAGGCAGGCCAATTTAGTTTCAATATTTGTGATGGATTCGCCTTGTGATCGGGCTATTTGTGCTATGGAACGCAGCATGATGGTGGTTGATACCGGAAGCTCGATGGCCGGTGCAGTGATGCCGAAAAAACCACCTTCCAGCTTTCTAAAATACAGAACAAAAGGTGATGGATATCATCACATATTATACCGTTATATCCATCTGAACTCCTTAACTTCACATTTCTATTTATATCCAACCTTTGTTGAAAAAACTAAAAGCCTCGTGCCTGTTTTTCAACATGATATTATTAATCACAGTATTTCAGAGATAGTATTATTTAAAACCATTTGATTATGAAGAAATTTACTTTTTTTCTTTTTTTAGTGATTCCCGTGATTGGCTTGTATGCCCAACCGGATTTATCTGTGAGCCTTGATAAGGTGAGCGATGTTCTTGCCAATGGGGAAACATCGGTTCGGTCATTTACCATTAAGAACAATGGAGATGTCGCACTGAAATGGAGTATCGACTTAAAAGATTCCCTGTCAAACGGTCCGGATGTTTCTTTTGTTAAAATGGACAATACGGATTGGACTTTAAAAATGAATCAGGACAGGATCACAAATTCTGTCTGGATTACCAGGGATCTTACAAAATCGTTGTTTAATGCTAAAAGTGAAGCGGCTTCGGAGGATTTTTCTCCCCAAGGAACTTTGTGGTCTCTTGGTAGCGCAAATGAAACGGTTCCCGATAGTAATTTTACTTCTTTTAACACGGCACACGGAGGTAATCCAAGGTCACTGATAGGGGATACCATTACCTTGTTTTTAGTCAATGAAGGCGTATATTATGATGTCGGGTTTACAAGTTATTCAGGGGGAGGAACAGCAGGAGGCTTTGCATACACGCGCCGGCAAATGATGCCGTGGTTTAGTGTTTCTCAGAATAATGGCACGCTGGCTCCGGCTGCTTCGGTGACAGTAAATGTTACCTTTTTCCCGTCTGACCTGGCGGTTGAATTGCATTCAGGGACAATTTTAATTAACAGCAATGATCCCGATACTCCGCAGGATACCGTTGCCGTTGAACTGGACATTTTAAGCCCTGCAGTCATAAACGTCCAGGAATCCAAAATAGTTGACACCCTTGTAAGCGGGACAACAGGCACTTTTGACCTGAATATTGAAAACACCGGCCTGGCCGGCTTATACTGGAATATTATTAACCCGGTAACCATTACCAAAATAAATTATGCCGATTACAATCTTGAAGAAAATCAGGATAGAATTACCGAAGATGTTTGGATTACCAGGCAAAATGAGGAGGGATTGTATAACATAGCCCGGGAAACAAGTTATGACAGGGGAGGGGAATGGAAATCTCCGTTAGGGACACAATGGGCATACGGAAAAACGGTTGATGTTACTCCGGAGGATTATACTACATGGCGCGCATCTTACAGGAATAAAATTTCAACACACCAGTTGCCGGGGAAAACGCTGTCGTTAAAAATTGAAGGTAAAGAAATCTATTATGATGTCTTGTTTAATCAATGGACTTCTTCCGGAAACGGGGGTGGTTTCTCATATACTCGTACAAGACCGATACCCAAATGGATGTCCGGAACATTGGGAGGCACTGTTTCGGGAGGCAATACTTCAACCATAACCTATACATTAAATGCAACCGGCATGAATGAAGGAAATTATTCCTATGATCTTGAGATACGGTCAAATGATCCTGCACAACCCTTGGTTATTGTGCCGGTTACTATGGTAGTACAGGGGATTCCTGAAATTTTAACCGATAGCTATAATAATTATGGCAATGTATTTCTGGGGGTACCGAAAACCTTTGATCTCGCCATTGAAAATACAGGGTCCAAAGCATTGACTGTAAATAACATTGCCGCCGACAGCATGGAATTTGTGCCCCTGATCAGTTCGGTTACCATACAACCGGGAGAACAGGAAAGTATTCCGGTTGTGTTTACACCTTCACACCTGGGATTCATACGTGATACGTTGAGAATAGCCAGCAATGATCCGGGCACCCCCGTTGTCAAATGCGTTGTTGAGGGAACCGGTATTGATCTGCCTGATATAAGTCTGAGTTCATATTTGCTTACAGACACCCTTAAACAGGATTCTGTTTCAGTTGATACGATCATCATGACCAACAACGGAGAGACAAACCTGGTATGGAGTATAAACACCGATGATAATATAGCATATGACCGATCCGGCTTTTTAATAAACTTTGCGAAAGAACCTAACGCCAATATTGATTATATTGAAAATCGCGATTCTATTACTCTGGACATATCATTAACAGGGAATGACGGTGGTCTTTATGATTATAATGGGGGAGACATCGAATGGGCTATGGGATCGAGCTTTGAGGCCATACAATCAAAGACCGTATATACATCTGACTGGAGGTCTGCGATGGGTGACCAGGCTGCAAATCTTCCCGGGAAAACAATTTCCTTACATATTATCGATGAAGATATGTATGTAGATATTAATATACTTAGTTGGGGAAGCAGGCAGGCAGGCAATGGCTATTCATATACACGTTCAGTTCCGATGCCAAACTGGCTTGTTGCTGAAGGTGAAATATCGGGTACTGACGGGACATTGGCCCCGGGTGAATCAGAGAAAATAGTTGTCTATCATGATGCTTCCGGAATAATGACCAATGGTGTTTATAACGGCAGGATTGTATTGTCCACAAATGTCCCGTCGAAACCTGAAGTTGTAATTTCAGACATACTTACAGTAGCGGGTACAGAGCCCATGATGAGTATCGACACCACATTTGTTTCAGCAAAACTTATTGCAGAAGGTGTTACAGAAAAAACCATTACGGTAACCAATAACGGCACCGGTAAATTGATCTGGAATATCGGAGAACCGGCGCATGCAGATTCAACTGCGCATGAAAAAGTCGTATTTTATAAATTCAATAATGCTGATTGGACACTCAGGGAAAACCAGGACCGGATTACCGATCGGGTATGGTTAACAAGAGCCGAGAATGGAGGAGTTTTCAATATTGCGCAGGAAAATGCATATGACAGAAACAATAATACTTCGCCAGCCGGGACGGAGTGGGCATATGGTTATACTTTGGAACTGTCCCCCGATGATTATGATACCTGGTATAATCTTCATAACCAGAATACTCCGGAAATAGTCGGACAGCCTGTTTCATTACACTTAACCGAAGAAGACCTGTATTTCGATATACTCTTTACAGGCTGGCAAATGAATAATAATGGCGGAGGTTTTAGTTATATTCGTTCAGCGCCATACATGCCCTTAACCGGAATTTCTGTATCTCCGAGAGTCGGATTGGTTCTTCCGGGGGAAAGCCAGGTGATTTCTGTATTTTTTGATGCTTCGGGTTTAGTTGCCGGAACACGTAACTTCGAAATGAACTTAACAACAAACGATGCTGATCATTCAGATGTTATTATAACGGGCTCACTGGAAGTTTTAGGGCATCCTGAAATTCAGCTTCAGGACACAGCACTGGCATTTGGAGATTCCTATATCGGTCATCCCGTATCCATGAAATTGACCATAAACAATAACGGGAACGAGGTTCTGAATATTACAGACATAAGCTTCAATGAGCCTGCTTTTAGTGTTGCTGAACCATTGACGGGCATTGCCCCGTTTGATAAAGATGACCTTATCGTTGCGTTTAATGCTGCCCTGGAAAAGACTTATACGGGAACAATGACTATTGTCACTGATGATCCTGTTAATCAGTCTGTTGATGTCTCATTATCGGGCAGGGGAGTGGTAGCACCCGCTATTGCTGTGAATGTCACCGAACTGTCTGAAGCCTTATTTCACGGCGAGATAAAATCACAAAAACTGGTTGTTACAAATACCGGAATGGGCGTTTTGGATTGGAAACTGGGGCCGGAAATCCTGGAGACCACTTTTGCCAAGACTTCCAGTGCCGATTATCATTTGCCCATGAACCAGGATAGAATTGTTGAAGATGTATGGATTACCCGGGGAATGGATAAAGGATTGTTTAATATAGCCCGGGAATCAAGCTATGACAGGAGTTCCTGGGTATCTCCGCTTGGAACGGAATGGGCTTACGGGAAAACCGGGGAAGTTGATCCTTCGGATTATACTACATGGCGTGAGGCTGTTAGAAACGATGCAGGCATTAGTACATATAATCTTCCCGGGCGTACATTTTCATTGAAGCTAACGGATTATGATTTATACTATGATGTAACTTTCCTTGAATGGGAAAGAAACGGAGGGGCTTTTTCTTATCACCGGAAATTTGCAGGTTCCGTAAGCAACAGCTGGGTATTATTTTCTGAAGAATCAGGAAGTTTAGCCGTCGGACAATCAGATACGATTACTGTAATATTCAATCCCAGTGCTGATGTTCCTGCCGGTAATTATTCGTTTGACATGGCTGTATGGAGCAATGATCCGGACGGATCTGTAAATATTCCCATAACATTGTCGATAGATGACGTGGTTGCTGTCAGACCTTTTGCTGATACCTTGGTACAGGAGGGATTTATCAGTTATGCAAAAGATGTCTCTTCCATTTTCCTGAGCCGGTATGGAAATACTTTTACTTATTCTGCGCAGAGTGAGGATGAATCAATTGCAAAAGCAGAAATAGCGGGTAATGTATTAACCATTACGGAAAAGGGAACAGGAACGACCGGTATTGTCATAAATGCTCTGACCGAGCTTGGTGAGTCGGGAAATCAGACATTTGAACTGAGGATTAATGATGTTCCGTCAGCTGATACCCTTCCGGATGTCAGGTATCCTAATGGATTTGTATCTGCAAATCTTGATTTGTCAGGTGTATTCAGTGATTCAGATCATGATGTACAGAACATTACTGCCTCCAGCAGTCTGGAAACGGTTGTTACAGTATCACTGACTGACGAAATCCTTACTATTTCGGAAGCCGGTTCAGGGGTTTCAGCCATTACACTGAATACCAGTGACGGATCAGGCGGTACTGCCAATACCAGCTTCCTGGTCAGGATAAACAGTGCACCTGTAGTGTCCGGTCCGATCAGCAATGTTGTTGTGGATGAGAATTTCAATATTCATGTTATCGATATTGCTGATGTATTTACCGATAGTGATTCAGATCCGCTTACATTAACAGCTTTAAGCAACAATGAAAATGTTGCTGTGGCATTTGTTAATGGAACAGATCTGGTACTTATGGAGGCTGGGACCGGAACTGCGAATATAACAGTTTCTGCAAGTGACGAAATTGCACTGACCCCGGCAAGCACAACTTTTGATGTAACGGTAAATCCGGCTACCGGTATTGCATCGACCGCACAGACTGATTTTGAAATTTATCCCAATCCGTCTGATGGTAATATAACGCTGATGCTTCAGGATTTCTCAAGGGGCGATGTATATATTACTGTTGTTGATATGAAAGGAGTTCAGGTTTTTGTCGATGAGATCAATGTATTTGACAGCAGAATTGAACTGAATCTGACTTCTCTGAAACGTGGTGTTTACCTGATGCAGTTAAGGTCAGATAACAGTACCCGTTATAACAGGTTGGTAATAGAGTAAACGTTTGTGACCATTAATTGAGTGAATTTCCACCGGTGCGCTTCAGTTCAGCGCGCCGGTGGATTTTTTTTTACTGTTGCCTGTTTCGTTATTCCAGCGGATAAGCACCGGTAAAAACTGAATCCTGATCGCTGAGGCCCATGACTTTGATCACTTTTTCAGGAAGGGCATCCCCTTCAGGGTTGTCCATAAAACCCTTCCGTAAATGAAAATCGCCATTTGCTGCATCAATAAAAACAGAGTCTGTAAAATCCTCCAGATATCGGCTGTTTTTTGAAAAATCAGGATATAACTCAGTCAGTTCTTGGGGTGAATGAATCACAGCCTGGCATTTTTCATTTTCAGCCGGGCTCCATAACATCAACGGGGCATCCTTTGTATTCCGGCGCCTTATATAGATGTTATGGTCAAGGGTTTCCAGCTGGGATTCTTTCAGGCGCCGGCACATATTAAAAGGTTGCCAGACATACAATTGGGGTTTCGGAATGTCTTCATCCATGATCATAAGGTTATTCACGAAAGCATGGCCTTCGCGTTTATCCACTGCCGGTCCGGTGGTTATATGCCAGCCGAAATGATCGGCGTTGTCCCCCCTTGAATCGCGGCCGAAACCCATCCTGGTGTTAACAAATGTATTGTTATATACTTTGACATCACAACTGTTTAAAACAAGCACCTGGTCACAGTTAAGGAAAACATTGCCGGCACAAACGGCTCCTTTTGATATTTCAAAAAAGAACGCATTGTCAGCAGGCCAGACCTGATAGTCTAAAAAGGGTTTATCCATTGAGCCCACATTCTCTGCCCGGTTATTTACAAATACCCCGTCTTCATTTCCGACATCATACCAGATCCCGTTAGAGAAAGGGTGGTCAATGATCTTGTTTTCCCTGCAGGTTATGCGGTGCGTCTGGTTAAAGATTTTAACCGCAGCAGGGAAGAAGCCGGTCCATTTTTCTATGTTGTTGTAAGTAAAAATGTTTCTTTCGAGCAGCACATCTGACGAGGCAACAATATAAACCCCTTCGGTGTTGGTGTTTTTCACCAGGCAGTTTCTCATCACAAGGCTGTCACCGATGGCAAAAACGCCGATCCTGAAACAGTTGGAAAAGGTACAGTTTTCGAACAGGGTGCCCACCACATCTTTTCCGTCCTGATCTTCCGTTGAAATGCCCTGCGGATAGTATCCGTCGATGTGAACCATAGTGTCAGGATACTGGGTGATCTCCAGTCCGTAAATTTTCGGGCCCCTTTTGTCAGAAGCCTTTTCGTGAACTTCCCGTGTTGTTCTGAAAATGGCTTTCCTGAAAGCGGTGATCTCAACAAGTTTGTCAGCGGGATCGATGCCAATGTAGATTTGCCCGGCTTCATAGTCGACAAAGAAAGTGCCTTCATCGACTTCTTCCCTGCTGCCGGCTGACTGGAGATAATGTCCGTCAATGAATACCCCGTCGTTGTTAAAACGGTGCAGCGGGGTGAATTGTTCCTGCCTTGCCCGGTTCCACCAGGATTCCGGGCCTGCCGGAAACAAAGTCTCCCAGGAAGTGAACCACAGACTGTCTTCCGTTTTTTGCCAGTTTTCAGCCACCAGCGTGCCTTTCAGCACAGGGTGTTCGTCACGGTATGGTTGTATGGTTATGCCCTGGTTAAAAGTGAGGTTGCCTGTGCGGTATATCCCTCCGCGCATGATGATGACGTCACAGGTAACGGCTTTCGAAATAGCAGTTTCGATGGTGGTGGGCTGAATGAGTCTATGGCCATCTGCATCTGCTTTGCCGTCAGGTGCAACGTAAAAGATACGACCCTCCCCTTCCGGCACCTCGTAAACACTGTCCGCGGGGCCATACTGTGGTGATTCAGGTTGCACAGCTTTTGGCTTGCATGAAAGGAAAGCAGCAACCAGTAAAATGAGGACTGATACACGTATTGCTGTGTGAATTGTATTCATAGTTCTGTTGTTTAATGTTATGTGTTTGTTATTCTGGTGTAATTATATCGATATTCATGTTGAATTTATTTCAGCATCTTCAATAAGTTGATAAACAATCTGATCCTGTCCTGAAAAAACATGCATGACAATTGAAGAGGCTTTTAATGTAATAAACTACACAGTATAATAATATACAAATCTACCCACTAAACATCTAAATTAAGAAAAATACTGCTGTCTCTTCCTCCCGGCTGAAATATTTGTGAAGTTTTTGATTGGTTCGGGTTGTAAGGAATAATACTGTTTATAACAGATGCATTGGTATCGGATGGGGCTCTTATAAAGAATAACTTTGTTAACAGATTAATCAATCAAAGCTCTGTAGCAGCATTCTGTTTTCAGCAAATCAGCAATATGGAGAAAATATCCTCGCAGGGCCTGCCCTTCCGTAAAGCGAGGAGGGATGATCGTCTGTTTGACAATGAACTGAATTCCCGGTCAAAAGCTTGATAAGTATTATACACAACAACAATATCTTATAGAAGAGCCCTGTCCGACCCCGCTTAAAAAATAAGCATAATAAAAATAAAATTCGTAAATTAGATACAACAGTTTTTCCTGTAACCAAAATTGTTCAATAATCCTTTTCATCATTCTTAATGAAGAGCAATATAACAGAAGTTAAAGAATTGAAAGTGTACATAAGATAAACTTGTATGAAAACAAAAGTCGGTGTCGGTGAAAGCACAAAAGAAGAAGCATTCACAGCGGGTGTTGAAGCGGCGAAGCTTGCCTTAGACAGGGCCGGGATCAACAGCTGTGATTTCGTATTTGTCTTTGCTACTGTAGCATACAATCAGCAGGAATTAATAAATGGTGTGAGATCCTTAACCGGAAATGCACATTTAAGCGGTTGCTCGGGTGAAGGAATCATAACCCAGGCAGGACCGGAAGGAGAGGTAATGTTTACCTTATCAGGTTCGAATCAGGGGAAATATGCCGTTGGCGTTATGGTCATCGCTTCAACTGAAATACAAATGATCAATTATTCCGCTAAGGGATTGAAAAAAAGCTCAAGAACGGCAGGTGAAGAGATAGGGAAAAAAATCGAAAAGGATGGGATCAAAAAGCCGCACGTCCTGATGATGTTCCTCGACGGACTTACCCCCAATGTAAAGGAGTTTTTCACGGGGATAGATGCTTGCGTCACAAAACCGCTGTTGTTTTGCGGTGGTTTGGCATTGGATAATTTTGCTTATGGAAAAACCTATCAGTATTACAACGATCAGGTTCTGACGGATGCTGCCAGTTGCGTGCTGATCGCCGGGAACTGTAACATTCAATTGGCTGTAAGTCATGGTTGTTATCCCATCGGATTGGAAAAAACGGTTACCCGCATTAAAAGCAATGCGGTCATTGAAATTGATCACAAACCGGTGTGGGACTTTTTTAAAGAATATCTTGACCCCGTTATTACGGAATTTAACAACGAAATAACCACATTTCTCGACCTGGGGGAAAAACTACCGGATGAGATCGCAAACGAATACGACCGGTATATCATCCGTGCCCCGCTAAGCCAGAATCCGGATGGTTCTTTGAACTTTGCCACTGAAATTCCCGAAGGTACCAAGGTTCAACTGATCCGGAGAGATGCCGATAAGATCTCTTCCAGTGCAAAAAATATGGCAGAGAGGATTAAGAATCAGCTGGGGGATAAAAAGCCCATTGCGGTTTTACACATTGATTGTGCCGCAAGGGGAAAGATGTTCTTTGGCGATCACTCAAAAGAGAAGGGCATTGATGTCATCCAGGATGTTTTCGGAAAAGATATCCCCTGGCTCGGATTTTTCTCTAACGGTGAAATAGCCCCCATTAAAAGCATAAATTATTATCATAACCAAACAGCAGTGCTGTGTGTTATTTATTAATACAAATTGCCAGTTATAAAACTCTTAAAATGATTTAAGAATTAAGAATCAATGTCGTTTAGTTAAGCCCGAATTATGTCCCTCTCCCGGAGAGGTTGCAGGGAGAGGGCAAAAAAAATCCTTAACTGAACGACATTGAATTAAGAATGAAGATTTTTGATTTTAGAAGGGTGAGTCCAGGTTTGTATAGTATTGGTTATTTTGTTTTTGCCTTTGACTTCATAAATCTTCAATCTTAAATCAATTATTATTTTCATAAATAGCAATTTAAGTTGATTAATCGGCTGGATAGGTTGAAATTAGCATGAATTATAAAGTAAATCAAAATGGGAACAAAAGTAGGAGTCGGAGAAAGTAAAAAAACTGATGCCTTCGAAGCAGGGCGTGAAGCCGCTATTGAGGCACTAAGAAATGCCGGCATTGATGCATGTGATTTTGTTTTGGTATTCGCAACTTCTGATTATGATCATGAAAAAATGCTGAAAGGTATAAGATCTGCAACCGGTGAAGCACCTCTTAGCGGATGTTCGGCAGCCGGCGTAATCACCCAGTCGGGGCCTGCAGGAGAAGGATCTTATACCGAGTCAGGATTGGTGAGAGGTGAAAGTATAACCGGTGTTATGGCTTTTTCTTCAGATAAAATAAGATTTCACAATTTTCTTGTAGAAGGATTAAAAGAGAATTCAAAAGAAAGAGGGGAGGAACTGGCCAGGAAAATAAATCCTCAATTGGTTGACCCTCTTGTTCTTATTATGCTGCCTGATGGCCTAACTGTGAATTCGGATGCGTTCTTTTCCGGCATAGAAAAAAGTATTAAACAACCTCTATTGTTCTGTGGAGGAGGCGCAAGTGAAAGTATAAATGCTTATAAAACCTATCAGTTTCACAATGATGAGGTGCATACTGACAGTGCCAGCTGTGTGTTGATTTCAGGCGAGGCTAATATTGAAACAGCAATTAATCACGGGTGCATACCAATCAGTATGGAAAAAACCATTACAAAGGCAGAGGCTAACAGAGTGTTTGAAATAGACAATGAGTCGATATGGACTTTTTTCAAATCATATCTGCCTGAAGAAATTGTAGATTTTACCCCTGAGGTGGCAGGCGCACTTTGCCTTTGCGAGAAACTACCTGAAGAATACGCAACAATATATGATACCCATATAGTTCGTGCACCGGCTGCCAAATACCCTGATGGTTCCATGCAATTTTTATGCGAGATGGTTAATGGATCAAAGATACAAATGGGAAGACGGGATCCTGATAAAATATCGAAAAATGCAAAAATAATGGCCGAAAGGATCAGATCAAAACTCGGTGACAGGAAGCCTGTTGCTGTTCTTCATTTCGATTGTGCGGCACGGGGAAGATTGTGCTTTGGGCAGGATGCCAAGGAAAAGGGGATTGATGTAATACAAAATGTATTTGATAAAGATATACCATGGTTGGGGTTGTATTCATATGGAGAAATTGGTCCTATTTCCGGGAAGAACTATTTTCATAATTTTACCGTAACACTTTGTGTCATTTATTAAAAAGCACCTGGTTCTTTTATGACACCGAAAAATGAAATAGAAAAATTAAAGGCCGATTGTCTTGAGCTGGAAGAGCAGGTAAAATTGCTTGTGATAACCGAACTTAGGTTGCGAAGGACACAGGCTGAACTGATTCAATCCAAAGAACAGATTGAGGACTACAGTAAAACCCTGGAGCAAAAGGTCGAAGAAAGAACAAACAGGCTTAACGAGGCAGTGAAAGATCTTGAAGCCTTTGCTTACGGCATCTCACACGATCTGAGAGCACCCATAAGGCATATCGATGGATTTGTAAAACTCATGTACTCAAAGATCCCTCAACCCGATAAATCAATTACTGATTATTATAATAAAATTACAGCTTCTGTTAACAGGATGTCAGTCATGATTGACAGTTTATTGTCCTTTTCACGCCTTGGAAGAAGAGAGCCGGCTATTAAAAGTATTGACCTTAATTCACTTGTCCGCGAAGTTATTGATGATTTCAAGCCTGATATCGAAAAGAGAAAGATCAAATGGATCATAACCCCGCTTCCGGAGATTTTGGGTGATTATCATTTGATTAAAGCGGTATATGAGAATCTTATTGCCAATGCCATAAAGTATACTTCAAATAAGGAAGAAGCTGTCATCGAAATTGGTTCGGATGTGAATTCAAAAAGTGTTGTGGAACTGTATGTTAAAGATAATGGGGCCGGTTTTGATATGGCCTATTCAGATAAGCTGTTTGGCGTTTTTCAGCGGCTTCATTCAGCTGACCATTTTGAAGGCATTGGCATAGGACTGGCCAATGTCAAACAAATCATTGCGAAACATAAAGGGTCTATAAGGGCCGAAGGTAAAGTGAACGAAGGCGCAGCGTTTTATATGACCTTTCCAAAGAAATGAGGGAAAGGCAATTTGGTTAAGTAATAATAATATGAATAATTATAATGTTTGCATACCGTTTATTATTTATCATTGTATTGATCGGTGTGTGTCACAATATTCTGTCACAACAGCTGGCATTCCCCGGTGCGGAAGGTTTTGGTCAATACGCCAAAGGGGGCAGGGGAGGTTTGGTTCTTATTGTAAATAATCTTGAAGATTCCGGGCCGGGAAGCCTGCGTGATGCCCTCACATCATCTGCCTATAAGGGGAAAAAGCGCACCATCATATTCACTGTATCAGGCAACATTGAATTACAGAGTTCCATTGAGATACAAGATGATTCATGTATCACCATTGCCGGTCAGACAGCCCCCGGCGACGGCATTTGTATAAAGAATTTTCCGCTCAAAATAGGAGACAGCAGGGACATCATCATCCGGTACCTTCGTTTAAGGATCGGCGATGAACAGGATTGCGGAACAGGTTGCGATGAGCTGGATGCCCTTTCTTTCAGGAAATGTTATAACATCATCCTTGACCATTGTTCCCTAAGCTGGTCTATTGACGCTGTTCTTGATCTTACTGTATTAACCGGTTACAGTACTGTGCAATGGTGTATACTGCATGAACCCCTGAACAACTCAAAACATTCAAAAGGCGCCCACAGCTATATTGCAGGTTGGGACGGCAACAGCTATGGAGGCGGCACCGTTTTCGGCGGCGGATCGTATCATCATAACCTTCTGGCATCAGGCGGATCGCGTACACCGCGCCTGGATAAATATGCCGGGGATAACGGTAAACGTGACCTCATCGATATTGTGAATAATGTTATTTATAACTGGTCGGGGTATGGTGCTTATGGCGGTGAAGCTGCAGACGTCAACTGGCAGAATAACTATCACAGGTACGGCCCCAGTACTTCCAACAGGTCTCAGATTTTTCTTCCCGGCGATACATGCAGGATGTATGTCAACGGCAATTATGTCGACGGTTACCCTGATGTAACAGCTGACAACAGCAAAGGCATAAGTGCAAGTCCATTGCTTACCGTTGATGAGATACTTCAAAATGTTCCTTATCCTGTGTGGTCTGTTGACATGCAGACAGCCGGTGATGCCTTTAATGCGGTATTATGGCATGCCGGTGCATTTGTCCCTAACCGGGATAGTTGTGACATACGAATTGTCAATGATGTTATTAACCGTACCGGAAAAATTATTGACTCCCAGTCGGAAGTCGGCGGATGGCCTGTTTTAAACAGCAAGCCAGGCCCTGCAGATACAGACCTTGACGGGATGCCCGATGCATGGGAGGAAGCCAGGGGTCTTAATAAGAATAGTGATGTTGACCGTAACATATTGTCAGAAAACGGGTATACCGAACTCGAAGTATATCTGAACAGTATTGAATTTCAAAAGCCTGTGCAAAACATATCGTATCAGTTTGACCGGAACGGATCTTTAACCATCAGATGGGATGATACATACCTGGGTGAAGACAGTTTTTGCATCGAAAGGTCAGTAAACGGAACTGCGTATGAAATAATGACCTGTGTGCCAAAAAATACAACATCATATACGGATACCGATTCAATGCAGGTTCAGGGTATCCGTTACAGGGTAGTTGCCGTTCAGCAGGGCGTTACCGATAGTCCGGAGCCGGAAATAATAGCCGCAACAGGACTGGCATTGCAGATTGATGATACAATTCATACAGGGGATACGGTTAATATCGATATCGTATTTGAGCCTGATAATGCTACAAACCGATTGATAAAATGGGAATTGATACAACAACCGGATAATATTGCTGAATTTATTGAACCGGGACGTTTGATAGCCAGACAGGCCGGAGAAATTACCATTACAGCAGAGCTGACGGACGGAAGCCATATTATGACTTCAAAAAATGTGGTTGTTGCAGATCCGGTATCGTCAACAGATTCTGAAAGCAGATTATTGCTGAATGATTATGTGTCAGTTTTTCCAAATCCTTCTTCCGACGGCCGGTTCTTTATAACCATAGATCCTGAATTAACCGGTGCATTAAAAGTAATTGTCTTTGATATTACCGGAAAGACAGAGTATGAAGTCTATATTCATGACAAGGGTAATGTTTTACTAAAACACCGGTTTGACAACGGGATATATTTTATGAATTTTGTTTCTGAACATTATAACAGTATCAAGAGATTGGTCGTGAATTCATATTAGTGTTATGTTAAGTCTATACTGGCGGTTAGTCATTCCGTCCCGATATAATCGGGACAGCATGACGATGAACATGATAAAGTAAACATAACACCAGATCATAATTCATGATCAATTGCCAAATGAGTGATTATTTACATTTTATATCTGATTCCACACCAAAAAGTTCAAAATTCGCGAATATCTGAAAATCTTTCATGATACTTTTAGGAGTTGACTCATTCTTTAAAGCAAAAGGAAATATGAAAAAATTATACAGTCTTATCGTGGTTCATATTATAATGTGCTGTGCAGACGTTAACTATGCCCAAAGCCTTCAGGAACTGCTGGCCGGCAAAACAGATAAAATTGTTGCAGGCGACGGCAGTGGGGATTATCTGACCATTACCGATGCCATAAACAGCGTTGCTTACGGAAATACGCCTGTTGTAATATTTGTAAAGAACGGTGTTTATTACGAAAAGGTTGAAGTTCCTGATGGCAAAGATAATATAACGCTGGTAGGCGAAAACAGGGACAGCACGATATTGGTTTTTGATGACTATTCCGGATCGGGCAAAATATACAATGGTATTATTTCTTCTGCAGTCGGGAACGCGATTGGCACATCAACATCACACACCCTGTATATTGATTCAGAAGATTTTACCTTGATCAATATGACGGTTAAAAATTCGGCCGGACGTGTAGGTCAGGCTGTGGCACTGAACACAGGAGGAGAAAGGACTATCGTTGCCCATTGCCGGATTATGGGCAACCAGGATACCTATTATACATGGGGTTATGGAAGGTTTTATTTAAAAGACACTTACATTGAAGGGAATGTTGACTTTATTTTCGGCAGGGGAACAGCCCTTTTTGACAGCTGCCTGATCAACACCAACCGCAGTTCATGCCAGATTACTGCTGCCTCAACCGATGAAAACTGGAAATTCGGATACGTGTTCCGGAACTGCCGGGTAAGGGCTGATCACGGGGTTTCGGGGGTAACAATGGGTCGTCCCTGGCGGCCATATGCGCAGACAGTATTTATGTACTGTCATCTGGGCGCCCATATCAGCAGTGTTGGTTGGACCGACTGGGAAAGCAGATCTGCAACCTGTTATTACGCCGAATACAACAACACCGGTCCGGGAGCAAAGCCTGAATCACGTGTTGCATGGTCACATCAACTGACTGAAGCAGAAGCACAGAATTATACCATGGCCTCAGTTTTTGCCAGGGACGTGAATCCAGGCAACTATTCTGCCGACTGGAATCCTAACCTGGAAAATAACGAAATTTATCAGATCATCAGGCAAAACAACGATCTTATCTATAATGATACCTTGTATAATAATGCGTATTTGACCGGTATAGACTACGGAGATTCAAATATTACCGATTTTTCTCCAAAATCTTTAAATTATGCCGTTTATCTTGAAGCCGGAACTGAGGTTGCCCCTGAATTATCAGTAACCACGCAGGCTCCCGGATCAACAGTGTCGGTAACACCAGCAGAATCACTTCCGGGTAGAACAACTGTTAAAGTAACGGCTATGAACGGTTTTTCCCTGACCTATTCGGTTAATTTTTATGTGCTTTCCGGAATTTCTGATAATATGCGTAACAAAGAGACAATAATCCGGCCCAATCCGTTTACCAATTATATTGAATTAAATATTGGAAACAAACACGATGATTTTACATTCGTGTTGTATAATTCAGCCGGGCAGGTTGTATTAAAAGAGTTGTGCAGAAATCAGATACAGGGCAGTCAGCTAAGAATCAATACCGAAAGTTTGGAAAAAGGCATTTATTTTTATGAGATGATGACAGAGCGGGGGAGCAGGAGTGGTACTATAATAAAGAATTAGGATATTCGGGGAGTTGTCTGAATTGGGATTTATGGGATTTACAGGATTGGGTGTGATTGCGTTTGTAGGAGGTTGTACTTTGGACTGATGGTAAAGCAGGATCTGGAAAACCTTGAAATATATATTCGATTGAGGTTGCGCCTATAACCGTCAGGCAAAGTGATAACATTTGCAGGGGAATTAAGCGATTGAACCATTTATGAATTCAACATTACCTGAAGAGGTGTCAGGCTCTGCAAGAAAGCACCAGGTTAACATATAAAGAATCCCGGAGGGATTTAATGTCTATAGCCCATTTTGCACGCATGATATACGACCCCGGCTGGGGACGAATATTCCCTCTGAAAAGGATCTTCTTACCCTGGTCGAAACGCGAGCCTCAGCCGAACAGGGGAGTTTCACTGTAGCGAACTGCTGTTGAATTTACGGATTAGCTTAAATGCTTTACTGTCAGATACTCTGCCGCCCCATGAGACTTCTTCATTAATTATTTCTCCGGCCATGTCATCAAAGGTAAAAGTAAAATGAAGTATTTCATGGCCCCACGGGTCAGATCCTTTGTCAATCGAAAACTCAAAACCACCGGCGCTTAATTCTTCATGAGTTGAAACAGCAGCCCAGTTGCATAAAAGACTGACAGAACCGCTCAGATTCAGTTTTCCGGCATATTGCAGGGTGCTTGCACCCAGGAACGGTTCAGGAATTGCCCCTTCAACACCGGGCAGGTATTCATTTTGTGCTTCACTGAGGCCGAATTCGCATTTAAGCGGCACACCTGTAACAGGATCATACTCGAGTATCATGAACGGTTTGCCCTTAACCAGGTGGTATTTCTGGTTATTCATGTCAAGAATGTAATAATAGTTTTCAATATCACCTTTCCAGAATGAATATCTGTCAGTTTTTTCTTCATCTTTCTCGCAGGATGCCAAAAATACTGTCATAATTATAACAGCCCCGATAAACAATTGTAACCTGTTTTTCATTTCATTTATCCTCATAAACTTCTGTTTATAATACTCACTGAGTCATACGACGCTTTTTGCGCATTTAATTGCTTATACGGATTTTCAACGGTTAAGTTTATAATAACAATCAATCAATTTTTATTGGTACACATCTTTTATTAAACAAAGCTTTTCACAATGTAATGGAAATAACTGTCCCTCCCTTTTGTTCACCGATGTGATTCCGGAAAATTCATAATGGTATTCACAAACAGCAGGCAGAAAGTCTCTTGTTTAAGAGATAAGAACTATCAATTTTGTGTCATTTGCTGGTAAATTTTGGTCAATATAAAAAAAATCTTAATCATCATGAAGTTATTAATTGGCAGAAATAGTGAATCTTAAAACAGTAATAACACTTTCATGAAATATTTTCAATCAAATATTGTGTTTACATAAATTATTATTAATTTCAAAACTGATAATTTGCAGTATTATCACAATACTTACCTTTTTATTAAATACAGTTTCATTTTCACAAACTGAAATTATTTACCATGAAGAAATCAATATTATATTTCAGAAATGCGGTAATGGCATTTGCTGTAATAGCTGTTGTGTTTGGATGTTCTGAGAGAATGGATCGGTATGAAGACCCTGAATGGCTTGGCGGGACAAATATAGAAACCCTCGAAGAAGCGGGAAAATATACGATCTTTTTGCAGCTTATGGAAAAAGCTGATTACAGAACGACTGTTGAGAAGCAGACGTCTACTTTGTTTGTCCCCGATGATGATGCGTTTCAACAATATTTCGCAAAAAAGGGTATAAGCTCCATTGACGATTTGACAGAAGATGAGGCTTTTGAACTTTTTACACTTCACTTTCTTGCCAATTCTGTAAATGCCAATCATCTGGTTTACGAAAAAATGTGGAACCGTCTGGAAAGCGCGACCGCGGAATACAGGTCCTTATTCTTCAGAAAGCAAACCAAAAGTTACTCGGTGCCCTATATAGAGATTCCAAAATACGATCCCACATACCAGGGGCAGGAAATATATATTTACACAGATGTGAAATATGTACCCTTATTCTCGAAGTATTATTTCCAGGATTATAATGGCAATGGTGAGATAGACTATCCCATGATGTATCCAGAGAGTGAATGGAGCGGATTAATGAACTGGCACAACGCTGTCATATTACCTCCCCCGGGCAAAGAAAACACGACCGAAATTGAGGATCTGGCTGTTCCTACAGGAAGCGGATTCCTGTATTATCTCGACCGTGTTGTTGAGCCCATGCCCAATATTGACCAATATCTCGCTGCAAATCAGGATAAGTATGGTTTATTCTATGACCTGATGCAGAAATATGCCACATATACCCAGTCTTCGGTGGAGGATAAGCAGGGCAGAAAGCTTTATACAAAAGGCTATTCCGATATTTCCAATATTTCAGCTGAAAAAGGCCCGAATCATGCTTCTTCGCAGCTACCGGCATGGGCGCTCGATATATTTACAGTTTTCCTTCCTGAAGATGATCTTTTGCAATCTTACTTCGACAATACCGTTCTGAAAACCTATGCAAGTCTGGATGAAGTCCCGGAAGTTACCATACGCTATATTTTGCAAAGCCAGATGACAAACCGCCTGGAGTTAAAATCGAAGTTTACTGAAAAATTCTATAATGTTTATGGCGATTTATCAGTTATAGATGCCGCCGATGTGGAACCAGGTTTTATGTGCAGCAATGGTGTAATCTATAAATCGAAACGTATATTGGAGCCTAATGTATTTTTGTGTGTTCCGGGGCAATTGTTTTTTGACAAAGAATACGAGACATTTTTAACAATGCTTACCCGTGGGGGATTGATCGCAACGCTTTCAGGAGATAAGGAAGTGACACTGTTTGCCCCGACCAATGAGCAGCTGCTGGCTGCCAACATCCGCCTGGTTATTGATGATGACGGTAACCAGGAATTTCAGCAAAAAACAGACGATGAGCAATGGATATTATTGCCTGATGTCGATTTGATCACCTATGCCCAGGACCATATATATTATGGCAGTATTTCCGATTTAAGCGGTGAAGGCTATATTGAAATGCTTTCTCATAATTTTGTTCATTACTCCGGTAATTCCCTGAATGCAGGACTCAATGATTTTAAAGGCAATTCTGCTGAAATTGTTGATAACGCTGAAAGCAAGAACGGAATTCTTTTCTATATCGATCAACCCATTGAAACGAAATATCGAATGGGCCAATATATTTCAAGTGACCCTGATATGTCGGAGTTTGCGCAGCTGATGGTTGCAACAGGATTGCTCGATCCGAATTTTGAAGAAAGTGACACAAAAAACAAATATCCTAATATTGCGGTAACTGAGGCCGCAGGAGAGTATTACTGGACAGCCTTTATTCCAAACAATGCTGCCATAGCACAGTCAAAATTGGATGGATCATTTCCCGACACAACCGGGGGCAATATAGACGCTCTTAAGAGTTATGTCAATTATCATTTTATCCGGGAAACAATTGTTGACGATGGTGTTGTATCGGGTACTTTCAATACCTTGTTTGAAGGATCATCGCTTATCATTGATAACAGTCCGGATAATCTGAAGATCACCGATGCATCAGGGCAGGAAGTATTTCTGAATCATGCGAATGCCAATAATCTGGTTAGAAGGGGCGTGGTTCATAAGATTGGTTCCGTTCTGAAAACCCAATGATTGTATTTTATACCTGAACCTGTATGATTATAAGCATATAAAGAAAACAAGCACATATTGACACTTGACGTATTAATCCGAGATATCATTAACAAAAAAGTTCACCAATACGAACATCATACTTCAAAAATACTATAATATGATTAAGAGAATCATTCTACTGACCGGGCTGCTCATATGCTTTTTATCTTTTTTCAACAATGCGTATGCACAGAAATCAGCCATTATCAAAGGCAGGATAACTGATCAGACAACAAGGGAGACCCTGCCTTATGTGAATATTGTTGAAATCGATGAAAATGGCAGGTTTGTGTCCGGAACCACTTCGGATGACAATGGTAATTATATTCTGCAGGTGAAAGATGCTCATGACTCCATCCAGGTATCGTTTATCGGGTATAAAAAGAGCGTTTTTGCGATAAATAACCGGACAACAATAAATGTTGAGCTTGAACAGGAAACTAAATCCATTGAAGAAGTCCGTATTTCTGCAAGTAAAATCAGCAACGACGGTTATACAAATATCCGGGACAGGGCTACAGCTGTATCAAGGCTTGAAACCATTGAACTGAAATCAGTCATGTCAACAACGGTTGAAGATATGCTCCAGGGAAGAATGGGCAATGTTGATATCACTTTCGTTTCGGGTGACCCCGGTGCCGGTTTGAATATCCGTATCCGCGGCACAGCTTCTCTTAATGCCAACAACAATCCTTTGATCGTTGTTAACGGGATTCCCTATGCATCGGATTTTGAAAACTTCGATTTTGCAGGCGCCGATGTCCAGAAATTCGGAAACCTGATAGACGTGTCGCCGGAAGATATAGAATCGATTGAAGTCCTTAAAGACGGGGCGTCAACCGCTGTCTGGGGATCGGCTGCTTCTAACGGTGTTTTGATGATAAAGACAAAACGCGGTATTAAATCGAAGCCGATATTTGAGTATACCTTTAAAAACACCATTGCCAGGGAACCCGAACCCATACCCATGCTGGACAACGGAGGCTATGCAAGGCTGATCAGAGATGAAGTATATAATTACAACATTAATTCAATGAATGCTTCCTCAAATCCTTCGAATTTTTATCAAATAGACTTCGAACCAAGTGACAAGTATAATTATTACGATTTCATACAAAACACCAATTGGGTCAAAGAAATAACCCGGGTTGCCAATACCATGCAACACGATTTTTCAGTGAGAGGCGGCGGCGATAAAACCAGGTATAATCTTTCTGTGGGTTATTTTGACGAGGAAGGGACCGTTGTTGGCAACCGATTGAAAAAGCTGAACCTCCGCAGTTCACTTGACTACGATTTGTCAACAAAGTTGCAGTTCAGATCGGATATCATGTATACCCGTTACGATGATGACGGCACATATGACAGGGATGATTATGGTGAATTTTTTGCCAACAATAAAAAGGTCAGGGCCATTGCCTACAGGAAAATGCCCAACTTAACCATTTATGCAAGAGATACGAATAACATTCCCACCAACCAGTATTTCAATGATGAAACCCTTCAGGGCAGTTCAACGGATGTTTATAATCCTGTTGCTTTTGCCAATCTGGGTGTTAACAAAAAAATTAAAGACAATGCCAGGGCGCTTTTCAGCATTAAATATTTTGTTGTTCCTGAATTAATCATCAATGCCACGGTTACCCTCGATATCTTTGACAGCAAACAATCCAAGTTCCTTCCGGCTGAGGCCATCGGTGATTACGAATCCAATTTAGCAAACAGAGCTGTAAATGCTTTTAACAAGAAAAGTTCTATTTTTTCAAAGACCCAGATTATTTATAATCCCAAGCTCAATGAAAATCACGATTTGGGTTTTATCGGACAGTTCGACACCGAAGAAACCATGGAAAGAGGGTTGGAAGTTCAGACAAATTATTCATCATCGCGTTATATACAACAACCTGTCGGCGAAAAGAATGTTAATTCAATGAATGCCGATTACTCGAAATATCGCGCGCTGGGCGCATTCCTGTCAGCCAATTATAAATATAAAGACAAATATATTTTTATGGTCGGCGCCAAAGCTGAAGGAACATCCAAGTTCAGCGCAGAGAGCAGATGGGGTATTTTCCCCACGGCATCGGTTGCATGGCGTATATCCGGCGAAGAGTTTCTGAAAGATGTAAAATTTATCAACGATATCAGGTTGCGTTCAAGCTGGGGACAAAGCGGCAACCAGCCTGATGGCAAATACCTTTATTATAATAAGTACGAATCTGAGGCCAACATGTCATATATTAATCTGATAGGTGTACGGCCAACTGGTGTTGAGCTAACAAGCCTGCGATGGGAGACAATTGAACAAACCAACGTTGGCTTTGACATGCTTTTGTACAACGGACGCATCAATGTCATTTTTGATTATTATGTCAAGACAACCCATGATCTGTATCTTAAGGATACCGAAATTCCCACCACGTCAGGATTCAGCAAATTGAATATTAACGATGGCGAAATGCAAAACAGGGGTGCTGAAATATATCTTGATTATACCATTGTAAAAACAGGCAACTTTCAATTCGACATTAATGTCAATGCTGCCACAAACGAAAATGTGGTTATCCGTTTGCCTGAAAATTACAGCTTTGAAACAGGTAATGTGCTGAATAACGGAGAATACCTGATGAAGGTTCAGCCCGGCGATCCTCTGGGCAGCTTCTATGGTTATAAGTATCTGGGTGTTTATTCCAGAACTTCCGATGCAGTGGCAACTGATGCCAATGGTGATCCTATACTGGGCCTCGACGGTTTGCCTTTAACCATGCAGATGGGCAATGTCGGCGCAGAAAAATATACTTTTGTTGGCGGCGATGCAAGGTATCAGGATGTAAACCATGATGGAAAGATAGACAGGCTTGACGTGGTATACCTTGGCGATTTAAATCCCAAATACACCGGGGGTGGCGGAGCCAGGATCTCCTATAAAAACCTCACAATAAACTCATTCTTCACCTTTAAATACGGTTCAAAAATCATCAATGAAACAAGGATGTATGCTGAAAACATGTCAGGCTTCGATAACCAGACCAAGGCGGTTAACTCACGCTGGCGAAAGGAAGGCGATGTTACAGACGTCCCCAGGGCTTTGTGGGCCGGACCGGGAACAACAAATTATGGTTATAACTGGCTTGGCTCAGATCGTTTTGTTGAAGACGGATCCTTCATACGCTTTAAAACACTTTCGCTGACATACAATTTCGGCGAGAAATTTTGCGACCGATTAAGAATCAACAATTTGAAAATCTATGTCACGGGATATAATTTGTACACCTGGACCAGGTATTCAGGACAGGATCCTGATGTGGCTCCTCCTTCAAAGCCAAATAAATTGCCCGTGGACAATAATTTAACCCCGCCGAGCAAAAGACTTTTAATGGGTATTAACATTACTTTCTAATATATAATATCTGAATCTATGAAAAAGCTTCATATAAACAGCAAAATAGCAGCCATAGTAATTCTGGGTTCATTCATATTTTTATCGTGCGAGAAATGGTTGGAAATAGCGCCTGAAAAAGATCTGATTAAGGACAACTTCTGGAAAAAAGCCGACGATGCCAACAGTGCACTTGCAGCCGTATATGGTTCACTGCGCGATGTTTCGCTTGAAAACATTATCTGGGGAGAATTGCGGGCCGATATTATAACAGGTGTGCCCGGCGATTATGCCCCTGTTGCGGGAAGTGATATAAACCCGGAAAATTCTGTCATCAAGTGGTCAAAATATTACACCACCATCAACCTGGCCAACACCCTTTTATATTTTAGCAAGGATGTGTTAGACAATGACATGTCATTCACACAGGAAATGAAGGACAATATTGATGCAGAAGCCTTGTTTTTGCGTTCTCTCAGTTATTTTTACCTGGTGCGTTTATGGAAAGATGTGCCTTTGGTTCTCAATCCTTCAATTTCGGACACATGCGATTTTTATCCGGCGAAATCAACAGAGGCGGTCGTTATAAAACAAATTATTGCTGATTTATTAAAGGCAAAAGACATGGCTTATACCACTGAATTCCTGGGGAACCCTGAATTCTTTAAAGGCCGTGCAAACAAATATACAATAATGACATTGCTGGCTGATGTCTATTTATGGAACCAGCAATACCAAAAGTGTATTGAATACTGTGATGCTGTTATAAATTCAGGTCTGTATGCTCTGCAGCCAAAAGACACATGGTTCGATATCTATAATCCCTGCAATTCCAGTGAAGGCATTTTTGAATTGCAATGTATAGATGATGCAACGACGAATCAGATAAATCCGATATATAATTACAGCCAGTCACTCACTTCTACCTTCATAAACCTGAGCAATGGCACATATGCATTTTCATTCGGTCCTAAATATACGGCTTTGTTTCCTGATATATCAGATAAAAGATATTGCAATGGGAAGAATTCAACCTGGAAATATTTGGGCGTTACCTATGATGATGCCTTAAGGCGCTCAGATGTGAGTGAGCGTGATGCTAATGTCATTTATTACAGGTATGCCGATATTCTGTTAATGAAAGCCGAAGCCTTAAATGAACTGGGCATGGTGGCCGAGGCCCAAAGTTATGTAACCAAAACTGCAGAACGTGCAGGGTTATTACCAATTGCAGGCATAACAGATCAAATGCAGATGAGAAGTATTATACTGGATGAAAGAGCCAAAGAATTTGCGATAGAAGGAAAAAGATGGTTCGATCTGTTGCGCAATGCTAAAATGAATGGTTTTCAAAATAAAAAGCAGCTGGGCGATTTGCTGGTTAACCTTGCAGACGCTAAAAGTCAGGCTCTTCTCAGATCGAAGGTTAACGATACTATGATGTATTACCTGCCTGTCCCTTACGATGAATTGCAGCGTAATAAAAATCTGAAACAGAATCCATTCTATGAAAGATAATAATCAGAAAAAAAGTCATATATGAAAACAAAACATGGTCGGAATGTATTTATAAAAAGTATCTGGTTGCTGTTTATCGCGCTTGTTTTCAATTGCTGCAAGGAAGATATACAGGAATTGCCAAGAACGAATGACCAGCTGGTCATAGCGGAATATATTGCCCTTAACAGCGATTTCTCATTGTTTAATGAACTTTTATTGGATACAAAGCTTAACAACCTGTTGAGTATACGCGGCCCTTATTCTTTGTTTCTGCCCAACAATGAGGCGATCTCGGCTTATTGCAGCGAAAAAGGTATCCAGTCGGTGACTGATCTGGACAGCCTTGAAAAGAGAGATCTCGTTTACAATCATATTGTTCCGGCAGAATATTCGGTTTCTGATTACCAGCTGGGCACATTAGCTGAAAAAAACGCCCTGGGCGACAATATCGTCACCGAGTTCCAGGAAGCTGAAATTATTATTAATAAAACGGCAAGAATTATTAAGAGAGATGTTAGGGTATCGAATGGCACAATTCAAATTATTGATAAAGTCCTCGACCCCGTTAAATTAAGCGTAATTGACGTGCTGGCTGCTGATCCCTCCTATTCGATTTTTGCTGCCGGACTTGAAAATACAGGACTGAGAGACACTTTAGATATTATCAGTTTTCAGTATGGGCAGACAACTGCCCGCACAAGGTACACCATTCTGGCCATTGCTGATACCACATTCAACCGATTTGGCATAAACAGTTATGATGATCTTGTGGCCAGGTTTACCAATGCACCTGACAGCATTACATTCCAGGATAATGCTTTTTACCAGTACATGGATTATCATTGTCTGGACAAGGAAGCTTATTATTTATCGGATTTCCCCTATGCGGCAACGTTATATTCTGTTCTTTCAAAGAACAATAATCTTCAGATAAAGATTGATAATGGTATTTATAAAATAAATACCGATGCTGCCGACAATTCCTACACTGGTATTTATACTGACCAATCAAATATACCTGCAAAAAACGGCGTAATTCATACGGTCAATGATTTGCTGGAAGTGGCAACACCTTCTCCAACGACAATTATTTGGGAAGTGACAGATTACTTCGATTTCAAACAGGGTGAGTATTATCTCAATCATTTTGAGAAATTTTTCGACCCTTACAAATTTGAAGGGATCAGGTGGCAGGGCGAGTATTTGCAATATTATATTAAAGCGGCAAAGGATGCGCAGACACAATTGAACGACGACTGCCTGAACATGATCGGTTTCTGGGAAATCGAGGTCACCACACCCAAAATTATGAAAGGTCGTTATACCGTTGCATCCCGTGTATGGACAGGTATCGAATTTGCTGTTTTTATCGACGGGGAACAGACCAGGATTGTATTAAGTTCGGATGTCGGCACAATTACAGGTGCTGTCACATCTGATACGCAGGCCATTTTTAATTTCGGGGAGGTCAACTGGACAACTTCAACACAGCATAAAATTAAACTGGTTGCATTAAAATCCGGAACACTGTTTTGGGACAGGATGGAATTCATACCTGTTAAATAAACGAATTGTCTTTAGAAAATCTAATTATACTTTGATATGATTAAACGATTTAAATACCCGACATGCCTGACTGTAATAATCCTTCTTTTTGTCGGCATGAGTTTTCAAAAGGGAACTGCACAATCAACCGATACTTTGGTTCAGGGGCAGGTCTTCGAATCCGGTTCAGGATTGCCTTTAAAACAGGTGCTTATTTCGGTTTCCTCAACCGGGGTGTCTGCCGAAACTGACAGCAGTGGCGCATTCACCATAGGTGTTCCCGATAAAAATGTTCAGCTTATTATTGACCTTCCGGGCTACAACAGAAGAAGGATATACCTTAACGGGCGTGATCATGTCGACGTGTCTCTGGTTTCGTCTGAATATAAATCGCTGGACAATAACTACTACAGCCCGCTCGGGCATCCTGTTTTGAAAGATGCAACATATGCCGTGTCAGTTTTAAAAAATTCTGAATTTGAAATGAGCAAATCGACCTCATTTGACCAGAATATGCAGGGCCGCATAGCCGGTATGCATGTGGTTGAACATTCGGGTATGCCAGGTACGAGAACCTGGATGAATATAAGAGGTATTTCCTCGCTATACGGAAAAAATATGCCTCTCCTTTATGTCGACGGGATGATCCATGACTATGAGTATACGAATATCAGCCTTATGGAAGGCTTTGCCCTGAACCCTGTTGATGTTATTGATATTGAAGAAATAACCGATATTGCTGTTTTAAAGAATGGAGTATCGTACCTTGGAGGAGCAAGTTCGAATGGTGTGATCTATATTAACACAGAGCAGGAAAGTGAAACAAGCACTACAATAAACATATCGGCATATACAGGATTATCAATGATCCCCGCCAGCCAGGATGTTTTAAAAGCCAATGAATACAGAAATTATCTGAATCAACGACTGGCTGAGGAAGGACTAAACGCCAGTCAGATTGATGCTAAATTCCCCTGGTTAAATGGCACTTTATACTCACCGGATTATTATAAGTACAACAACAGCACCGACTGGCAAAAGGAAATTTTTGAAACCGGAACTCTAAACAAGGCTCACTTGTTTATTAAAGGCGGTGACGATATTGCAACATATAATATCTCTACCGGATATGTAAAACAGAATACCATCTATGAGGAATCAAGGTTCAGCCGTTTTAATTTACGCATTAACGGTAAGGTTAATATAACGGACAAATTCTCGGTAGCCCCCAATGCCAAGCTTTCTCTGGCTGATACCTATTTGCCCAATCAGGGTCCCAGCAAGTTTAAAAATCCAATTTTGTCGGCGCTTACAATGCCGCCCATAACGACTGTCAATGCCAGGGATCCTCAAACAGGTATAGAATTGCCATTTCTGGATGATGTGGGCGAAATCAATGTCAGTAATCCGGTGGCCATCATAAGAAACGCACAGGGGACAAGCCGGAATTATAATTTTTTGAGTTCCGTCAATATGGAATATAAAGTCTCATCGCGTTTGTTAATTTCGAGCCTGACCGGTATCGGATTCAATAACACACGTGAATCTATCTTTCTGCCCGATCTGGGGCTGGCACAGGTCGACTCGGCTTACAACAGCCCCGGCGATTTCACAAGCGAATACCGTTCAACACAAAACCACACCACCGTATCATACAATACCCGGGTTGGTTCGGGGCACTCTGTAATGGCTAACGCAGGTTTGAAATACGTAAAAAACACCTATAAGAATGTAAAACTTATAGATTTAAACACCGCATCAGACGATTTTAAGGACGTCGGCGCCGGAACAGGAACACTGACCTATTTGCGTACATCTACAGGCGATGACAGGGGTTTATTGTGGTTATCCTTCTTCGGAGACTTCAATTATAACTATTTGGATAAATATTTTGTGAATGCCAATATCTCGTACGAAGGTAATTCAGCAACAGCTGAGAAAAACAGGTACAATTTTTATCCTTCTGTCGGTGTTGCCTGGCGGTTATCCTCCGAGAATTTTCTTTTACAGTCAAACTGGATTGAAGATCTGAAATTAAGGGCATCCTGGTCGCAGTCGGGCAATATCTTCAGCAATGCTTATGATTATTCCAAATTATATTATAAAGAAAGCAGATTGGCCGATATAAGTGTAATCGAACGTGAAGCCATCCCGAATGAAGACATGGAAATTGAAAAAAAGAATACCATTAACGCGGGCCTGGATATTTCGTTATTCAAACAAACCACCAATGTCCATATAGATTATTACATCATTAATGTCAATAATTTAGTTATTGAGCAAACACTGCCGGTTAGTTATGGTTTTACCCGGTACTATAACAATGGCGGAAAGTTAAAGAATACCGGTGTTGAAATTGCTGCCGACCAGAGATTCCAGTTTGGCCTGGTTCGCTGGACAATTGGCGCTTCTATGGCAAAACAGACAAACGAAATTACAGGTTTGGATTTTGTCAATCCTGATCAGAAGAATATTGTTACACGGGTTGAAGGAGCGGAGTATGTTACTTCTGAAGGGAACGCTGTTAATGCTTTCTATGGCTATAAAACCAATGGAATATACACCGACAATGCGGAAGCATCTCAGATAACCGGGCCGGAAGGAAGTAGTATGCAGGCCGGTGATATCCGTTTTGTCGATGCTGATGGAAATATGTTCATCAACGAAGCCGATAAGACGATCATCGGAGATCCCAATCCTGATTTTTTTGGAAGCATATCCACATCGCTATCCTATAAAAGAATAGGACTCTCGGCATTCTTTACCTATAGTGTGGGCAACGATGCGTTTAATTACGTGAGATATGTTACAGAGTCGATGGATACATATGGCAATCAGCTTACAAGCGTTTTGAACAGATATGGTTCCGGTAATCAAAATAATGTCATGCCCAGGGCATCATATGGTGATCCTACCGGCAATTCAGTCTTCTCGGACAGATGGATTGAAGACGCTTCATATTTAAGGTTAAAACAGCTGACATTACATTATACACTCCCGGGAACCCGCTATTACAAGGGGCTGAAATTATTTTTAACAGCACACAACGTATTTACTCTTACTGAATATTCAGGCTATGATCCGGAATTTATGTATATGAACAATCCCTTTTATATGGGCATTGATTACGGATCGATTCCTAAAACACGATCCTTTATTCTGGGCATAAAATTAGCATTATAAACAGGTTCATAACATCATATACACAATCGATATGAAAATGAAAAGTATATTATTCAACATTCTGGGCATTATAGCTTTGACAGGACTAAGCCTTTCGTGCAGTGATGATTTTTTTACAGAACCTGCCGGAAACAGGATAACACCGGAAGGCCATTATCAATCACAAAAAGATTTAGCAATAAGTATGTATGGAGCGTGTGTGCCATTGCAGACGGCCTTGCCGAGATTATTGCTTGTCGATGGTCTGAGATCCGATCAGATGAATGTTACAGGAAGCTCAAACGGATATATGATTGATATTAACAATCAGGTTTTTTCTTCAGACAATCCTTATCTCGATGGATCGGATTACTATAAAACGATAATAAGCATCAATGAAATCCTCAAAAATGCTTACAAAGCATGGGAGAAAGATCCCACCACCATTGAGGACCTGCCAAAGTATTACGACGGGGCTCTTATCACAATCCGCTCATGGTGCTATTTTATGCTGGTGAGAATGTATGGACAGGCCGCTCTGATAAACGATAATCTGGCTTCATTGCCTGATAACCAGGTCTTTTTAAGTAAACAGGTTATGATTGATACATTGATCAATCAATTAAACCCTTATGTATTCACGTCAACGGTTTATGACGAACCTGTTCTCCCCGGGCCAAATACCAAGGCGTTGCTGGGAGAACTGTATCTGGAAAAAAACCAGTATGATTCGGCAGCACACTATCTGAAGCTGGGTGTGGAAAGTTACGGCAATATGAGAATGTTTAAAGTGGGGAATGAGTTTTTCAGGGAAAAATGGGAATTGATTTTTTATGACGAACCTGCTTTTGATGGTAAAGGAAATGAAAACCTCTTTGTCATGCTTTATGACTCCCGCAGAGACCAATACAATGAGTTCACAGGCTGGACAATAAATGGCATGGTTAAACCCACTTCTTTATTGGTCGATTTATATAAGAATCAGCCCAATGCAGATAAAACCTTGGGCGACATATACAGGGGCAAATGTTTTACATTTGACTCATTGCCGGGACAAACCGATGAATACTATATTTCAAAGTACAATCTTGAGAAAGGCGATCCTTACAGCACTTATATCTGTGCCTCAAGAGCTGCTGATCTGCATCTGTTATTGGCCGAAGCCCTTAACCGTAAAGGAGACACTACACTCGCCATGATGTTGTTGAACAAGGGAATCTCTTCAGCCAAATCAAGCGACAGGCCTGCAGGATATGAGAGATGGGGCACCAATAAAGGCATCAGAGGCAGGGTG
>JAFGTR010000186.1 GCA_016934055.1 Bacteroidales bacterium | reverse complement strand
TGGTCTTCTGGTCTTCTGGTCTTCTGGTCTTCTGGTCTTCTGGTCTTCTGGTCTTCTGGTCTTCTGGTCTTCTGGTCTTCTGGTCTGTTAGTCTGCATGACCGCACGACCTGACTAACGGCAGGCAGGCTGCAAGACCTCCCCCAACACATTCCCTCCCCATCCCCTGTATAATTTCCCATTAATGCATTACTTTTACAGAAACTCTGTTATTGTTAACTTAATTATGTTAAAGCCTTTTTCATTGTGTCATACCATTGCTGCTCAATTGATCCTTATTAACATTGTTGTTTCAGTTACAGTTATTAACCTTACCGGGCAGGATACGCCCTTTAAAAGACCAACAGTAGGCGTTGTTCTGAGCGGTGGAGCAGCCAAAGGACTGGCGCACATCGGTGTACTGAAAGTTATTGAAGAAGCCGGAATACCTGTTGATTTCATAGCGGGAACAAGCATGGGTGCTATTGTCGGCGGACTTTATGCCATTGGTTATAACGCTGAAAAGCTGGAAGAAATAACCGTCAGACAAAACTGGAACCAGTTATTCTCTGACAATATCTCCCGAACCGATCTGTCTATCGAGGAAAAAACTGAAGAAGACCTCTTTTTTATATCCTTTCCATTTGGATTATCAGGGATTAAAGTTCCTTCAGGCATCATAGCAGGGCAAAATATTGAAAACCTGTTAAACACTTTGTGTTTTCCAGTATACAATATAAGGGATTTCAGCAAGTTTCAAATTCCCTTTTTATGTATAAGCATGGACATTATCTCAGGCGAAGAAGTGATCATACGCAACGGCTATCTGCCTGAGGCCATGAGAGCCAGTTTGGCCATACCCTCTCTTTTTGAACCGGTCAGACATGATACTTTACTGCTGGTGGACGGAGGTGTTATTAACAATTTTCCTGTCGACCGCCTCAGGGAAATGGGAGCTGATATCATCATAGGTGTCGATGTCGGATACAAGCGTCAGGAGACATCAGACATCTTTGACGTGTTTAAGATATTCGAACAAACAGTCTTTCTTACTTCTGAAGCTAAAACAAATGCTAACCGAAAACTCTGTGATATCCTTATAACACCTGATCTTGATGGCCTCGGAGCTTCAAGTTTTAATATGGCAGATTCACTGATCGACCGGGGGAAAAAGGCAGGTAAAGCACATTGGGAAGAGCTGCAGATATTGCATGACTCCATTCAAGAGTTTGCTTCTTTCTCAGCCAGGCATCAGGTACTCCCGGAGGTTGATTCCGTCTTTCTGAAGGAAATTCATATTCTTGGTCTGGATAAAGTTTCTGCGCGTCTGCTTACCGGAAAACTGCAACTCGAAATGATGACCTGGATCAGGCCGTACGATATCTCAACAGCTATTAATAACGCTTATTCCAGTCTGTATTTTTCCAAAGTAACATATGAACTTCAGCCCATTGAAAACAGTACAACAAATAATGATGCCAGATTGCTGATTATTGTCAAAGAAAAAGAGGGGGGGCTGCTTCGTGTAGGACTTAATTATAATACCGAATTCCAGTCATCCATTATCATTAATGCTACCTTTCGCAATATGCTGCTCGACGGATCAAAATTATCCGTAAACCTCGGACTGGGGGACAGCCCCAGGTTTCTTACCTCATATTTTAAAAACAATGGCGCCAAACCCGGTTTCGGCTTTGACATTGAAGGTCAGAATCTGGATGTTTATCTCTACAGAGGAAGTCGTAAAATTACAACCATTGATTACACAGACTGGGCTTTCAGATTATATACACAATCTGTCTTTAAGAATTCTTTTGCCATCGGAGGCGGCTTTGAATATGAGTTTGTCACCCTGAAACCTGTTGTGGGTGATTTATTGCCCGAAAAAGAATCATACCGCTATTATAATGGATATCTCTTCATGAATCTGGACCGTTATGATGATCCCAGTTATCCGTCAAAAGGAAGCAGATTAAATGCAATATACAAGCTGGTAAACGCTGATGACATCCATTCCGTGCATTTTATTCATTTCGGATACGAAAAGGCTGTCTCACTGCACAGACGTTTTACCCTCATCCCGTCCCTCTTCGGAGGATATTCCAGCGCCGACACAACGGCCTTGATCTATCAACTGTACCTCGGCGGTATGAACCGGTTAAATCATAAAGGACTTCTGCCCTTTACAGGACTCGATTATATGCAGGTTAACAACAGGATCATGGCTGGCATTGGCCTCAATCTGCAATTCAATATTTGGCGTAACAATTATGTTGTATTTAAAGCAAATGCCGGCAGTACGGCCTTGATACCTGGGGACTTATTCACACGCGGCTGTGAACTGTTCGGATTCGGGATAACCATCGGGAATAACAGCATTATCGGGCCCATCGAATTAACCATAATGGCCTCCAATGCTCACCATGACCTGTTATCATATTTCAATATCGGGTATTGGTTTTGATGAAGAAAATTCCTCAAAGATACTAAAACTCATAGATTCACCAGGCACAGGTTTTCTTACAGTTTCAGACAACAAACCGCCTGATACCATCCTTAATTCCGGCAATATTAAAGTTTATAAACAATTAAACACACAGCTATTAATACTCTGCTGAAACAATCTTCACCAATTCCCGAAAGAGCGGGTATTTCTCTTCTGACACCCTGCCGGCTTCATCATCCAGAGTTTTAATACATTGTTTTTGTAAGTCTTCACCGGCATTGATTATTGATTCTTCAATGACGGAAAAGGCCTCAACAGCTGTCTGGTAATCTCCCTCAACAAATATTTTAATAAAAGCCGGTATGTGCATGCTGAAATCAAGATTTGAATGCCAGCACGCGGCAACCATTGGCGTATAATCATCACCCAAATCCCGATGTTCTAAAGCATTAACAATTAATGAGGCAGCAGCCTGGACCTTAAGTTCACCAACCAGCAGAATAATGCTTTTCCTTATCACCTCATGTGTTGATGGCTGCATCAGGTCAAAGAGGTAGGGCAACATACGTATGTTGCCATGTTGCTCTATTTCCCTGATGGCTGTCAGTATATTGGCAGGATTATTGCTTTCAAGCTGGCTGATCCATATTTTTTCCTGTGGGGTAAGCTTTTCCATATAAGAATATCTATGGCAAATATAGAAATATTATTTAGGTCTCAAGAGGGGAATAATATCATCCATCACCACCGCTGTGATAAACAATCTGCAATATTCTTCTGGTTGAAGCTGTAACCTTAAACCGGTCATCGATGCGTAATCCGATAACCCATACTATGTTTCCCGCCGATTCGAGTATCCATATTCCTTTTTTATCAGGCAGCGCAATTTTTTCGTCTACAAAAAAGTCGCTCAGTTTTTTCTTTCCCTTCATCCCAAGCGGATAGAAATAATCCCCGTTTTTCCATCTTCTGATTATCATTGGAAATTTAATGGCATCTGCGTCGAAAGAAGCAATATTTTTGTCTCCAGGTAAAACATAGCGCCCGGTAATTTCAATGAACTGAAGCTTAAGATTAACAGGATATTGAATCAACGCTGTATCAACCGAAATTTCAACTGCAGATGCATCCATTTTACCCATTGGTTGCAGTATAAGTCTTGACCTATCCACTGTCAACTCATGGGTGCGTGAAAAAAAATGCTTACCCGGCTGACCATTCAGTATGTCCATCAAATGCGAAACTGTGTCATAATTGAATCCGTAAGGTTGCAACACCTGATACAGCAATATTCCGGAATGCGGTTCATTGATGATTTTTGAAATGTTAATTTCTTTACGTTGTTCAGTTCCGGTAACAGCATCATTGGCAAACCTGACAGTTGCTTCGTCGAGGATATCATTTACTTCCTGCAGGTGCATCATTGTGGTGTTCACGGCATTTTCAAAACCGGGCAGTATCTTGTTAATTTCCGGTAAAAAAACATGTCTGATCTTGTTGCGGAGATACTTAACAGTTTCATTAGATGAGTCCTCCCTCCATCCTATTTTGCGGGCGACTGCATAGGCTGTTATCTCCTGCCTTGAAAGGAAGAGTAAGGGCCTGATGACCTTATTGTTTTTTGCTTTAATGCCTGTAAGCCCGGTAATCCCTGTGCCCCTTGACAGATTGATCAGAAAGGTCTCCACCGAATCATCCCTTTGATGAGCCATAGCAATCAGGTCGAATCCCCGGCTCCTTAACAATTCTTCAAACCATTGATAACGCAAATCCCGGGCAGCCATCTGTATTGAAATTTTACTTTGATCAGCATATTGCCGTGTATCAAATTTCTTAACAAAGATGTCTGTGCAATAATCCCGGGCAACCTGCCTGACAAATGCCTCATCACCGTCCGACTCCCTGCCGCGTAAAGAAAAATTACAGTGTGCAATGGCAATTTTTATACCCTGTCTGTGAAACAGGTTCAGCATGACCATTGAATCAATACCTCCACTTATTGCCAGAAGAACAGACTCCGATCCGTTGCATTGACAGGAATGCTTCAGAAAATAGCTGAATTGTTCAGGTATTTGGTTTACATTCATTTGCATGAAGCACATTCATTAGTCCACCGGCTTTTAAAATACATTCATCGTATTCTTTACCCGGATCAGATAAAGCGGTAATAGCACCGCCGGTCTGAAACGAAAGATACTTGTTTTTAGCATTAAATAAAACACTTCTGATGACAACATTGAAATCAAAGTCACCATCGGGCGAAAAATAACCCAGGGTTCCGGAATACAAACCACGACGCGTCAGCTCAAATTCCTCAATCAGCTGCATGGCTTTGATCTTAGGAGCGCCGGTCATGGAACCCATCGGGAAAGCACCTGTAAGAATGTCCAGTGGATTGCTATAATCGGGCACTTCTGACATAATGGTAGAAATCATCTGATGCCACAGGTTAAAGGTATAAACCCCACACAGTTCTTCAACCTTCACACTCCCTCTCAGGGCAGTTTTTGACAGATCGTTGCGGACAAGATCAACGATCATGATATTTTCTGCTCTTTCCTTGGGGTCAGAAAAGAGCTTTTGTTTTAAAAGCCTGTCCTCATTGATATAATCCCCGCGTCTGACCGTTCCTTTCATAGGTTGACTGATGATCATCTGTCCTCTCTTTTTTAAAAAGCGCTCAGGACTTCCACAGATAAGGTATTTATGATCGAAAACAAGATAGGACGAGAAAGGAGCCGGTGAAACAGAGTTAACCATAAGATAAGTTGAATATGGATTTATGTCAGCATTTTCGGAATAAAACTCCTGGCAAAAATTCATTTCATAAATATCGCCCCTGTTGATATGATGCTGAATTTCCTTCACACCTTTAATATAATATGACATCGACATACGGTTCATAATCTTCATTGTATGATCTGATGCCGGATAAAGGGGCGACAGTTGCTCAATGGTCTTATAGATTTTTTGCAGTGATGCAACAGTTTCCACATCACTATGTATCTCAATTTTATGATGGCGGATAATAAAAACAATCTCGGGCTGAAAAAAATAAATGTCAGGAAAGCCTGTTCCATCAAAGTTATCCGATCGTAAATCTTCGAACATGTTTTTTGTATCATAGGCCAGGTATCCGAAAAGCCATTCCCTGTTTTGTGAAATAGCATCTCTGAGAGTTTTCAGCAGAGAAGCACCGGAGCCTTTATATTCCTTTCTCTTGCCCATCGCAGCAAGAAAATCATAAGTACCATATCGCTGTTCAGGAAGCAGGTGACTGTTGCTGTCCAGACAGATACAGGGATCAAATACAGTGACATACGACAGCAGCTTTTGACGAAATGCTTCCGGGTGAATTAAATTCTGTGAAAAGACATACTTCATAGAGCAAAAGTAATCTCTCTTACACATTTTTGCAAAGTGTATGAATCATACACCGGTATACTGAAACAATGCATAACAATAACATTCAATATCTTAAAAAAATAAAGAAAGAAATCGGATAAACCAGGGCATTCTTATCTGAGATTGATTATCTCAGGTTTTTCCATATAGAAATTCTTCAACACGAATCTTGGTTCACCGGAAGCAATAAAATACTGATAAACTGATTCTTCCGGTTGTGATACATACCATGTAAGCTTCAACTGAAGTGTGTTAAATACCAGCCGTTCATTTCTGATCCGCAGACCAATTCCAATACCCGAAAACAACTTGTTATTGCTCTCATCGAAAGAACTTCCCCTGATGATGCCAAGATCGGCAAAGGCAAAGCCGACAAAGCGGAATCCAAACAACTGATAAGGGGTAAAAACGACCGATTCCAGTTTCAGCAACTTCTTTTCATTTCCCCGCAAATACCGGCTGCCGAGGCCTGTAATGCCATGTCTGTTTTCAAGTGAGACAAATTCATCTGCGTCTCTGTTGATGCCCCGGGTGTATTCAGCAGTAATGAATTGTCTGAATTTAAAACGATTAACAGATTGCAGATCTGTAAAATATTTGATCATGATCCGAAAAACACCTTGTTGCGTACTTTTGTCATGGAAAAACGAACCCAATTCACATAATGAATATAAATATCCCAGATGATCAATGTTAAAACCGGCTGAAGCTGATATTCCGGCATATGGACGGTATTTGTACTGACCCTGCTCAAAGCCACCGGTAACCTTGACAAGGTAGCCAAACGGGACATCCTCGGTCTGTCCGAAGCTGTAGATCAGGTTACTGCGATAAAATCCCTGCTTTGAAAAACCCAGGGAAAACAACAACCGGGTCTTATCCTGAAACTGGTACAGGTAATTCTCCCGGGTTTCAGGACTTACTGAGAAATCATTGTGCCATATACGCCCTGCTATGAAAAAATTAGTTTTTGTGTGCTGATTTCCATTCCTTGTTCCCGGAGAAAACAAATACCCCAGCCAGAAATCATGATCAAGGTATTCAAGCTGTACTTCCTCCAGCGTTGTATCACGCAGCGCAACGCTCTGTGTGGTTTTTGTTTTTTCGAGTGACACTGCCCCCGCCCAGTTAATATCGGATGCCATGAAATTACGAAACAGATCCAGCCTGTAAGTCTCGAGATTCCAGCGATCAACATAATAAAGACTTCCTGTAATATAACTACCGTTCAGATTGGCTATCCTGTAAATAATGCTGTTCCCCAACAATTTGTCTTTGGCTGTATGCCAGAAAAGTTTTGCCTCAAGCTGATGCCCCAGTCCGAGAAAATTTGTATGCCATAATGATACATTGCCCTGTTGAAGATCTGATAATTCAGCTCCAAAACCAAAGGGCCATAAATCCTTGATCAGCAGGACAACATCAACTGAATCATCGCGGGCACTGCCATTGCCGATCAGAAAACGGGCATCATTGATATAGGGCAATTCTCTTAACAAACGTTCATTTTCAAACAAAAAGAAAGGATTGAGTTTTTCCCCTTCATTGAACATAAGACTGTTTTTTATAATCCTTTCCCTTGTTTCAATATGCAGATCATTACCAATTCTTTTTAAAAAACTTGTTGCTTCTATCGTTGTATCTTCTATGCTAGGTCCAAAAACATCAAGGTGTTTGATGGTTATTGAACGTATAATCTTATTCTCATAGGATTGGAAAATCTCAGGTTCGAGTACTTTGCGGGTTTGTTCTTTTTTCGTTGTATCTGTGAATAAGGCATTGTATAACTCCCTGGTGAATCTTTTGTTCTCTGCCTTAATTCTGAGGCTGTCATAAAATATCTTCGACCGGTGATTCAATGAGTTACCGTTCCTTCTCCGGTATGGCACCTCAAGAAGTGAATCCTGTGTATAGTGAATCATTTCCATGTAATCAAAGGCAGTATCTGCGACAGGCAAAACACCAGCTGCAGTGTCAGATATTGAGACCGGGATGGTATCGGAAGGAGTTTTGAAAAAGCGGCAGGAGGCAGCTGCAGGAGCGGCAATACAAATTAAAAGAAACAGCCAGAATGGAAAAGGCCGTATTAAAAGGGATCTCTTTGACGTCCCGACAAATGAAATGATAAAACTACCTGACATTGAGCTATATCCAAGGATCCACTGTATATAAAGATAATAAAATATATTTCAATAAACATTATTACCTGGTTCCTTCTTCGATCTTCCTTCTTTTGTCTTCCTTCTTCAATCTTCCGGATCGGTCGACCACAAGGGTCGCCCCTACATTTATCCCATATTATTCAATCTGTTGAAACAACTTAAATCATTTTGAACATTTATTTTGTTTTTATTTATATTTTTGTCATCCTCATCATTGATATGATACCTACACAGTTTATGTTTTATGAAAAAAAAGATTTTCAACGTTATTAAATATATATTTTTTCTTGCTATCGGTGTATTTTTATTCTGGTGGTTATACAAAGACCAGCCTGTAAAGGAATACGCCCGGGCGTTCAAAGATCTTAATTATTTCTGGATTGCCGCTTCAATTGTTTTTGGAATGCTTTCACAGGTATCCCGTGCCATTCGCTGGAATATGCTGATACGTCCCCTGGGATACAAACCGAAGTTTTACAATTCATTTCTGTCAGTTTACATCCTGTACCTGATTAATCTCATCATCCCCAGGGCCGGCGAGATATTCAGGTGTTCGGTCATGAGCCGTTATGAAAAGATCCCTTTTGCCAAATTGGTTGGTACAGTGTTCATTGAGCGCATGGCTGACTTTATAACCCTTATCACACTGGCCTTTTTCATTATATTATCGCAGCTGGGTGTATTTATCGGTTTCTTCAACACTCATCCTGAAATGAAGGACAGGCTTTTTTCCATTCTGTCATGGAAATACCTATTCATCGTGGCCGGCGCCATAGTATTGATATACTTCATCTTTTTTTTCTTCAGAAAATATATCCGCCACAGGAAACGCGAAGGTTCATCTCTCGCGGCCAAACTCAGAGCCCTTAAATATAACTTCATCGAAGGAATTAAATCGATAGGTAAGCTTGAAAACAAATGGCTTTTTATCGGACATACACTTGCCATCTTTGTAATGTGGCTTTTCATGTTGTATGTGGTTTTCCTGGCCTATAAGCCCACTTCGCATCTCACCATTGAAACCGGGATGATCACATTTCTTATGGGAGGTTTGGCCATGCTGGCTCCTGTGCAGGGAGGCATTGGCGCATGGCATTTCATGGTCATCGAAACCTTGGTCATATACGGCATCGCCCGGCCTGAAGGAAAAGTTTTCGCTCTCATCGCCCACGCCTCAACAAACCTGATTTACCTTGTCTTTGGTTCAATTGCCATGGTGTTGATGCCGTTACTGAACAGTGGAAGAAAGGGACAAGGGACAAGGAACGAGGGACAGGAAGAAGGGAAACAATAAGCGGTAATCGGTAATCGGTAACCGGTGAGAAGACCCTGACAGCGGTGTGTGCAGGCATGCAGGAGGCAACCCTGTCAGTGGTCTGAGGGAATAACCGGTGAATAGTGAGGGAAGATGGTAATCGGTAATCGGTATTTGGTAACTGTTTACTGATTACCGAATACCGATTACCGTTCACCGGCTACCCTCTCACTCTATGCAATACTCAACAATATACTTCACAGCCAATGTATTCCCATAATGCTGTGCCTTTTTCAGATTAGAGCAGGCGGCTTCACGGTCACCCATCTCATATTTTGCCAGGCCCAGGTAAAGCCAGGTCTCGCCATCATCAGGCTTCAGGTCAAGTGACATGGAAAGATCATTAATGCCATAGGCAATAGTCCCGGTCTTCACATATGTCTTACCTCGGGCTTTATAATAAGCCGGATTATTTGGATCGGCCTTAAGATTCTTATTAAAACATTTCAGTGCATTGATATAATCACCATACTGAAAATACATCTCACCGCAGAGCGCAATTGCATCCTGATCACCATCAAAAAAACCAAGGTAGAATTCAATATCTTCCGCAGCAGTTTTATAATCATACAAACCCGCATTGGCCTTTGCTCTTTCAAGATAAAAAGCAAAACGTGAAGGTTCATATCGAAGACCTTTGGTAAAGTCATCGATTGCATCCTTATATCTTTCCGACCTGAGAAAAGCTAAACCACGGCTGAAATAGTAATCAGGCTCTGTTTTATTGAGCGATAACGCCATTGAATAGTCAGCCACAGCAGCAGCATAGTTTTCCTGCACAAAGTATGCCCCGGCCCGTAAAGCATAATACCGTGCCTCTTTCTGAAAAGAGGTCATTTTACCATTAAGGAATTCCAGCGCCTGTCCGGCATCCTTTTTCTTCAGATAATATTCAACCTCAGCTTCAGCTTTTTCAATATCGCTGTACCAATCCTGTTGCCAAAGGTCATGCCATTCATCCATGCCATGTAAAGGACTAAAAGCAAGGTCTTTGGTAATCGTCGTGGCTGAAAGCCGGTAATCCGATCGCAGGTGGCGTTTCAGACAATCAATGGACTTTTCAGCTTCACCGGTAGCAGCATAAACCCTGGCCAGGCCCAGGTCGCCGCACCCAGGCATAATACTGCCGGCTTCATCATAATCACTGGCGGCCAGATCGAATTTCCCCAATCTGTAATAAGCATCAGCACGGCACAGGTAATAGCGTTCATCAGAGTTGTTCCGCCCGATGGCATCGTTTAATGCCTGCACGGCGGCTTCAGGTTGGTTTTGCTGCAATGCCGCCATACCTTTTAAGTAATAATGATCAGGAGACTGCCCTGAAAGGATGCAGGCACTGATTAAAACATAGCCTGTAAAAAGAATTCGTTTCATGAGATCATTCATTTGGCGTTAAAGAGCCTTCGCCCGAATACAGGTGGACAAATCCTGTCATTGTCCTTATCATGGTTCCGATGATCCTTGGCTCATAAACATCACATATATAATAATATACTCCGGGAGCAACATTATCTTTGGTGTTTTTATAACTGCCATTCCAGTTTATGGCAGGATCATCAGTCTCAAAAACAAGCACACCGAAACGGTTATAAATCTTCATATCAACTTTTTCAATGGCATTATTCAGGTTCTTTGATAAAAAGAGATCATTAACACCGTCGCCATTGGGTGTAAACACATTGGGCAATTCATACATCACACATTCATCCACACAAATACGAGCAGAGAAATCACTCTCATTCTCAAAGGAATCGACAGCAGTAACCGCATAGCATCCGGCCAGCCTGGTACCATCCTCAAACAGATGATAATATATGGTATCTTCAGGTGAAAATGTGCTGGTGAGTGAATCCAAAGGTCCGTCAAAACTTTGGCCGAAGTATATGTTATACCTTACCACATCATCGGCACATGTGTTGTTGGGATTTGTCCATGTCAGCACATTCAGAAAGCTGTCGCATTCCTGCCTGACCTCAAGAAGAGGCGGGCAAGGCGGCACGACATCCACAGGCGTTGCGCAGGCTAAATGAGAGAGGTTTGAATTCGTATAGTCAAAGCCTCCGATAGGTCTCCACCCGATACTGCGAGCTTTGTAACAATATTCAATCCCGTTCTGCAAACCCGCATCTGTATATGATTTTTCACTGGTGGTTGTGAGGGAATCAAATGCCATAGTCCCTGGGTTTTGCCGGTATATAACATAATCTGAGTTAATCCAGGGCACTTTTTTTCTGAAGGTGATTACCAGCAGGTTATCTTCCTCCGCAATATCAAGGTATAATGAAGAAGCTGTTTCCCGGTTATCAGGTTTCATCTCAAACCTGTTTCCCGGCGTATTGTTGAGCATCTTAACCGAATAATGGTATGGAAAAAGCAAAGTATTTAAAGGTGAGTCGTAATAAACAGTATCTTCAAGGTCGGCTGTTTCAATGGAATCGATCAGCACATAATTTTCCTGGTCTCCGGGTAATGAACGTAAAAGCTGAAAAACATATGGTCCGGGGGCATCAACCGGATCAAAATCAAGTGGTTTTGCCCAGGAAACAAAGATCTCGCCATCGCTCTCCCCTATCCTGGTAACGCTCACATTCAGCAGGGCCGGGAATCCGGGGATGAGTGAAGCACATGCCTCTTCAGAAGCAATACTTTCTGCCCCGTCACCGTAAAGTGCCGTAACACGGTAGCAATAGTCGATACCCTGTGAAAGGCCCTCCCCTGTGCCATCATCTGTAAAGGTGGTGGTATTGCCTTTAAATTCGCCTATTTTAACAAAACCTGTATACGAAGGTACGCCCCACTCACAACTGTCGGGAATATAGCCTGAGCTTCCTTCTCGCCGGTATATGGCATAACCTGTTATGGCACCACAGTTGCTGGATTCCCAGTTAAGGATGATCTCCGAACTGGTGGGTGTGGCGATAAGGTTAACGGGGGGAGGGGCCAGCACGGTGATAAGGAAATTATCGATGTCCACAAGGTCAATGTCGTTATTTACGTCTTTGCTTTTAACTGTCACCTGGTAAGGAAGCCTGCGTATATGGCTGCAGTCAGTATACCACCGGAAAAAAGAGGTCTTGAATCCAAGTCCCCCTGCAACAGGTCCATAAACGGCTTTATTGTCTGATACGACAAAAGGGCCACCGGTTAGTGTATGGTGGATGGAATCGTTATCAGCATCGGTAGAGGTAAACTGAAACTCTATGGTATCGCCGGCAACAACGCAATAGTCTTTTAGTGGGGAATTAACAGGCGGATTGTTGTCGGTGCGATAAACATCGATCTGCATATCCCTGACGATATTGCCTATTTTCACGCCATTCCTGTATTCCATAATGTCCATAGCGATATTGTATTTTCCAGTGTCAACAGGGGTATACCAAACCAGGTCGCCGGTAACAGGATCAACATACAGGGTATCGCTGTACATGGGCAGGGTATAGCCAGTAATCGGTTTGCCGTCCAGTCCTGTGCACACAGTAAGCCGATAGGCTATGCTGTCACCATCGGGATCGAAAGCTGAAGGATTATGGATGAAGACATGACCGAGGGCAGCTTTATCGATAGGATAATTCAGAAGTTCAGGTGTGCTGTTGGTACCGATTTCCGGGGCTATCATCATGATGGTTTTGATCGAGAATACCACGTTAACGGAATTCGGGATGTTCCGTACGCCATAGTTTCTGTTCGGATCCTGCACCAGAATTTCATAAATGCCCGGTCCCGGAAAAGTATGCTGTGTGACATAGCGATTGTAGTAATAGTCATCGGGCAGTTCAACAATGGTTTTATTGTCAAGATGCCCATCCTGCAGGTAGGCAATGGATGTGGTGTTATCGCCCCATTGAAACTCAAGCTGAGAACGGTTGGCAGCGCTGTATTTATAGGTAAAGGTGGTGATGGTAAACTCATAGGTATAGCCCGATATCTGCCGGTAGGTGATCTCACCGGCGCGGTTATGGGTAGCAAAGGCCTGCAGAGAGAACAAAAATAACAGGACTGTATAGATCAGCTTTTTCTTCATCAATGCAAAGTTAACAATTTCCATGCCGAATATAACCACAAAAACTTTAAAAAGGGACAAGAGACAGGGAACAAAGGACGAGTTACAGTCGCCAGGCTTCGCCAGCAACTTGTATGTGAAGTCTCGCAGATTTCGCTGATTAACACAGAAAAAATATTCTTAATTATCTGCGTTATCTGCGAGCAAATCCCTCCTCAAAACACTGGCG
>JAFGTR010000185.1 GCA_016934055.1 Bacteroidales bacterium | reverse complement strand
TCCTCCAGTTGAATGGGCTCGACAAAAGATAAATTAACCTCTCCGTTAACAGTTGCCGTCATTTGACCGGCTATCAGCTGATTTATTCTATCGAGGGAAGCAGGGGTAAAAATTTTATCCCATGACTGTGCCATGGTCTCTTCAGCCGTATATCCGCGCAATTTTTCAACGGAAGGACTAACGTAGGTAAAATTTCTGTTCAGATCCAGCATGGCAATAACGTCGGCAGTATACTCGGCTATCAGCCTGTATCGCTCTTCGCTTTCTCGAAGCGCCTCTTCTGCCTGTCTTTTTCTTTCCGTGATATCCCTTGAAAGGCAAAGCATAACGTTCTGACCCTCATATACAACATGACTTATGTTTATCTCAACAGGCTGGTTATCTTTTTTCCTGATTTGATAGATCCCTTCCAAGAAAAGATGGTTCTTTTCTCCGGTTTTCTTTGGATCTGCTACTATTTCCGGCCAGATAAAAAGATCAAATACTGATAACTGAGTCAGTTGTTTTTGTGAAATATTAAACTGTCTCACGGCCTGATCATTAGCTTCAATAAGCAATCCCTGATTATCCATAGTAAAAACGGCATCAGGATTGTTCTTAAACCAGGATTGAAAGACTGTTTCACTTTTCTTTTTCATGTTTTATATTTTTAGACTACCGCAGAGAATTTACAAAAACAGGAATGACAAATGCCTTAAATTTCAAGCATGGAAATCAATAATCTTTCGCTGAAAGGGTTAAATTAATAAGGTGTATCCGAACGGTTTAGGATTTAGAGGATGGAAATTTAGCAAACAATACGATCTGTAAAATTACATTAAAAAATCAAACATACATTTCTCATAACAGATTAAGCATATAAGCCATATGAAAATGACAAACCAGTCTGGAGCTGATATCTCTTAGTATCTATTCTGAAAAGTTAATCAATAAGCAATTTTCTTAAAAGACTGCCTTCGTTCGTTTCCATTCTCAGGATATATAAACCGGGACTAAGGTTTTCCCTGTAGAAATCAATTACGTATGCACCGGCTTCATATTTTTTGTTTGTGAGTACTTTTACCAGGCTACCATTTGCATTATGGACATTTATCCTGACCAGAAACGGATCAGGGATTGAGAATGTTATGGTTGAATACTCCTTAAAGGGATTCGGACTGGTCTCAAGTTTGAAACCTTGGATATTTAAAACAGGACTGCTGCTGATCAGTTCTTTTGTTTTAAAACTCCATACCGGGCCCGATACTGTTCCCATATCATTTTTCGAATCAACCCGCCAGTAATAGGTTTTGCCAGGTTCCAGATTTTCAATCGTTTTACTCAGTACCGTCTGCTCACCAACCAGAGAAAGCGGCTTCGGAATGGTGTCGAGATAAATCGCATATGTTGTGGTAAATACTTCATCGGCTTTCCAGCTGATTGTCAGACCGGTGGTTTCGGAAACACTGTCTCCGTCAGCAGGGTATGGATCAGATACTGCCAATGGCAGGCGGGTATGATAATCATCAATGCTGAACCAGTCGAAATCGGCATAACCCGTTTCTCCTGTGTTTTCAAACGGTCTGTGGCAATACAGACCAACTTTGGCACCGATCCACCGGCCTTCGTCGGTTAATGCAGCTTTCCCAACAGGAGAATAATAATAATTATCGTAACTATAACTGAAACTGCAACTTCCGGAACCGGTCATGGCTACCCGTAAATAAATTGAAGTGTCATCAACGGAGGTGGCAGAATTGACGACTGTCGATTCTGCCAGGCCGCCCCGTGCGTCGGCACACTGTTTCTGACTCATTATAAGACCTGTGTCAGTCTGCAGGATGTTTATGGCCGTATAGCGTTGTCCCATCACCACCAGTCCTGCTTTTTCACCATTCTTCAATTGCAGTTTCACCTTAGTTATAGCCGAAAACTTCTCTGCCGGCAGTTTTTGCAGCAACATGCTACCGATATCCCACAGGTTCACGTAATCCAAAGGCAGACTTACGGCATATAACCGCATTTGCCCGGGATTTTCCGTCAGGCTGAACCATGCTGAATCGAAATTGGAATGCCATTGCCATTGCAGGCCCAGGGTGTCTGCGTTGAACTTGTCGGATGTTTGTGGATTAACAACGGGGAATGAGCCACCAACATTGGGTTTTGTGTGAGTCATTACAGGCTCTCCGATGCCGTCCCCGTCATTGTCGGTTCCCATAAAAGGCCAGTCATCGATCCAGCTTACAGGCTGAAGATGTACGATCCGTCCATGCGGTAACCTTTCCTGGAAATGGATAAACCATGATTCTCCCGATTCGAGTTCAATCCAGGCCCCCTGGTGCGGTCCGTTTACACTGGTGGTGCCTTTTTCCAGCACTGTCTTGTATTCATACGGTCCGGTAATGGTGTCTGACCGCAACACAGCCTGGGGACCTTGTGCAACACCCCCATAAGGGGCAAATACATAATAAATGCCATTTCTTTTGTACATCTTTGGCCCTTCAATGGTCTCAAGCAGGTGAGAGGGATCCCTTCCGTCGAAGAGCATAATGGAATCAGCCGGATCGGTGGAAACCGATTCTCCGTCACGGCTCATCCTGCGCAGGGTAAGAACACTTTTGAAGCCCACCCGGCTGTTGGCCCAGGCATGGACAATGTATGCACTGTCATTATCGTCCCAGAAAGGGCAGGGATCAATCCATCCATAGGCTTTTTGCATGAGCCTGTGCGCCCATGTACCTGCCGGATCATCGGTTTTTGCCATGTAAATGCCATAGTCAGGATCGGCATAATAAACATAAAAGAAACCATTATGGTGTCTGATGCTCGGGGCCCAGGCGCCCAAACCATGGCCGGGTTTATTGTAGATACTGTCGGGGGGTTGCTCCATGAATACATGATTAATGATAGTCCAGTTCACCAGGTCTTTTGAATGAAGCACGGGAATACCCGGAGCACAGTTAAAACTGGAAGAAACCATATAAAAATCGTCATTGACCCTGACGACATCCGGATCGGAGTAATCGGCGTAAATGACAGGATTATTGTATGTCCCATCACCATTATCAGGCATATACACCGCATCCATCATGACGGCAGTGTCTTCTTCGGTTTGTGATAAACCTGAAGGTGATATTAAACAGGCAAGCATAACACACATTGATGCATATTTGAACCTGTAATAATTATTTGATTTCATTTCAATTTAATTTAAATGTCATACCGGTATCATTTAATTCAATCAGGTTATTGTCATGCTGTCCCGACTTTCTCGGGATCAGCATTTCAGGAGATTCCGATCTCGACAATAGCGGGATTGAATGACTGAACATTTTTTAATGATTAACATAACATTAACAGGCAAGTTGTTTTACAGTTATAAAATTATATATTTTAATAATAAGTCCCGGATATTTGCAGGGAAAGGATGCTGTGATGCAAATAAAGTGCTTGGATACAAGGGATAGCGTATCTTTCGGAATAGTGTGCAGACGGGGAATCAAAAAGCAAAAAATACTGACCGTGCCTGAAGGAGGCATAGCAGGCAGTCTATAAAGCATAAACTACTGCGGAATGATCAGCCTGCTTTTCATCTTTTTTACGGGGTTGTCCAGCAGCATATAATCCTTTCTTCCTGTTGATTTCGTTGTTTTATAAGGAGATGCTGTTATCAGGTCGAGGGCCCGGGATAACACAGGATCGCTTGCATCGCCGAATGGCCTGGCGGCAATGAGATTGTCTTCGATGGCATAATCAGGAGCCAGCCCGTCAACAAAGTTGGTATATCCTTCGGCATTGGCATATTTCATTACAATGGGCATAATGGCCCAGTTATGTTTGCGCGGTGTCTCAAAATCATAAATCAGCCATGACCCTGTGTATTTACCAAATGTGGACTCACCAACAACGGTGACATCCATATAGGGGCTGAGCCCGATCATGAGTAACTCACTTGCTGAGGCTGTTCCTTTTGTTGTCAGAAAATAAACATGGTTGAGATCCAGATTATGAGCATTAGCAGGAAATTTACATACCAGATCATCAGATTCAGGACCTTCAGTATCTTCATAGTATGACTGTAAATTTTCATTATAAAGAAAGGTTACGAATGTCCTTGAATTGTTGGCCACGCTAACCGGGGCAATCGCTGATGCCAGGTATGTTGCCGCCTCAATCTCACCACCCGGATTATACCGTAAATCAATAACGAGATCAGTGATGTCGTAACTTTTAAACTTGTCAAAAACCTGGTCGAGTGATGCCAGGTATTGATTATCATCACCGGTTATGAATTCTGTATAGACCATATACCCTATTCTTTTGCCGGAAACAGTATAGACGGTATCATATATCAAAGGATCTGCTTCGATCAGGGCTGCTGTCATACTGATGCTCTTCCCTGAATCATAAATTGTGTTATCAACGTAGGTTCCCAGTCCAACTGTATAGCTCGACTGACTATAGAGATCAAAATAGTTGTCGGTATCGGGGACTGCTCCGTTAATGGTTAAAATAATATCACCGCGCTTCAGTCCTGCATCACTGGCCGGAGAATTCGGATAAACATATTCAACGATAATAAAAACCTTATTGGTGTTCATGAAAACGCCAAATGCAGGGGAATATCCCATGGAAACAGGTGTGCCGGAAAGTTCTGACTGTAATGTCTCATAATCGTCGGTGATATATGACCATCTGTCCTCAGTCTCATAAACCAGTTCATAAAAAAAAGCTTTGGGTTCGGTCTTTGTTTTAATGTTAATATTTGACGGGAACGTATTATTCCAGAAATAGACTTCCTGCATCCATTCATAAATCCATGATGATATTTCAACGTTATCTTTTTCGTCATCCTTCAATTTATCACAGGACGAAAGGATGGATATGGCTATAACGGCTGATAGCGATGCTACCGAAAAAAGAGACCTGATTAACTTCATTTTACGGGTTTTGTTTTTATGCTTATACGGTAATAATCACAAAAATACTACAGTAAAAACAAATAATTTGTCAATGAAACAAACAAACTTTTGCATGGATTAAATCAGGTTGCCTTTCTTTTTAATTGAGGCGGAGTTATTTATCTGTTTGGTTTACAGCATCGAATAAACACTGCAGATCTGTCAGTCCATCTTAAACCCTTGGATTGCATGAATTATAATTGTGAATGGTATCAATTAATGCCATAATAAAATCAATTATTCCAGATTTGTTATGACCGCCGGAATTAACTTTATCTGTAAATGGAAAATTTAAAACTGATATTTATGAGAAGGATATTTTTTATACTCTTGTTTGTGTTGTCTGCAATTATGGGCTGGTCACAGGAATCTTATACAGCTCTTAAGGTTACAGGTGATAATGTTCCCGTGATTGAAGGCACGATAGATGCCATATGGAACGCTGTTGAAATTGTTCCTTTGGCAAAAGTTCCGGATAATTCCAACATTACTGAACCAAATCCTGACGCGTCAGATTATTACGCTGAGTTTGGCATGTTATGGAATGATGACGGCATGTTTTTTATTTTCAGGGTTACTGATGAAAAAATTGTCATTGAAGATGATGATCCTACGCTTGATGTTGTGCCGGCAGACAAGTGGTGGACTGATGATAACATCAACCTCTTGTTTTCCAAAGATCTTGTTAATACAACCTTTACACAATGGGAATTTGCCTGGCAGCCCGGGATTAATCAGGAAGAGAAACTGTCCTCGGATGACTGGCTGAATGCCGCCAAGATTGATATTTCATTGGTTCAGTCGGCCTGGTATCAGGATGGTACAACATGGACCCTGGAAACCTTCATTAACTGGCAATCATTCAATGACGGTGTTGTGAGCATAACACCCGACCAGGTTATATACCTGGAAGCGAGGGCCAGAGATGACGATGATGGCGGCACCTGGGAATCTATGTTTCAATGGAGTACAACAAATTACGAAATTGAGTCAACAGGGGAAGGATTTGGGTCTGTTACACTTTCCAGCCAGGAAGTTCAGCCGGTATCAGGGATCTCAGTTATTTCAGATGTGAATGATGAGGTATCTGTTTATCCCAATCCCTTTCATCAAATCACCAATCTTATGCTTAACCTGGATCAGCCGGGAAGGGTGGTGGTAGAATTATACAGTTTTGACGGCAGAAAGCTTACCACTTTGCTTGACGAATTCAGAAGTGAAGGCAAGCAGGTAATGCTTTTGAATATGCGGAATTACAATAAGGGCAGCTATCTCTTGAAACTGAATACTGTTAATGGTTCAAGAGTGATTAAGCTTTTATAAGGCGGGGACATCTGTTTTTTTCTTTGGTTTTGAAACCAGAAACTGCCATTCAATCCCGATGTTGGCGCTGATGCGCTGGAGATTTCCGTCATTCTGGTAATAAAACTCTTTGAGGAAATAGGTAAAACCCGGTTCAAAGGTAAACGCAAGATGCTTGCCTGCCTTGTATTTTAAAATAATCCCGCCCAGTGGGCCATTGTTGAATGTTGTGTAGTTCCGATCGATATATCTGGTATCTTTTGTCTTCCCTGTTTCCCTGACAATACTCTCTTCATAACTGTCAACAACCCATTCAAACCTGTACCCTGCATAAAGGTAAAGATTAAATTTATCGGAAAGAAAAAGACATCCGTCCAGCATGGGATTCAGATTTATGTTGCTTATCCTCATGGTTGACTCGCTTATGTATAATTGCTCATTCATGGGATTCCTGCCGTACGTGAATTGCGCGTAATTAACACTGGTACGGAACCGTATTCGCTTCCCCAGGGTGGTGCCAAGGTGTAATCCTGCATTGAAATCACTGTGGCCTTCAAACCCTGTGTAATTGTTTTCATCATAATACTTGTTGAGATTGTAGTCATAACCACCACCAAGGCTGATAAACGGATTTACTTGTGCGTATCCCGGAACCACAAAGAACAAAAGAATGAACAGGACAGGTAACTTATGCATATCGTTGATTTTGTTTTAAGAGTTTTATTCCGATTCAAAAATAATCATATCGGTTGTTGATTTATAAAAATAATAGACAAATTGCTGGAATAATTAGACAAATCATCATTAAGCAGTGTTAATAACAAATATTTGTTATAGATTATTGTCTGATCCTGATAGATTTTAAGACATTGCCAGGTCATAAAGACACTGCCAGGTCATAAAGACACTGACAGGTCTTTACTGAAACAGACACTGTCAGGTCTTCAGATAGTTTATTGCATTGTCAAGATAAGTTTCTTTATGTCAAAGCTTTTGTTGTTAATCATCAGCCGGCAGAAATAGACGCCTTCCGTTACTTTCTTTCCTGAGGCATCACAGGCATTCCAGAATATTTCATAATGTCCCGGATCATGCCTTGCGTTTGTGAGGCTCACAACCTGCTGTCCGGTAATATTTAACACCTGAACAGATA
>JAFGTR010000045.1 GCA_016934055.1 Bacteroidales bacterium | reverse complement strand
TCGGAAACGGATATTTTATACCGGTGATCCCAGTTTCCGTGCGATATGGGGTATTGTTCTCCTGCCCTGTACTCATCAATAGTTATCCAGCACAGGATGGACAAGGCATCCTGGAAATTTAACAGATCGCAATCGGGTATCCTGATATAATCGTCGGTTCCGTCAAAATGTGCCGCGCCTGCAGCCGAACCGTTTTTATCGGCTACCCACATTACCCCGCCCGGGGTTCCGTGAAGGGCATTGCCGCTGGCATCCATCGCGTTCCCGTTCATAGGATAATGAGCAATCAGATTGCCGGCCGGTGTTACCGACAAATCCCGTACCATTACCTCAACGCTATCCATGACCCATAATCCGTCGGTATCAGTAATTTTACAGATGATCCGGCAGTTGGTTTTTGTATCGGGGGCCGTATAGGTTGCCTTGCTGCTGTCGCTCGTAATACTGCCGCAGGACGAGGACCATTCGAAAATGAGTGAGTCATTGTTTTCATCTTCTGCAACACAGTGGAATGTTATAACGCCTGAATAATTCACTTTTCGTGTACTTGCTTTTATTTCCAGTATTTCGGGAGCAATCATTATCTTTTCCACGACTTTTACCTGTACGGAAAGGGTATCCCACTGCATTCCCTCATCGGTTACCCTGCATTGTATGTTATACCGGCCGGTTTCTGCCGGGGTAAATACCAAAACATCCTGACCGTCATAAGTCGCCCCGTTTATGGTCCATTCATAATTGAGAGCCTCCTGTTCAGGATCGTATGCTGTACAATATACATTGAGGGATGTATTCACCTCCATTACCGTATCTTCCGCCGCCAGGGCCCTGATCCTGGGAGGCAGATCCGCTGCGGTATTCCCGTTATTATAGTCGATAACAATATCTCCGGCAAACGTCTTTTTACCCTCTGTTGTAACGGGGGTGCCTGCAGGGATCAGGACGATCATTTGCGCCTGTTTTGCAGGTATGATAATCGGGGTGCTTCCTGAAACGCCGGAACTGACCTTTGTATTGGAAATGGCATCATACAGATCGAACGAACCGGAAGGAAGGACTATTTCAACCTGTTTGTCAACGGCATAAGGATTATAATACAGGTATGTCGGATATGCATCCTTCCTGTAATAATCGGTTTTTAACAGGTCGAGCTGCAGGATACCTTCCACAGATGTCTGCTCTATAATACCTCCGAATATCCCCACATGCGATGAGCTGTATAGCATAAGATTGGTGGCCGCCCATCCTCCGTCCATGGCATCGCCGGTGGCATACGGGCTCTTTCCGTATTTGAACTCTTTCAGCGATTCATAGGCGATACAGGAATTACGATCGAAAGAGAATGCCCAGTTTTCGTTGTCCTGCATGTTTTCAGGCAGATATTCCGAATAGAACAACCGGGTGGCATTGGCCAGGTTCAGTACCCATTTGGCGATGGCTGTGGCAAAACGGTCGTCGTACCGGACCATGGGCACCAGGGCTCCTGCCTGTTCGAAACCATTCATGGCAAAGGCATAATCATTGCCTTCGTCGTTGGCTTCCCCGATCAGCCCGGAGCAGTCATAATCACCCCACTTACCGACAATGGCTCCCCATCCGCGAAGTTCTCCCCTGTTAAAACACCAGTTTACCATTTTTTCAGTATCGAAGGCCGTGCCTGTTTCGGCATTTAACCGTGCTGCTGTATATACGCCGTAAGGCAGCTGCAATTCATAGGAAGGATTCCCCGTGTAACCGTTCAGATATTCAAGGCTCCATTCAGCGCCGGTAAGATACTCCCGGTAACCGGTAATAAGATAGGCATTGTACAATATCCATGCCATGGCCCCGGCCGCTTCAGGTTCTTTAACCCCTGATTCCAACGGCGTCATTTTTGACATCGACCATGCGCGGTAATTCATGTAGGGCACGTTCCATGGGGTGGAGCTTCCACCCATGTGTTTTACGGCGGCCAGCATTTGGTTGGCCACCGTTTTTACCTGGTAATCAAACTCCCCCTGGTGCGGATACAGGTAATTCAGCTGAAGAAAGAATATATTGGGCATGGTTTCGTACCACCAGTCGTCACCTGAAACGGTTTCAGGATGATTCAGGTAAATGTTTTCTTCGGGCCGCCTGTTAAAGTATTCTTCACACATCAGTACCCAATTCTTACCGAACTGCGACGATTTATCAATTCCCGCAAGGGATGCTCCCACCACGGCCGGAATCACATTGATGGCCTCGCCGCTCTCGGGATTAACGGTTCCGATGGCTGTATGCAATCCAAAACTTGCGTGTTCAGGATAATTCACATTTTCTTCACGAAAAAATACCACAGGCAGATACGGGCCGCTGCTGTTTTCATTGAACACCAGCGAATCGTAATCCAGGGCCACCTGCTTCCAGTCGCGCATCAGGTATGGCTGCGGGAAATCGGGCATCAGGTTTATACGGGGTATGGCTGTTTGCTGTCCGGTAATATTACTGCACAATATACCAATAAGTGTTGGTATCAACATCTTCTTACACATCATCAGGTCTTTTTCACAATTAACTACTGAATTTAAATCTTTTAAAGAGAAAGGTTTATTCTTCTCTCATTCCGGCAACCTCCAGGGCTATGAGTGCAAAAACATTCCAGCTGAATACCCGTGCCGACGGCCACCAGCAACCCGGCTGCGAAAGATTCATGGGTATGAACTCATGGCTGAAAGGTTCGTCGTACTTCAGATTGATCTCAGCCAGCATTCTTTTTCGGATCCGTTCCCCGGCAGGTTCCCATCCATGTTTCATGCCGGCAACATAGGCACATATCTCGTTCCGCATCCAGCTGCCGCCATTATAATATTGCCCGTCAGGCCAGTACATATCCGGCAGGAACGGTTTGTTCTCCATAGTAAAAAAAGTATCGGTCACATGGGTAATAACAGGTGCACAATCGTTTATCACGGGAAATTTATTCAATGTATTGATCACCATATCGGCGTCGAGCAGGGGGCTGTCCCATAACCACCACGAAACAAATTCAGGCATCAGGTCGGTAAAGGAAGCCACATAGGGATAATCCCTGTCCGATATAAAATATCCTTTTTCCGTATCGTAATAGTTCCTGTATTCCTGTACGGTTTTATCAATATATTCACGGCTTATTTCAAATCCCAGTTCTTTGGCAGCCATAAGGGTTACTGCATATACGCCCTGGTTCACAGCAAGACCGTATTTTTTATCTTCGTAGAACACCACATCATTCTGGCTTAATGAAAACTGTGAACTCACAATCCCGTCGCTGTCAGGATCAAATTCAGTAATACAAAACTCCAGTGCTTTTTTTAAGCGCATCGCATCCGGAATTGTGTTGAACCTTCGTTTATTGATCAGCGCCCACCAAATCCATTCGCAGGTGGCCTCGTTCCCTTTTTTTTCTATACTGCCCATAAAAGGGGTGATGATGGTACCGATGGCACCCCTTTCGTCCTGTGTCCCTCCCCATTTCTTCCATACTGCCTCATTCAGTTCTTTATCATACACCGATACAATACTCCAGAAGGCATCCCTGTTATACATATCGGGAGCATAATTAATGCTGGGTACATTGTGCGGGCTGAAATCGACAGCTGATGATATCCAGGTAAGCATCAGGAAGTCGGAATACAGTATTTTCTCCACTTCCGAACCTTCGAACCCGGTTCCTTCCGAGAGTCTTGTCTGGCAAGCCAGCCGGATATCCCGGATATCTCCGGCTTCCTGTGCAAAAATAAACAGCGTTTTGGTTTGTTTTTCACCGATCGGCATGCGGTGGTACGGGTATCTCTCAGGAAGAGTTCTCAGGATCTCAAAATTCTGAATTGTAATATCCGAGGTGCTTTCTATGAGCAGCTGCGCGTTCCTTCCTTCAAGTCCCTGTAACAAGGCTGATTCTTCAAAGGTAAGCCATTCATCTGACGAAGCTGGGATGCCTGTTTTATAATGAAACCCTATTATCTCACCAGTATTATTGCGGGTTTTTAAAAGTCTCAGATTGATGGGTTGTGCTGACCGGTAGTTGAACCGAATGGTATAATAACCATCAGCCGTGGTAAAAGGAATTTTAATCCCGGAATGTAACCCGGGTTGTTTTTTATCTGTGATGATTTGAAAATCGTTTACTTTTATGCTTTCTGTTTTCCCTCCGTTATGCGGAATTGCATCAGCAAGGAAGGTGTTGTTCAAACCTGCAATTTGACCGGCGTTATAATCGGAACATTCGCCGAAGGTAAGGCTTACGTAGTTTTCTTTTCGGATGCGTTCTTCCGGGGTTGCAATCCGGTACAGGTTCACATCGGCAATGGTTCTGACGGCTTCAAATCCGTTATTTTTGGTTCGCTGATCAGCGGGTCGCTTTCGTATATTGCGGGTCCATTGATTGCGGTACCCTGCATCGGTTAACAGGCCTACGGCCAATGAATCTTCAAGGAAGAAACCTGCGGCAGGATATATTTCCCGTATTGCGCCCCCCTGGTGATCAAGGTATTCAAAACTCCAGTATGAAAGGGGTTCGTGACAGGGGCTAAGCTTGTTCTCTATCTGGTAGAATAACAGGGGTATATTGCTTTGTTCCAGACGGATCTCTTTTTTAATTGCATGATCGTTTATCAAAGAATAATCTACTTCAACGGAAATCCAGGTCATTACCTCTTCAAGGTAATACCTGCCTGTAAGTTTTATTTCGTCATTATTTTTCTCAGCATGCTGTGCTTTCCAGTGGTGAATTGTATCAGTAAAACTCCGGTCAGCATTTTCAACAACCATGTCAAATTCACCCGTAACCCCGGTATCGGTAATAACATTCCCTCCGTATTGTATCGAAACAACATAACCGTCGTTGGCGTTACCTGAAAGGTTCAACGACAGTTGTTGGGGAAAAAGTGCCGGGAACACCAGGCTGAAAAACAACAATAAAAAAACCCCCCGTCTCATAAATACTGATAAGTTATTAAAGATATAACATAAAGTATTGTAAAAAAGAGATGAGCTGTCGATATAATCAGGTATAATAAGAAAAGCCACCAGGGCTCCGGGGCACTAAGATTCGCAAAATGATCATTATCAATAATTTAATTCTTTGCGCCCTGGTGCCCTGGTGCCTTTGTGGCCAATAAATTACCTTTCGGATAGCCTCACTCCTTATAATTCTATTGCAACATTATTGTGCTTCGGAATTTTCCATAGTATATATGGAAAGTGCTTCAGCATCGGTTAATGCTTTATTGTACAAACGCATATCGTCCATGGTACCTTTAAAGAAACCATCGGTTGCATCGGCGGCCTCAGATATGTAATCGGCTGTAGGAAGTTCCTGTCCGATGCAAAGGTTTTTGGTTACCTGCATTAAATTACCGGTTACACCGCTTTCAAATTCCCTTACTTTCTCACCATTGGCAAAGAATTTTGTAATACCTTCTTTTGCATAAGAACAAACAACGTGCGTCCATTCATTGGCATTTACGGTAAAAGGATTGCTGTCTTCATCAACCACAAATTCCCAGGTGTCAGGATCTGTTTGTTTCCTGATGGTGAAATAAAGTTTATCTTCCGACTGTAAATTAAGTTTGTAACCGATCCAGCGATCCAGGGAAATGATATAATCATTATTATCCTGGCTTTCCATTTTTATCCATACACTAACGGCTAACTCCTCGGAAGGATTAAGATCGGTGCTGTAAGGTACTTCAATATTGGCACCTTTATCGAAGTAATAGGCGCTTTCTGCATTTCCGAATCTGTCGGCAACCAAAACAGGTTCTACCGGACTGCCGGCGGTATAGAAATTCGTATGGCCTGATTTTAATGTACCGTCGTGGCCATTGCCGGATGCATCGGTAGCATCGCCATTAAACAGCCAGTGAGCAATCACATATTCGGAACTCACCGGTTCGATCTTCTTACTTTTAAACACTTCCATTGCAGTGCTTAACTGGGTAATCACGGCTGCAACGGTAGCTTCAGATGTGTAATCATCATCAATAACAGTTTTGGCCGCATCAATTACAGTTTCAAATTCAGCTTTTGAACCTGCTGCATACTGTCCGGGATTGGTACCTTCTGTTGCCCCGTCATGCAATACCACGGCTTCGTCATAAAGTGCCTGAAGCTCGGTTTTGTCAATATTTGTAGGTTCTTTGTCATCATCTTTATCACAACCGGTAAAGATGGCTGTCGTAAGAATAAAGACAGCAATTGTCAGTTTCAGTAAATTTTTCATAGTCTTACTTTTTTAGTTAAAAATTTCATGAATGTTACTTTTTAATTAATTTGAATTATTGTTATAATTTCTTAATTCGTAGTTGGTATCGAGTTCTCTTTGCGGATAGGGAAGGTACCTGTGTTCCTCATAGTTAAAGTGTTCAACGTCTTCGAAAATACTGTTGGCGTATTGTTGTCCGTACCTCATGATATCAAAATAGCGATGGAACTCAAAGCCTAGTTCTGTGCGGCGTTCATGACGGATCAGATTCCTGAGCGTATTCCTGTCAGTGACAGTAATATCCTCCAAAAGACCTGCCGGAATATCGGGATAGTTGGTCAGGTTCTCATCTGTCTGGAAACATTCCTTTGCTCTTTTGCGGATCATATTCAAATAGGTAAGTGCCATGGATGCATTTCCGTCCTCATTATAAGCCTCGGCAATCCAGAGCAGTACATCAGCATAACGGATGGCTGTGTAATTCAGGTCTCCGTCTCCTTTGGTGTTACCCGGAACCTCTGATATCGGTTGCAGATGTTTTTTTACGCAGTATCCGGTTTCCGTCCACTGGCTGCTATAGGTAATTCCCTCATCGATCCATGGCAATTGCGCGTTTTCTCTCCCCAGAGAATAGTCGAGCCTCGGGTCGGCATACACTGTTTCGCCAATGGTTACGGTTTCAAACTCGTCGACAAAATCCTGGGTGGGCAGGTTAAAGTAATATCCCTCGCCCATGCCATAATCGGCAGGAACGGCAAATACCTGGTTCAGAAGATTCCCTGAAAAAGGATTTTGATGGCTCAGATGTTGAACTTCAAAAACCGATTCCGTGTTATTCTCATAATTCACATTAAAATTATGCTGATAATTGGGCATTAACGCATACGTGTATGGACTCTGAGTTAACAGCAACGCGGTTTCGTATGCGTCGCTCCACATTTCCCGGTACAGGTAACTCTTAGCCAGAAGGGCAATCGCAGCACCCTTTGTCGCTCTGCCAACATCAGTGGCCGGGTATGAAACAGGCAACACTTCCTGCGCTTCGTCGCAATCCTTTTCAATCTGGGCATATATCTCGCTCACTGTTGAAGGAGCAATTTGCAACTCACTGGTTAGTTTTGGCTCCAGTAACAGGGGTACGTCACCATAGATATTGATTAAGAGAAAATAATAATAGGCCCGCAGAAATTTTGCTTCGGCAATGAGCCTGGACTGAATGTCGCTGTCAATAATCTCTGAGCCCATTATACCGATGTTTACTATTGCGTAATTGCATCGGGTTATTCCCTCGTAATAGTTATTCCATAAAGCTGCGACAACGCCATTGTTTGTATTTTCAATAAATTCATCAATATCCCCGGCATCGGCTTTATCTCCGGCATCTCCGCCTTTTATGGCATCATCGGACCGGGTGTCTCCTACTACCCAGATTTCTGCACCATCCGTAGCAAATGACAAGGGGCGGTATGCAGCGTTAACCGAAAGGACTGCATTTTCCTCCGAAACAAAAAATGTTTCAGTTGTATAACTTCCTTTCAATTCGGTATTCAGGATATCTTCACATGAATAGAGAAAAAAGGAAGCAACCGTAATCAATATAATACATGTATATTTTATTGTCTTCATAACCGGTATGTTTGAATTGTGTTTCATGGTTGAATGTTTGTTATCATGTTCTGTTTAAAAGGCTACGTTCAGACCTATGAGGTATGTTTTCGAAGCCGGGTATGTACCCCAGTCAATGCCAACCGCCCTGTCACCTTCTGAGGCCGCATTTTCACTGGTTTGCATCTCGGGATCCAGCCCTGAGAATTTGGTAAGGGTGAACATATTCTGTGCACTGATATAGATCCTGAACCTTTCCATTTTGATTTTACTGCTTAAGACGACAGGTAAGGTGTACCCAAGTTGTATATTTTTAAGACGCATATACGATCCGTCTTCAATAAAACGGGTGGAAGGCCGGTTATTATTTGTAGCTCCGCCCCATGCGGCACGGGGTACTGTATTACTTTTGTTTTCAGGGGTCCAGTGCTCATCATAAAAGCGCTTTGTCACCGGAAATGCCCTGTAGAAACCTTCTATATCCTTGTTTATCTGCATGTATACCTTATTGCCCTGCACACCCTGGAAGAATACCGAGAAATCAAAGTTTTTATAGAACATATTGATGGTAAGGCCATAGGTGAAATCAGGTATGGCACTACCGGCATATACTCTGTCATAGGCGTCAATTGTACCATCTGGAATTCCCCCGGGACCGCTGATATCTTTATATTTCACATCGCCAATGGCAACATTGGGTCCCTGGTATGCGTGTGTCAGTATTTCGGTGGTCGACTGAAATATGCCATCCGTCTGGTACACATAAAAAGTGCCGATAGCCTGTCCGACTTCAGTTATTGTGACATAAGTATTATTGTCGACTTCACCGCCTATAATGGGTTTGGCATCTTCTCCACTGAGTTCGAGGACTTCATTTTTAACTTTGGCAAAATTTCCGATGATCTCGTAGCTAAAGCTTCCTTTTTTATCCTTATAGCCCAGCTCAAGTTCAAATCCTTTATTTTCGACGTTACCGGCATTTACCCATGGATAGGAAGCCGAACCTCCGATGGCGGGTGCCGGGAAAGGAATAAGCATATCGCTGGTAATCTTATCAAAATAGTCCGCATTAAAAATGAGTTTGTTTTTAAACATCCTTAGGTCGAGACCAAAATCCATTTGCATGGTCGTTTCCCACTTTACATCTTCGTTACCCTGGGTACTGATAGCATAACCTCTTTGCAGGGTTTGGGTCGATGATCCGAAAGGATAGTCGTAGCCACCGCCGATGATTGTGGCCCACGGATAGTCGCCGATTTCCTGGTTGCCGAGTTTTCCATAGGAAGCCCTCAGTTTCAGCATGCTGATACGGGCCTTTTCCGTGAAAGCCTTCATAAACTGTTCGTTATCCAGCCGCCATGCCAGTGATCCTGAGAAGAAAGTCCCGTACCGGTTCTTTTCTGAGAATCGTGATGAACCGTCCCTTCGTAATGTAAAAGTTAACAGGTATTTATTGTTATAGATGTATTCAAGATTGGCAAAATAGGAAGTAAGTGCCCATTCCCATGCATTTCCATAGCTGTACTGTTCGCCGATCCCTGCATCCAGGTACCTGAAGTTGGCCGTTTGCTGTGTATAGTTATCCCTGCTGCCTCCGTGCTCTTCTGTTTTATCATGGATAATCTCATACCCCAACAACAATCGTAGGTAATGCAGTTCATTGAAGGTTTTGTCGTATTCCAGTACATTGTTCGAAGTAAGTGCGGTATTTATCGCTGTTGAATTGGTTGCGCTTCCGGGGGCATCAATACCCCTGTCGCCCCACTCCTCGTAAAATTTTTTCCGGTTGTTCACATTCAGGTTAATTCCGTTATTTGATCTGAAAACCAGGTCGTCTGTTATTTTTATCTCAAGCAGGGCGTTGTTAAGGAAGATATACCTGCGTTCTTTATCATCAAAATGATTTGCCAGTCCTACCGGGTTATATCCGTCACCCAGGAACTTGGGATTCGGGGGCAAATCAACATAATCGCCGTTTTCTTTGTAGGTGGGCGTACCCGGTGTTCTGAAAAACGCGTAACGTACCACACTTCCTTTATCGCTTGCTGCACCGTCACCCGAATTGGAAATGATATTTCTTACGGTGTGCGCAAAGTTCGAGTTTATATTGACCCGTATTCTGTCTTTTAATTTTGTGTTCACATTTGCTTTAAAAGAGTACCTGTCATAAAACGAGTTCAGAATGATACCTTCCTGAGTGAAATAATCTCCCGATATCAGGTACTGCATGTTATCCCTTCCACCTGAGACACTTACCTGGTGGCTTTGGACAGGGGCAGTCCGGAATATTTCCCCGAGGTGGTTTATATCGACAAATGTTGCCGCTATTTCAGGTGTAATTATTTCTCTGTTATCTGCCTCGGCAGCTTCGTTATAAATATCGATATACTCTTCCGTATTGACCATGGGAGTGAGTCTTCCGTGTTTCTGAACACCATAGTACCCGTTATAGGAAATGTCTTGTTTTCCTGACTGTCCTTTTTTGGTTGTGATCACCACCACTCCGTTTGCCGAACGTGAACCATAAATGGAAGCCGACGAAGCATCCTTCAGGATGGTAATGGATTCGATATCAGAAGGGGCAATAACATTCAGTGCCCCTTTTGTCGGGATACCGTCAATTACGTACAGAGGATCATTATTCCCGATGGTTCCGACTCCCCTGATCCTTACCGCCACAGCATCACCGGGTGCACCGGTCGCCTGATTTACCCTGACTCCGGCGGCCTTTCCGGCCAATACGCGGCCGATATCCGTCACAGGCAATTTTGAAAGTTGCTCTGATTCAACGGTTGAAACAGCACCGGTAATGTTGCTTTTTCGTATGGATGTATACCCTGTTACAACGACTTCATCAAGCTGTTCAACTTCTTCCGAAAGCTGTATATTGAAGACTGTCTGGTCATCTACTGCGATCTCCTGACTTTGATATCCTATATAGGTAATAGCAAGTACCGGGTTCTCAATATCTTCCGGAATGGTGAGGGTAAAATCACCGGTAACGGAAGAGATAGTACCCTTCATGGTTCCTTTGATAATAATATTGACACCGACCAACCCGGTTCCTTCCGGATCGGTAATTTTTCCGGTTACAGTCCGATCCTGTGCATCCGCATTCAAAGGGACCAGGAATAAGCCCAGGATCAGCATGCAGAGTAGTTTAATGTGTAGATTCATAGGATGATTAATTAAGGTTAGTTCTTTATGTAATTTGTTCATATCCGTTATTGATAAGCGATAATTATTGAGTCAACCAGTATTTTTTCTCCCTTTCTTTCCGGTTTGCTTCCGGATGGAATGGCAACAATTAGCATGGCCTTTTTTGCGGGGAGTATAAAAAATCCCTGTTTGGTCAGTTGCCTGGCCACGATCTGATGACTAACGGCATCATACAAATCCACAGGTTCATCAGGGTTGAAATATTCAATATTTCTGTCCTCTTTATATGGATTATAATACAGGTATGTAGGGTATGCAGGATTCCTGTAGAAATCTGTCGCAAGACAGTTTAACTGAAGTATCTTTTCAACGTTGGTCTCACGTATTATAGAACCAAAAATTCCTGCATGAGCCGAGCCATAGATACTGAACATAGATATCTCCGGTTGTCCGACAATCCAGTTGGGACCATCGCCGAGAGCAACCGGGGAAACGCCCTTAAGCTCTTCCTTATCGTAGTGATCGGTTTTTTTCAGTCCCTCATAAGCAATAACATTTCGTGTTATTGCTTTTTCTTTGGGCAGCCACTGGTTTTTATCAGGAATTTCGTAGGGATAAAAAAGTCTGGCTGCATTAGCTGTATTAAGCATCCATTTTCCAATCGTTTCTGCGTACCGGGATTCATAACGTACCAAAGAGACCAGTGGCCAGGCCATGTCAAAGGTGTTCATCAGAAATCCATACCCGCCATCCTGGATTGTATTACCCTGTAACCCGCTCACATCATAATCTCCCCAGCGGTCGTTTATTATTCCCCATCCGGTACGTCCGTCCTTTGCAGTGCAACCATCAAAAGTCCATGATAACAAGGTAGAAATATCGTAGTTTGTACCCTCTTCAGCATTAAGCCGTGCTGCAGTATAGGCGCCAAATGGCATAAGTACCTCATAAAAACGGCTTTCTTTCTGGGAATACAGCGCATCCAACGCAGAGACAGCCCCGTTCAGATACCTTTTATCACCAAATTTCTGCCAGGCGGAATACAACACCCAGGCATGGCCCGCTGCAGCATCCTGCTGGTAAGGAATCTGATTTCGTTTTCCTTCCATCCGGCTGTAATCGAAATAAGAAAAATCATAATTTCCGTGAAGCACAGAGTCGGCTTTGTAAAACTGTTCCGCAATAATTCTCTGCAGGCTGTCAGCCCGCTCCACACATGGAAAAACATCCGAAACAGCATAGTATAATACATTGGGGAACACATCGTACCACCAGTCACGCCCATATCCTCCTCCCAACATGGCCACACCGGCCGTAGTATTGTTCATCATTATGTTCCATCCGTTATCGCAGTTAAAATAATTCTGAATCATTTTCACGTAATTGAAACCGTGCTGGTTGGTCTTGTCTATTCCCACTAATCCGGCACTTAGCAGTGCTCCAAGTGAATTAATGGCTTCGTGGAATTCTCCGTTATTTACATCAGGTCCCTGGCGAACATCATCAATCACTGTGTAGATACCAAAGGTTGTTTGTTTAAAATTTCTTCCTGCCTTGTCCAGCCAGATAAAAGATTTTTCTGAGGAGTCAGTCGTATGATTAAATACGACATCATCGAAGTTCTTCGCTTTTTCATACCAATCGAGCATTTTGTAAGGAGAAGGAATTTCCGGCATGTCATCTACTTTCTGCAGATTGAACTGCTCCTTAATTCCTGTACAGGAGCAAATAGCAATGAAAAGGCTAAGCAGAACGAAAAAACCTGTATTAAAGACCTTTTTCATAATTATGCCGTAAGTTTTTTTTCTCCCTGAATCAGTGATTCAGGTTTGGTTTTATATGTATTTGACTTTTTGATCAGACTCCTGGCTACCGGGATCGACAATAGTTGTATGGCTGCAATAATGATTAATGAATATTTCAGTGCATAGGTTTCTGATACATAATAAATGAGTACTATGAACAATACCAGTCCGACAAAGCGGCCAACGTACAGCCCGAATTCGTGATTAAAAATGTAGGCATACTGGTTTCTGTCCTCCTTGTATGAAAGTACGTCAATCACCTTTAACTGAATAGGGAAGTAGGCAATATCATGGAGTGGCATAAACAGTACTTTACAAATAACAAAGACGATAACACCGGTTGCAGAGAAAGCAATACCGTTTACCAGTGTTCCGATAAAGAAGATTACCAGGCCGACGGAAAAGATGTAAATCCGGTGATGAGGTTTTGATATTCTTCCGAGTACATAAAGCATCAGGGCCGATAAAATCCCGGAAAGACTCTGAATGGTTCCCAGAGAACCTTCATCACCGACCAGCCGCATGATAAGTATCGCAGGAGCAGTTACCAGGTAACCCTGGGCCAGTCCTTTCAACGATGATAGCAGCAGCATTTTGCGCCAGAGTTTGTCGAACTTAAAAAATATAAAACGTGTCCGCCTGGGATTCCGGTATTTCTCACTATGGATAATAATACTGGCTAAAATAGCAAGTAAAAAGACGATCAGCGTCACAATTCTGTAAGCACTGTTTATACTGCCTATCCAACTCCATTTTCCTGAAGTAATAAGAAACCACCCGATCACAAACGGAATAACAATACTTGTGATTGTATAAAAAAAGGTTTCCAGTCCGTAATAGTAATTCCGGTTATTATCGTTTGTAGTATTCAAAGCCAGAAAATCACGGTTTGCCCAGAAAAATCCGAAGGAAGATCCCATGATGAGTCCGGCCAGTGCAACTCCCACAGGATTTATCTCACCCAGGGTCATCATAAAGATCATGGAGACACCACTCATAAGCATACCAAAACTGTACAGGTTAGCAATTTTTATTTTATTCAGCAGGAAACCATTGATCATAAAGGTAAAAGGAATTCCTGTATATGCCGAGAGCTGATAAATGGCTACCAGCATGGGATCGTCTGCACTACGCATAATATAAGCTCCCACAAATATGTCGACCACAGGCAATACACAGGCATAGATAATATTTGTAATCAACAGAACCCTCATATTACGGGGCATGCTGAGGAAAAAATCGTATTCTGACTTTAGCTTATTCAGTAAGAATATTTTCATAGTTTATCTCTTAAATGACGACAGGATTTCGGAAATGGTAAATTCAGCCCTGCATATGACCTCATCACTGGCCCCGTAATAAATAGTCAGCGTATCTCCGTTAATCAGCTGTCCGTTTGTAAAAATGACGTTCCCAAAGAAGCCTGTTTTTTCATATGAAGCTGTTGGCTCCATAATGGGTTGTTCACTCCGGGCAATAACCTTTGAAGGATCATTATTATCCAGAAGTAAGGCTCCAAGGCAATATCTGTGATTATGGGTGGCGCCGTGATAAATTTCAAGCCATCCCCCGGAAGTCCTTACGGGTGCTGCTCCGGCACCTACCCGTGCACTGTCCCAGTGGTTTTCACGCGTGGTTGCAATACACATATGGTTTCCCCAGTGTTTAAGGTCAGGCGACCGGGCAATCCATATATAATTACCTCCAAGTTCCGGACTGCTGGGTCGGTGTAATGCATAATACCATCCGTTGATTTTTTCCTCGAAGATCGCGCAATCCTTATTGTGTGGCGGGAAAATCATTCCCCGTCTTTCAAAATCTTTCCAGTTCCGGGTAAAAATATACCCCACACCCACACCCTCCGGTGCTACCTTCGTATAGCTCAGGTGATATCCATCTTCCATGGTGGCTACACGGCAATCCTCTATGCCGAACGATTCCTGCTGACCCTCACCATATATCGGGGCATAACCCTCGGGTTCGCTGAAATGAACTCCATCGTCGCTGCACACAAGCCGAAGGTGCGAAAGGGTAGTAAGGTAGTCCTTTCCTTTATATCTGATTATCCGGGGATCGGTAGTATCAAGATCAGGATTGTCCTGGCTGAAGTGCATTATTTCAATATTCCCGTCTTTCAGAACCGGAAAACTTATTTCATTTTCTTTTTGTTCAGGACGCTCAGCAACTCTTAAAAGCAACCATGTTTTGTTTTCAAATCTGAAAACACCCGGATTTAAAAGGCACTCTATTTTCATACCTTCCCTGCTGGGTATGATATCCGTCGGTCTTAAAACAGGATTATGCTGATCTCGTTTTGCCAGTTCCATTTTAGTTTAGTATTCACACCCTCAAATTTCAGCTTTTTATACCATCATGTTTTCCGCTCTGTTTCCATAATTGTCCGCTCCGTTGCCAAAAAATAGTGCTCCTGAAAAGGCTGATACAGGTGTTATTTATGCATAATGACCGATATATCAAATACTTATGGATATGATTATTATAAAGAAAAACAAGATTGATATTTCGGGATACTTAAATTTTTCACCGGATAAACAAGTATCATATTATAAAATCTGTAGTAAATTGCAGCAAGAAAAAGATACCCGGGTGCTGTGAATCATGATAAACCTGCTGTATTTATCACAACCCTTTAATATGTTTAACATTCAATATAGAACCTGGAATAAGATCATACTGAGGATTCGGGTTAACCACCGACCTGCATTACGGTCACCAGGCACTTTTTTAGCATCAATGAAAAAAATAGAAAGCACTTTTCTGCTTCTGCTGATCTTTGTTTTGTTTGCATTCTCGTCTGTATCAGGGAGCACAGGCAGTAAATGGATCCCTATGAATCTCAGTAGTGAGGAGGGCCTTTCCAATTCTGCAATTACCTGCATACATCAGGACTCCGAAGGACTCATGTGGTTGGGAACATGGGACGGTCTGAACAGATATGACGGGACGAATATTGTTGTATTCAAACCTGACTTTTATAATAAAAAATCATTAAGTAATAACATTATACGAGATCTTCTGGAAGATAAGTTTAACAATTTATGGATAGTTACCAACAAGGACATTAACCGGTTCTTATCCAATACCATGTCCTTTGAATCCTATTTTACAGGATATGAGTATTTATCTGTAGGGGAACAAAACCTGAAAGCATGTATCGGTCCTGATTCCATATTGTATGTATTCCTGCTGGGATTTGGCCTTTCAAGCTATGACAAAACAGAAAATACCTTTGTTGAAGAGCGACTTCCGGGAATGTCAGTTCAGGAACAAAAGAATGTCATTGGCCTTGCAGGTGGAAAAAGGGACAGGCTCTACCTCCTCGGACAGGATGGGAAGGTTTTTGCCTATACAAAAGAATCGGCATTTGAAAAACTTTACGAAAAGGATTTAGGAATTTATGAAGATCTCCGGTTTGAAAAACACTGGTTTGTTGAGAGTGGTGAAAACATGTATCTGACAATTGCCGTTGCAACAGGCGGATTATTTGTAATGAACCTGGAAACCGGTGAAATGAAGAGATTCATCAATTTTTATGAATTGGCGGATGTTACCACAGTAAATCAGTCCCGTGGTAAAGAAGAATTCTGGATTGGGACAGATGATGGCTCAATATATACATTATCCCTGCACCGAAATCCTCAATTAACACTGATGGATGAAAATATGTCTGATCTTTTCTCGAAAAAAGTAAAAATCTGGACCATAAAACAGACTGCTGATGATTTGTTATGGATAGGAACTGACGGAAACGGAGTATACCGTTATATCACCAGGGGAAAACCGTTTAATAATATTAAAAAGGGAAGCAGTGAGTCCGGATCAATCGGGCATAATATAGTACGATCGGTATACAAGGATAAAGCCGGGAATTTATGGGTAGGTACCCGCGGTGACGGACTGAACAAAATTTCTCCGGATAACCGGAGAGTATCCTATAATGTCAACAACGGACTTTCAAATAATGCCGTACTCTCATTAAATATGGATGAACACAATAACCTTTGGATAGGTGTCGACGGGGAAGGTATCGATATGTTGGAGTTATCCTCGGGAAAGATATTTCATTTCCCTGAAAAAATTACTAATGAAAACGACCAGGATTTTGGTTATGTGTATTCCATCTGTATTGATGCATTTGGCAGTATGTGGCTGGGAACCAGTGGATATGGAATTGTGAATATGGAAGTATTTAAAAATAGAAAAGGCGTTTATGTACTAAGAAAATTCCGGCAGTTCAGACACGACCAGGAAAGCGGGGGGTTACGCAACGACATAGTGTATTCTATTGTTGAGGAATGTCCCAACGTGCTCTGGTTGGGAACCCGTGGTGGCGGGCTTCACCGATTCAATAGTCTGAATAACTCGTTCGAGGTATATAATGTCAGAGGTAAGGAAGGAAAGGGATTTATTTACGATGATATTCTCTCTCTTTGTATGGGCAGGAATCAGACGTTATGGGTTGGAACAAGCGGAGGGCTGAGTGCTCTAAATCTTTCCTATAAACCGTATCAGTTTGTACATTATTCCGAACGCAGCGGAATGCCCAATAATACGGTTCACGGCATTATGCAGGATGTTGCGGGGAATATCTGGATAAGCACAAACCAGGGACTTTCGAAACTGATAATTTCAGAAAATGTCTTTCTGAATTTTAATAAAACCGACGGATTGCAGAATTCAGAATATACCGACGGTGCCTTTTATAATGATACTGCAAATAATATCTTCTATTTCGGCGGTGTAGACGGGCTGGATTGGTTTTATCCGATGGAAATTGAACCCTCCGAAAATTTTCCGCCGATATTTTTAAGTGAGTTCAGGCTTAACAATAACCTGGTGATGCCCGGCGATTCAAGTTTAATTTTAAAGACGAGTCTGAATACTACTGATAAGATCGTATTGAAATACAACCAGAATTTTTTCAGTATTTCATTTACCACCCTGAACTATACTAATTCACAGAAGTGCCAGTTTGCCTATTATCTTGAAGGATTTGACAATCAGTGGAACCATGTGGGGAATTTACGGACGGCCAGTTTTACCAATGTTCCTCCGGGGAAATACATCCTGAAGGTGAAAGCTACAAACGAAGACGGTATCTTCGGTGATGAGATTCGCAAAATCGCTGTGATCATACGTCCCCCTTACTGGAACACTTTAGTCGCTTACATGGTATATACCCTGATTTTCGGACTGATCCTGTTTAATGTGATACGTTTCCTGAAGCGCAGGGTAAAAGAGCGCAAGGAAATGGAAATGGTAAAAATGGAACAAATGAAGGTCGAGGAAATTAACCGGTATAAATTACAGTTCTTCACGGATATTGCTCATGAATTCCGGACCCCGCTGACTCTTATATTGGCGCCGGCAGCGGTCCTGGATGACCAGTTAAAAGAAAAGAGACGGTTGGGACACTATGCCCGGTCAATTTTTCAGAATGCCAGCAGGCTTCAGAAACTCATCAGCGAGCTGATCGAGTTCAGAAAAGTTGAGACGAAAAACATGAAATTATCGGTTGCCAGATATGATCTTATTCAATACATCTTAAAGCTTATAAGGGCTTTCGAAGTATATGACAAACTTAATAAAGTAAACTTACGGTTTTTACATTCAAAACCGGTGCTGGAAGCCTGGATTGATCCTGATAAATTCGAAAAAATACTGCTGAACCTTGTGAGCAATGCGATCAAATTTACTCCTGCCGGAGGAAAGATAGAAATAGAACTGGAGGAGCAGGAAGCGAATTTCCGGTTGGTTGTCCGTGACTCAGGGATCGGTATTCCACCGGAATATATCGATAAGATATTTGACCGGTTTTATCGTCACGGGAGCAACTTACATGGTTCGGGAATGTCACATGAGAGTAGCGGTGTTGGCCTGTCGCTTACGAGGGGCCTTGTTGAACTCCACGGAGGAACCATCACGGCTGAAAATTTACCCGAAGGAGGAAGCCAGTTTACTGTGGTCATTCCCAACAGAAAAGAAGACTTTGAAGATTACCTGGCAGATAATATCCACAAACCCAGCAGTGAGAGGATTGCCCTGAAGGTGGCAGAAGAATTTGAAGCAGCCCATATACTCGATAATAACGATGAGGAGAGGATAACGCCTGAAAACGATACCCGGGAATATTCATTGCTTATTGTTGATGATAGTTACGAAGTGTGCAACCTGGTTGAAAACCTTCTTATTGATAAGTATTTTATCTACAAGGCTTATGATGCAAAAACAGCACTTGAAATTCTTGAAAAGCAGTCGATTGATCTTGTGATATGCGATGTGATTATGCCCGGCATGGATGGACTGGCGCTGACCAGGATCATCAAAACGGAAATAAACACCAGTCATATACCCGTGATCCTGCTTACAGCCAGGGCCGGAATAGAACAACGGATTGAGGGACTGGAAACGGGAGCCGACTCATATATCCCCAAACCTTTTCACCCGCGTCACCTGATAGTGCGTATCGAAAAACTGATAGCCAGCCGGGAACTGTTTCGTGAAACTTTCAGGGAATATAATGAAGATCCGTCCCGGTCAGAACTGTTTAAGGGATTGGCTGCGGGCGACCAGAAACTGTTAACCTGCCTGATTGAATCGATTGAAGAAAAAATGTCGAATCCGGATTTGAATGCTGAGTCTCTTTGTGAAAGTATGGCCATGAGTAAAACCCAACTTTACAGAAAAATTAAGGCGTTAACCGGATTAACGCCCCACGGTCTTATTAAAAACTTTCGATTGAAAAAAGCAGCTGCCGAACTTAAAAGGGGCGAAAAAACAGTATCTGAAGTCTTTTATGAAACCGGATTTAATAGCCGTTCCTATTTCTACCAGGTATTCAAGGAAAAATTCGGAGTTACCCCGGGTAATTATACAGATGATATCGTGGCAAAATAGCCGGTAGTTTAACGTGTAATGTTTACCCCCTCAAATCACAAATCCGTTAATGAAAAAGTATTTGGCCACAGTTTTTTAACTGGCGTGTATCAGGTATTGTCTGTCTGCCAGATTGATTTCAACTCATACAGGGTACACGCCTGTATTTTTACTTTTCCTTTATACTGAAAGAATGATACCCGGTCAATATTCTCATTCGGAAAAAAGATCTCTGTCATCGAAACAAGACCATTATCAGCGAAAAATTCCAACGAAGCACGATCGAGGAATAAATGCCATTTAAAACCGGAATCGTTTGTAATGCGGGGTGCGTAGAACCGGCCCGGAAAGGCGAAGGAGAAGTTTGTTTTTCCGGATCCTGTCCTGTCGATATAAAATTGATTCGACAGCCTGTTAAATCCCACCACCAGTTTTTCATCCAGTCGGTTGAAAAAAATAAATCCAAAATCCTCTGCTGTGGTTTTGATCAGATTAGCTGTCATAATTATTTCATTTAATCCGGAAAGCTGAATAACAACATCAGTGTTCCATTCAAGATTATGCTTATTCCTTCTTAAATTCTCCAGTTCTTTAACCGGTTCTGCTGTTAAGCGTAAACCATTCCGGGTATTTTTTAATGCCAGGCTTCGGGGGATTGTCATGGCACCTCGCCATGGATCTGTTGGTACTTTTTCCGCATAGTTCCAATTGCTCATCCAGCCTAAAAAGATCCTGCGGCCATCTTCTCCGGGGATATCCGACCAACTGACCCCGGCATAGTTATCAGGGCCATAATCCAACCATAGCGTGGTATCGTCAGTATTATCATTTATAAAATTCCGGCCATCGAAATCTCCGATAAAATATTGCGTGCCGGAACCCCCGTTGGGTGCACCCTGAACAATACTCACCACCAGTACCCATTTCGTCCCGTTTTCTGATTTAACCGGGAAAAGATCAGGACATTCCCAAACACCGCCTTGTTCACCGGTACCGCTTCCAAAATCACATACATATTCCCATTGCAGGAGATTTGCAGAACGGTAGAATTTAACCTTTTTTCCGGCAGTAAGTATTAATATCCATATATGCAAGTTTTCATTCCATATCACTTTGGGATCACGAAAATCTTCTTCACCAGGATTCAGAATTACGGGATTGTATTTATACTTTATAAAACTTCTGCCCATGTCTTTGCTATAGGCAAGGCTCTGATTCTGGTAATCCTTTCTCCCTTCTTTTTTTCGTGATTCGTCGTGGTGCGTATAAAATGCAATCATCGGCGGATGTTTGCCGGTCTGTAAACCGGAAGTGTTTTTCCCGTCAATAAAAGCGCTTCCGGAAAAAATATAACCCAGCGGGTCGGGATACAGGGCAACAGAGAGATTATCCCAATGTACCAGGTCTTTACTCACGGCATGGCCCCAGTGCATAGGTCCCCAAACGGTATTACCGGGGTAATACTGATAAAACAGATGATATTCACCATGATAATAAACAAGTCCGTTCGGATCGTTCATCCATTTAGCAGGAGGCGAAAAGTGAAACTGAGGTCTGTGTTGTTCCCCGTATGGCATGTTATATTTTCCTTTATACGGATTACCAAAGGAAAGACAAAGGTAAGAATATGAAATCTAGTAAACGGAGTTTTGATACAAAAATCTTTGTCGGTATGGTATGCGCTCTAACCATGTCTCTTTAACGGGCTTTAACCCTTTAACGCTTTAACGGGTCGGACCCGAATAAATAGATATAAAACAGTTATTTAATCGAAAAATACAGATATTTTATAACCTTAGAAGGTCATTTTCGGGGGTTAAAACATCAATATAAGAGATAGGAAGGATTCATACTTCGGGTTAATCATCCCTTAGCATGCTCTTTTC
>JAFGTR010000184.1 GCA_016934055.1 Bacteroidales bacterium | reverse complement strand
CCCCTAACGGGGTCGGTTGCATCTTTGTCAGATGTTTTCTATAAACATGCAACCCCTAACGGGGTCGGTTGTATCTTTGTCAGATGTCTTCTAAAAACATATGACCCCTAACGGGGTCGGTTGCATCTTTGTCAGATGTTTTCTATAAACATATGACCCCTAACGGGATCTGAAGAAAGTTTTTAGTAAAATCCACTGACACTGCGCTATACGATGCGGCCTATCGATAGAATGATCCCGGAGGGATCATATGTTTATAGCAAAACATATGAATATCGAAAAAGCGACCCCGGATGGGGTCGAATGTATACGTTCCCCTTATAATAGTTTGGTATTGCTTCCGTTCGACTATGTCTCATTTTTCCCTAAAAATGCAACCGGGTTATCCATGGAAATCTCCTTAAAATCTTCTTCTCCCAACAAGGCTCTCAGCTCAAGCCCAAACCGGCGTTCATTAGATTTGGTTTCAACCATGTAATAATCCGAGCCAAGCAATATCCTTTTTTTAAGCAGGGGATCGGTCATTAACACTTTTAATAGCGGGAAGAATTCCCTGTTGTAAAGGGTGAATGATATGTCGGCATAGAGGTTGGGAAATTCTGATATCCGTTCCCTGATAATGGTGAACCAGTTGCCAACGATTTCCGGTTCGTCAAGGAATTTTTTCCAGAAATAATGCGAGCCGAAATGGGCCAGGCAGATCCGGAGTCCGGGAAATTTCTCAAAGACGAGTTTATAGTTATCCGGATGGGCGAAATTCGAGCAAAGTCTTTTTCGTTTATTGCTGCTGAGGTCGATTTCTGTTTTTGCTTTTTTAAGCAATTCTTTAAGCTTGCGTTTGCTGCCCTTGTAATGAACGGGATTGTAAGGACTGGCGTGGGCTATAATGGGCAGATTGTTATCCAGGGCATACTGGTAAACCGGATCCAGGTCATCGTCATAAGGGAAATATCCCAGGGAGGGATATATCTTTATACCCGTAAATCCCCATTCTTCGATGCATTGCTTTAAAAGTTCCATGATACCGGGTCTGCGCGGATCGACGTGGACAAAGGGCAGGACAAAGTCGGGGTAGGTTGCTTTCAGCTCTGCCAGTTCTTTAAGCTGATCGGCGTAGGGCCGGGACACCTTTCCGGCGCCCATATAGGTCATGTCCATGGAAAGGATGAAGAACTTTGACTTTTTCGGGTAAAACTTTTGGCAAAGCTCAAAGATCTTCTGTTGTGATGCCATCCGGCCAATTTTGACAAACCTTACATAACGGTCGAAAAGATCATCACTGCTGAAGGGATTAAGATAGTTCAGGATGCGGCCGATTATTCTGAAACCCACCCTGGTAGCAAGGATTCTCACCAGTCCCAATGGCAGGAATTCACGGGGGATATCATCGCCTTTGAAGGTGTGGATGTGGCAGTTGTATAACATCTTAACGTTTATTTTACAATAACAAGATATCACTAAATTAAACTATTTTTCAGGATAAAGGAAAAATGTTTGTTTTAAAAAGGCACAAGCGGACACTTGGGTCAGTGAAAGATAAATTGGCAGGTATAATAGATTATTGTACGTTCAGCAACAACCCTGTCAATCCGTAAATCCGGAAAATCAAAATTCAGGTTGTTTCAGCATATTCATGGTAACGGAAAGGAACCCGCCTTAGCAATTCTTCAAATAACTGGCCGGTTTCGAGCACACTTTCGTCTCCTTCTTCATAGTGCCAGTTGACTATCAGACTTTCTATCTTGTTATTGGCATCCAGACGTCTTAACATTTCCAGTAACATTTTTATTGAGGCACTGTTAAAATAATCAATATAAATATCCATAACAACCGATCCGGCACTCAGATCAATACACCATTCGATAAGAGGCTTGTAAAAAGCTTTTACATCATTCGGAAGTGAACGTCCCTTAATGAATAAACGCCCGTTCAAATCAAAATCTATGGCAGGTGTGGAGTTCGTCGCTTCAATCAAAATCTCGTTCATATTTCCTTCTCCAACTGGTTTTCAAATTCATTTACGCGATATATTAAAATAGGTTGGAGACTTATGACAAACGTCATAAAACAGATGACGTTTGTATAAAAAAACGAGTATTTTTTATGCCCGAATGAAAACTATTACAGTTTGTTTCACAGTTTGGCAGAGATTACTGTTTACTAAAAGGTTACACTTTTTTCAATATCTTCTGCAACTCCTGTATGTCATTGCTCAGATTGCTGAGTAACCTGTGATTCATGTCGGTAAAACGTGCCGTCACATACTGAGCGTAAAGCGCCATATCTTCTTCTGCACGCTTTCCCGTGTCTTTAATAAATTCGTCTCTGAATTCATTAAAACGGCTGACTGGTCCAAAGAATGCCATATTATTGATTGTTTAATGGAAATTAAGAATTGGTGTTTTAGCCACGAAGCTTTTACAAAGAATGCTATTTGTATATTTTTGTGCCTTAGTGCCTTTATGTCAATGATTTAACTCTTAAAATCCTTAGTTTGCATGTTTAATGATGAAATAAATCACAACGGTAAATATAAAAATATTCTTATCATGATCATGAAGTGGTTTATAATACTATTTTATGATCATACCGGCTGTTTGCACCAGTGACTGTAATGATATACAAGCCGCCTGGCAGACCGGCGATGTTAATGCATTGCTCTATGGCGCCGGATGAGACACCAACGGACCCTTTCCTGCATGCCCTGCCTGACGAATCGAATAATTGTATCTGCATGCTCCCCTGTTTTGCATTCTGCAGGGAAATAACCAGTTCACTTCCTTTTTTAAAAATTTTAAAATGAAATGGATTGGTTATATTTTCAACGGATGAAACCTCTTCGTATTCCATAACCAGTTTGAGATCGCCAAAAACCGATGCGTTATAATAACTTATATTTCTTTCATAGTCCGTATCTCCCGGTACAAACTTTGAACCGATCATATTCTGGCGTGTGCTACCCATGTCGTTGTCATTGTATGCAATCGACCAGCCCATCAGTTTGCCTTCCGTCAATATAACCGGCGTGCTTTCTAAGCCATAGACGTAGGTATCATCAAAGATCTTTATCTCATATTCATAATGAAATGTGTCTCCGGAGATGCGTGTCATTTTGTAAAAGATATGATCATCGAGTCTTTCCCAGCCAACTGAACCATTGGCATAACAGACGCTTCCCAGTGTGTCCATGTGGTAGGCAAATGCCTTGTGAGAGTTGGCATAGCTTACATCACGTGAATGATTTTCATCAATGAATATTTCAACACAATCATAGTTGTAAATATTACTGCAGACATTTTCAAGTGTGGGGGACTGCAGTCTCAGGGAGTCATCAACAACTTCTATCAGCACGTAAACCCGTGAAGTTGTCCATAATGCTTTAAACCGCCCGGAATAATCTTCAACCGTGTATGGTGATCCGATCCAAAGCTGATCGATGGGTCTCCATACCGCTGAATCCCAGCAACTTTCATTGCCGGAACCATCAATCATGGGAACAGATACAGTATACAGGGCTTCATAATATCCCTGTCCCCAGGTTTCGGGGTCTGATGCAAATATGTTCTGTGTCATGGACAGGAGAAGAATAAACATGGGAAAGCAATTTCTGATCATAATGATTTTGTTTTAATAGACGATATGAAACAGGAGTGTAAATATAGAATTTCCTGACAAAACCTGTTCGTCATCATACAGGGATTTAATCATACAAATACAATAATTATTGAACTCATTACAACAAAAATTTTTACGGATAAACAATTTCACGCCCAAAAGGGGTAAGGGCAAGGTGTGCCAGTTTAAAATGCTGCTTTGCAAAGGGAATGCCGATGATGGTAATACCCAGGAGGATGCCGAAGAAAATGTGGGTAAGGAAAATCCAGATGCCCCCCACAAATATCCAGATGAGGTTCATAAGGGTTGACAGGCAACCGGGTTGGTTTTCGCGTGTACGGATATCAGCACCAAAAGGCCATAATTCGAGCACAGCCAGTTTAAGCGTCTGAAGGCCAAACGGAATGCCAATAATGGTGATCATAAGGGCAACGCTCGCCAGTACATATTCCACGGCGGTTAAAAATCCGCCAAATAAAAGCCAGATAATGTTTCCGATGAATCGCATGTTTCAGTTTAATGTTTATGGTATGAGGTCATTTGTCTGTATCGATCAGCCACAAAGCTAATGATATTTGGTTTTACCAAACCATATATATCTGTTTTTGGCAATAAAATCATACAGTAAATCACGAAAATATTTTGGAACAAGCCAAAGCACAGTTTGAAGTATTTTGTAATTTTTATAAATTCTAAGGACAGACAGCACAGCTTCCGATTTTGTATAGTATTTATCTTCCCGGATATGAATGACTGAATTTTTGTCATTGTTTTTAATATGATATGCACGGATATAATCTTCCCCTTTCGATGAATTTACAGGGATAAACCGTATTTTCCCAACCGTATTGGCTTTTTTAAGGAAATGTACAGTACTATTGCACAACCGGCAGGTGTTGTCATACAATACAATGCTGTTGTTCATGTCCGTATTTTTATACCAGGTCGCACGCTTCTGCCGGCATCCAATGGGCGTCTTTCCCTTCCCACTTAATATTACAGCCGATCGGATTTGTTACTGAAACTGAAATCGGCCTGCCTTCAGTTAATTCTGTCAATACCCTGTCGAGGTCATTAACAGTCATTCTTGAAGTGTCTCTCGGACTGTCAACACCCCGGCCTGTGTATACCAATGTTCTGTTTTCATCAAAAACGAAAAAATGAGGCGTTTTCAGTCCCCCGTATGCTTTTACAGTTTCCTGCGACCGGTCGTACAGGTAAAGCCAGGGAAACCGGTAATGTTCCATTCTCTTTACCATATTTTCGAAGCTGTCTTCCTCATATGTGTTTTCACTGTTTGAATTGATGCCGATAAATTTTACGCCTTTTGGAATAAATTTTTCCGCAGTTTTTCTGGTTATTTCATCAGAGCCCTTCACATAGGGACAATGGTTGCAGGTAAAAAATATTACCAGGTATCGGCTGTCATTGAAACCGGAAAGTTCATACGTTTTTCCGTCTGTTGCCGGCAATTTAAAACCCGGTGCTTTCTGTCCTGTTTGTAATGTATAAGCCATGATTTTATGTTTTAAAAATAATCAAATTTACAGTTCAATAATCCTGACCGCTAAAACAGTAAGCCATTGATGGATTGAACGTTTTTCTTAAAGGAATAACAATATAATAAGCTGTTTGTTTATCTGAATATTGCCGGTAAATAGTGTGAACAACACTTTAAAGAAGCCATAGGTTTCAACAATTCTGCTGGAGGTTTATCGTAATGATCGATATAAATATTATTATGGAATTCATTTAGTCCCTCAAGTATTGTCAAGGTCTTTTTTCTCTTATTTGAACTGATGCAGGCAGGAAACATATATCTTTCATCATTAATTTGGTGCGTATGGCTGTTATCTGCTTCATTCAGTCCCTTATTAATAATAGTCCTCAGCATAAATGATTTTTGGTTTTAGTTTTTCAATATCGCTGCTTTCAATACGGGTATAAGCCATAATAATGACCAAATCGCCAGCTTGTACTTTACGGGCTGCCGCTCCGTTTAAGATAATATCATGGCTGCCTTTATCTCCCTTGATAACATAGGTTTCAAACCGCTCACCATTATTGATATTTAAGACCTGTACTTTCTCATATTCATATAAACCGGCAAGCTTTATCCAGTCCTCATCAATGGTTATGCTTCCGATATAATCTAAATTAGCATCGGTAACCCTTGCTCTGTGGATTTTCGATTTTAAAACTTCTATTTCCATGATAAAACGTATTTATGTTTTAAAGGCCAGATTTTATTCTTGTTCTCAACCAAATAAAACAATCTGTTTTCCGCTGTAGTATTCTAACCGGGGCTATTTTTCGTATAGCTTTGAAATGATCATGACAAAATCTTTATTCAAAATTAGTCTAAATAATTTTAAAATGAACATAAGTTCATTTAATTTTGAGGTCTGAATATATATAAAAAAAATGGCAAAGACTAAACCATTCGATGAGCATTTGGCTGAATATGAACAGTGGTTTATTGATAACCGCTTTGTTTTTCAATCGGAACTGGCAGCGATACAAAAAGTGTTGCCTGCCAAGTGCAATGGTGTTGAAATAGGTGTTGGGAGCGGGATATTTGCCTCAAAGCTTGGTATTATGGATGGGGTTGAACCTTCGTTTGCTATGCGTGAGAAAGCAAGTGAAAGAAATATAAATGCAATTGATGGTGTTGCTGAAGAATTACCTTATCCTGATGAAAGCTATGATTTTGCCCTGATGGTTACTACCATTTGTTTTGTTAATAATGTTTTGCAGTCATTTAAAGAAGTACACAGGATATTGAGAAAAAATGGCGTTTTTATCATTGGCTTTGTCGATAAAAACAGCCCTGTTGGTAAAGTATACTTCAGGAACAGAAACCAAAGTGTTTTTTATAAGGATGCTGATTTTTACAGTACCGAAGAGGTTTACGGATACTTATCAGAAACCGGTTTTAAAACAGAAACTACATTGCAAACCGTTTTTGGGATGTTGAATACAATAACGGAAATCCAAATGTCAAAAAATGGTTACGGAGAAGGAAGTTTTGTAGTAATTAAAGCCAAAAAGGAATGAATGAAGTTTTATACCAACCAATTGGCATTATTCATATTCTGAATGACTATTTTAACGAAACGCCTTTGTTTGACATTAAACCATTTGCCTCTGGTTTTGAGACAAATGTCAGTTTTATATCAGGCTGAGTTGCGGTAAAACGCCAATTTTTTAATCGGATGAAATATTAATTCCTGTTTTGATTTTCTGAATTATGCTGTATTGGTATAAATACAATTTTATTACATATATAAAGTGATTCTAAAACACAGATATTTTTTATTTATTAAAACCAATTGTTATGACAACAAAAATCAGTGAAAGGTTTTCAACGCACCCTGTCGATTTTAAACAGTATGATACTGAACGGATACGGCAGGAGTTTTTAATTGAGAATTTAATGGAAAACGATGTTATTAATCTGGTGTATTCACATTATGACCGTTTTATTGTCGGGGGTGCAGTACCAGTTACCAAAAGTCTTGTTCTTGAAACTGTCGATGTTTTAAAGGCAAATTTCTTTTTAGAACGTCGCGAATTGGGTATTATTAATGTTGGAGGCAAAGGTTCTGTTTCAGTCGATGGCAAAAAATACGAAATAGACTTTAAAGAAGCATTGTACATAGGTTCGGGTAATAAAGATATAGTATTTGAAAGCATAGATAAAAACAAGCCGGCACATTTTTACATGAACTCGGCGCTGGCGCATACTGCGTATCCTGTTAAAAAGATTTCTCTGGCGGATGCGGAAGTTGCAGAAATGGGTTCATTGGAAGCTTCTAATGCCCGAAGGATTAACAAATTGATGGTTAATAGTGTTGTAAAAACCTGTCAGTTACAAATGGGGATGACAGAATTAAAACCCGGAAGTGTATGGAACACGATGCCGGCACATACCCATAGCCGGAGAATGGAAGCATATTTTTATTTTAACGTGCCTGAAGGTCAGGCTATCTGTCATTATATGGGACAACCGCAGGAAACCCGTCACATCTGGATGAAAAACGAAGAAGCCGTCATATCTCCAAACTGGTCAATCCACAGTGCGGCGGGGACTTCAAATTATATTTTTATTTGGGGAATGGCTGGTGAAAACCTGGATTACAGCGATATGGATGTTTATGGCCCGGCTGACCTCAGATAAACATTTTATCTGAAATATAAATTGCTGGTTGGAGATGATCAATGAACTTAAAAATATCTTCGGCCCAAAATGTTCTGCCATTAATGTAAATGGAGAAACAAACGAATTTATTAATGTGCCCACGAAACAAATGAAGTTTTGTGAGGCTGTGAACCATTCGTTTAATATTCCGGTAAGGCTTGTAATTGGTAATTTAGGCTGCCCCGGTGCCAGAAGGTGTATAGGTTTTGATAATAATGAAAGACAACTTGCCAGAACCATTTCGGAGAAGAATAAAATTCCTGTTGCTTATGTCATTAATGTTCTGAAAACTATACCAATCCTGAAGAATATAAGGCATATCAACCTGGGCATGACAAAATACATGGAAAAAGAGACAAGACCTGATTTATATATTATATATGTAAAGCCGGATAGAATTACATCCATTATACATACATTGGCAGAACATAAGATAACACCTTCAATCCCCCCTTTTTCATTATTATCGGTTTGCGGCAATGTGTTTGCCAATTGTTATATAAACCAGACTGTGAGTCTTTCATTTGGTTGTCCTGATTCAAGAAAATACGGAGGGATTGAAGAAAATGAAGTTGTGTTGGGACTTCCATATGAAAGCGCAAAACGAATTATTGACCTATAAAATTATTGACATGCATATATATAAAAAGGCCTGTCCTTTATTGATAATAATAGCAGCAGTAATATTGCTTGTTAATATTGTTTTCATAATATGGCAGGTCAATTTAGCATTTTTTTCCGCCATTCTGGCATTTATCAGTGTATTCCTGTATGTTTTTATTCTGGCTTTTTTCCGTATTCCAAACAGAAGTTTTGTTACTGACGAAACTGTTATTTATTCTCCTGCCGATGGTAAAATTGTGGCTAATGAAGAAGTATTCGAAGACGAGTATTTAAAAACGGCATGTAAGAAAGTTTCCATTTTTATGTCAGTATTTAATGTTCACCAAAACAGAATCCCTGTTTCAGGTAAGGTGGTCTATTCAAAGCATCATCCCGGGAAATACCTGGTAGCCTGGAATCCTAAATCAAGCCTGAAAAATGAACGTGTCACTGTTGTCATTGAAACTTTAAAGGGGGAATTGATACTGATAAGGCAAATAGCCGGTATAGTTGCCAGGCGTATAATCTGTAATGTACAAGAAGGTGATAGGGTGAAACAGGGCGATGAACTGGGATTTATAATGTTTGGTTCAAGAGTGGATGTTTTTCTTCCGCAAGAGGCTCAAATTAAGGTAATATTGGATGATAAAGTAAAAGCAAATAAACACATGATTGCTGAGATGGGATGATCCTTATTGGTTTTTCATGTAATTTTTGTTCTGGATTAACTGAGTATTTTAAATATCAATGTATTTTTTGAAAACAAGTTCAGCAAAAGTGAAGCCGCATGTAAAAGCAGGTGAAACGGCATTCAATATATGAACGGAATTGGTATCACCTTCTATTACAAAATCATCCAGAAGTTCGAGAGTCTCCTTATGAAGCAATTGGGCTCTAATACCGGGACGTGTCCATTCTGTAAAACCTTTTTTATTTATTTCCTTTACAAGGGATGTGGCCTGTGAGATAAAATACTGCTTATTGTATTTTTTTATTTCTTCAAAAGCCAGATCGCGAAATCCAAAAGCATTTTTCAGGAATAACATGCTTTCCCAACCCAGAATTGAAAATAACTCATTTAGTTTAAGTTGCGAAAAGCCTTTATAATTTTCCCTCCAAAATGCAGGGATAGAAGTTGGTCCGATTTTTATGGTCCCCTCAACAGTGATGGTATAATGAACGCCAAGAAAAGGATTTTTAAGGTTAGGGACTGGATATATGTTAGTCCTGATGGGTATTTCCGGCAAAGTGTATTTCAGATATATCCCTTTGAAGGGAATAATGACATATTTATTTGAATAACCATATTCCATTGCGATTTTATCGGCATATAACCCGGCGGTATTAATTGTTTTTCCGGCCTGAAAGGTTTGTGCTTTTGTTGTTCTGATCACATTGTTTTTTAGTTTTTTTTGATAACCCTCATTAAAAATGAACAAGACTCCTTTTTGGGTTAATTCATTTTTAATGGTCGTGCATATTTCGATGGGATCAACTGTGGCTGTAGTTGGAGAGTACAGGGCATATTGAAAGGTTTTGGCATTCGGCTCTATTTCAAATAATTGCTTTTCGTCAATAATGGCAACCTCTACGCCGTTTTTTTTACCTCTTGATTCAAGCTCAAATAATGACTTCAGTTCACTCTCACTTTTGGTGACCACAACTTTACCTGAGGGATTTATTTTGAGTTTTCTTTCCCGGCAATATTCTTTTAAAGCCTTATTTCCATCGCGACATAATTTAGCTTTTAATGAATCGGCAGAATAATAAAATCCGGCATGAAGCACTCCGCTGTTTCTTCCCGTTGAATGCATTGCTATTTCAGGCTCTTTTTCAATAACCGTAATTGAACTTTTAGGATATTTGTTTTTTATCTCCCGGGCTATGGATAATCCTATAATGCCTGCTCCAAAAATTAAAAAATCACTTGTTTTCATTAATTCTATCCTTTTTATTTGATTTTCATAATAACCTTTCAGTTTTATCTATTCTGATCTTCTTCATTGATGATCATTTTAGAAATTTGTTATGTTCATTCCTGAAATATAATTAAGGCTCGGTTTTTTTTATAATAATTGAACATATGTTCGTTTTATTTGTTTACTGTTTTGAATAATAAACCAATTATTCTCCCAAACTTTATACGACTATTATTATAGTTTGTTAATATTAAAATTCTGTTATCAAATAAAGCCTGTAATTTGAAAATATTGGTATAAATAATCTTTAAACTGAAAATATTTATCAAAAATAATACGAATAATTATTAAATGAACATAAGTTCATTTAAATTTACTTCTTGGTTTTTTAAACGGATGTTGACGTATCTTTATATACAATTATTACGATGATAGTCTTTTAATAAGTCATATGTAGATTATGATTTACTGGTCGTTATCAAAACAAGGGTTTTATTCTTTAAGATGAGGAGAAATAACATGAAAGAAATCATTAATCTGCTTAATAATGCAGAATGGAGCGATGCCTCGGAATATGCGGCCGGAACAAGGAAAAGAGTTTTGCATGATGAAGATGGTGTGAAAACGGTTTTATTAAATTTTCCTGCAGGTTTTTATATGGAAGCTCACTCGCATATACATGCTGAACAACACTTAATACTTAAAGGAGAGTATATAAGTGAGGGAAAAGTATTCCACGAAGGAACATATCGAAGTTTTAAAGCCCATGAAAATCATGGGCCTTTTGAGTCAAAAAAGGGAGCCTTGGTATTGGTTATATGGTTTCCTTACTAATTTATTCAATAAAAAACCGGAGGTATATTATGGCTTTAATGATTACTGATGAATGCACTGCATGTGGCATTTGTATAGATGAATGTCCAAATGAAGCAATTTCAGTAGGGAGTGATATTTATGTTATCAATCCTGATTTGTGTACAGAATGTGTAGGTTTTTATGATGAACCGCAATGTGTAAGTGTTTGTCCTATGGACGCAATAATTCCTGATCCCAGGTATAAGGAAAGCAAAGAGGAATTACTTGAGAAAAAGAAGCGTATCCATGGAGAATAAAAAGTTTAAACGATAATGGAGAATGACAATTTAACCCTTATTAAACAGAATGTAACAGCTATACAGCAATCACTTCCTTCAGATGTTTTACTGGTGGCTGCGGCGAAAACACGATTACCTGAAGAAGTCCAGGCAGCTATAAATGCAGGTATTAAAGTAATTGGTTATAATTATGTGCAGGAAGCTGAACAAATGCACCCGTTCATTGATGAAGCTGTAAAGTGGCACATGATAGGCCATCTGCAAAAAAATAAGGTTAAGAAAGCAATTGGGCTTTTTGATATGATTGAAACAATAGATTCTGTTGAACTTGCCTTGGAAGTGAATAAAAAATGTGCTTCAACCGGTAAAGTCATGCCTGTGCTTATTGAGGTTAACAGCGGGAAAGAATCAAATAAAACCGGTGTATTACCTGAAGATGTAAGTCAATTGATTATGAAAATACACGATTTGCCGCATTTACGCATACAGGGATTAATGACCATGGGACCGCGTTTTGGTAATCCCGAAGATGCAAGGCCTTATTTCAGGGCTACCAAATCTGTATTTGACCGGATAAAAAATGCCGGGATTCCTCATGTTGAAATGCGTTTTTTGTCAATGGGAATGAGCAACAGTTACAAAATAGCCGTTGAGGAAGGGGCCAATATTGTCAGAATAGGAACGGTGCTGTTTGGTACCAGATGTTTATAACGAATAACAACAGTTATGACAATCCTTCAGAAACTGACAGCATCAATTCAGCAGCTTAAAAAAGAACGCAATGCTATTATCCTGGCTCATGTTTACCAGCACGGGGAAGTGCAGGATATTGCCGATTATGTGGGCGATTCATTGGATTTAAGCAGGAGGGTTGTTAACACAAAAGCGGATGTAATTGTTTTTTGCGGTGTTCAATTTATGGCAGAAACTGCAGCCATCCTGAATCCCTATAAAACTATCCTTCTGCCTGATAAAAATGCAGGATGTGGTTTGGCAGATATGGCTGCCCGTGAACAGATTTTAAATCTGAAAAACAAAAATCACGGTTTAGCCATTGTGAGTTATGTGAATAGTTCTGCAGAGGTAAAAGCCGTATCTGATATTTGTTGCACTTCGGCTAATGCTGTTGATGTTGTTAATTCCTTAAATTATAATTCGGTCTTGTTTGTACCTGACCGAAACCTGGGGGCATATGTGGCTGAACGAACAAATAAAGATATTCACCTGTGGGACGGGTATTGTTATGTACATGAGAACATTAAGAGCAATAAAATACAACAGTTAAAAGAAAAACATTCCGAAGCCGAAATTATTGTTCATCCGGAATGTACAACGCCTGTAAGGCATATGGCCGATTTTACAGGCAGTACTTCGCAGATGTCTGAATATGTTAAAAAGTCTTTCAAAAAGGAATTCATTGTGGGAACTGAAGAAAGTTTTATATACCGTTTGAAATCAGATAATCCTGATAAACAATTTTACGGTGTCAATTCATTTTGTGAAGGAATGAATACAATCACCCTGGAAAAAATAAAACAGGCACTGGAGAGAATGGAATATAAAATAGATGTTCCTGAAGAAACGAGCGAGAAAGCAGCAATTGCACTTGACAGAATGTTGGCCGTATTATGAAGGAAGCTTTATTATACCAAAAGCTTGATAACGAAAAAATCAGATGTGTCCTTTGTGCCCACCGTTGTGTGGTTAACAACGGAAAAGCAGGAATATGCAAGGTAAGAGAGAATATTAACGGTATTCTCTATACTAAAGTGTATGGCAGGGCAATTGCACAACATATTGATCCGATAGAGAAAAAACCATTATATCATTTCTATCCCGGGTCAAAAGCCTATTCAATTGCTACTCCCGGTTGTAATTTTCGCTGCCGTTTCTGCCAGAATTGGGATATTTCGCAAGTCAGCAGTTATGAAATTCTGGAATCGGGGAATATTATAACACCGGAACAGATAGTAAAAAATACATTACAAACCAATTGCACAAGCATTGCATACACTTATACCGAACCCACCATATTTTTCGAATATAGTTTTGATATTGCCCGATTGGCAAATGAAGCAGAACTTAAGAATATTTATGTGTCAAACGGATATATGACCAGCGAAATGCTTGATATGATCAATCCTTATCTCGATGCGATAAATGTTGATCTGAAAGCATTTCGGGATGAAACATACCGGCAGATTATAGGCGCCCGGTTACAGCCTGTGCTTGATAACCTGAAAAGAATAAAACAAATGGGGATCTGGCTCGAGGTGACCAGTTTGATTATTCCCGGCATTAATGATGATCCCGGAGAAATACGCAGGATGGCAAATTTTATAGTTGCTGAATTAGGGAAGGATGTGCCCTGGCATATCAGCCGGTTTTTCCCCGGGTATAAAATGAAAGATATACCTCCAACGCCGGTAAAAACTTTACAAATGGCCAAAAACATTGGTCTGGAAGAAGGGCTTTATTTTGTTTATATAGGCAATATTGCATTACCTGGTGAATCAGATACCAAATGTCCTCTATGTGGAGCTTTGCTGATTGAACGTCAGGGTTTTGGGGTAACAAGGAATCATATCAAAGATGGGAAATGCCCTGAATGCGGTTTAAAAATTGCTGGCGAAGGAATATAATATTGCTGATTATGATAAACATTAATTTGTTGATTTAAATACTTTAAACAGGACTATTCCAATCATCAAAAATCATGACTAAACTAAAAACAAATATTAAATGGCTTGAAGAGTTGTTACCGGAAGGTATACTGGTGCCTTCGTCAACCCTGATAAGCGGTCCTGGTGGAACAGGGAAGCCACTGGTAGAGTTTGCCTTTTTGGATGCATGGCTGAAAGCAGGCGGTTCTTTGATTGGTATTCCATTGCAATATCCATCGGGTGAACTGGTAAAAACGGCCATGAAAAAGCTATACAATATGGATCTTAACGACTATCAGGGGAAAATTGCATATATTCAGTTTGATCCAGCTGTCAATGGATGTGAGATAGTTGACGATCATACCCTCAAGGCGAATATGGTAAACCCTGAAACTTGGGATGAGGCTGTTGAAAAAGCCGGAAATATGCTGGTCAAATCAGAACTGGGCACTATGGTTTTTGGTTCTGCCCTGAACCTGCTGCTTTTTTCCAAAACTTATAAAGATCGCATGTTGGATAAACTGAAGGGTTTTTTGCATCACGATAAAAGCCTTACGTATGCTTTTGCTGTAAGCACCAGTGCGCTTGCTGATGAAATCAAAATACTGGAAGATGCAGCAGATAACCTGATGTTTACCCGAATGGAAAAACCCATGAAACTCTTTCTTAGGATTGACAGAATGAAAGAAGTTGCTTTTTCAAAAAAAGAAATAGAAGTGCCCATATCAGAAGAATTGCTGAAAGAAATAAACGCAATCGCAGAAATAACCCGAAAGACAAGAATACCCGAGATCATGAAATTATAGGGAAAAACCTTATTAATGAAATTGATCAAACTGATAAAAAACAATAAAAAATCTCGTTGTTATGTGGTTCTGCAAAGAAGGACAACCGGTTACCGAAAAAACGCAGTTGGAAATGATGAAACGTTTGGTAGATGAGGCCGGTAAACGTTTTAACCGTTCCATAAGAAAGGTGTTGTTATTACCTCCCGATATCACCCGTTATCATTCAGGTGCAGGGTACATAACCAACATGCTGTATCATATCCTGGGCCGCCAATGCCATGTTGATGTTATCCCTACGTTGGGGCAACATGTGCCGCATAGCCGAAAAGAAAACCAATGGATGTTCGGGGACATTCCCGGGAAGTGTTTTCAGGTTCATGACTGGAAGTCATCCTGCATAAAACTGGGGGAAATCAGTAAGGAATTTGTTCAATATGTTACCAACGGGCGTGCTGATTGGTCTGTTCCTGTTGAGGTTAACAGGGCTGTAACCGGGGGCGGTTATGATCTGGTAGTGAATATAGGCCAGGTTGTTCCGCATGAGGTATTGGGTTTTGCCAATCACAATAAAAACTATTTTATCGGATTGGGAGGTAAATCAACCATATGTGCCTCACATCTGATGGCGGCTGCCTATGGTATTGAGGATAACCTGGGGCAAATCGTAACCCCTCTGAGGGGTTGTTATATTATGGCAGAGAGGGACTACCTGAAAAATGTGCCTGATGTATATGTTTTGATTGTTAAAACTTATAACAATGAAGGAGAGTTTAAAACAACAGGCCTGTATGTTGGCGAAGATAACAGCACCTACATGGCAGCAGCCCAATATGCACGTGAACACACCATACATGTATTTGAAAAACCCTTAAAAAAGGTGGTGTGTATGATGGATGCAAATGAGTTTAAAAGTACATGGGTAGCCAACAAAGCCATATACCGTACACGCAAAGTTATTGCTGATGGCGGTGAACTTATAATTATTGCCCCCGGCGTTGAGCGCTTCGGGGAACAAAAAGAAGTTGACCTGCTCATCCGTAAATATGGTTACAAAGGAACGTCAAATACATTAAAATTATACAATAGTGATCCGGAATTACACGATCTTGGACATGCTGCGGCACACCTGATACACGGTTCTTCCGAAGGGCGGTTTACAATTACATATGCGCCGGGTAAACTCTCTCCCGATGAAGTTGAAGGAGTCGGTTTTGATTATATCAGTTTAGCTGCAGCATTAAAGAATTATAAACCTGAATCACGCAAAGAAGGTATGCATCAATTGCATGGAGAAGATTTTTATTTTATTCCATCACCAAGCCTTGGCCTGTGGACAGCTAAAGAAAAGTTTATTGATTCACTGAACACCAACCTTGCTTTTGCAAAAAGTATGAAGGAAAGGGAACCTGATGAATTAACCTGGCAACAGCTTATTGAATCGGATAATAAGGATATCGAAAAGTATAAATCATAATGAGACCAGATCCGGCATTAAATTAAAATTTGTAAATCATGGACGTTAATATTTGGAAAAATACGATAATTGAAGAACGCAATCAAAAAGACTTGTTCTTTAAGAATCATTCTGACTCACCAATACCGTTTTTTTACCGTCAGCAGTTTTCAGGACTCAATTACTATCCGCCTGATCCTGATGTGCAGTTTGAATTGAAACTTCATGAACACAACGAGAAAAAGATTTTAAAGATCAATGATACAAAAGGTAATGTAAGAAAATTTTTCAGATGGGGTGAATTTTTATTCAGGATAAAAGGAGAAGAGTGCGTGCTTCAGGCATATAAGAGCCATTCGGGAGAAGAAGGCCTTTTTGTTCCTTTTCGTGATAAAACCAGTGGCAAAGAAACATACGGCGCAGGGAGATATATAGATCTCGATGTTGGAGAGCATTATACAACAGATGGAAAATGGATCCTGGATTTCAATAAGGCCTATAATCCCTGGTGTGCCTATAGCGAATATTATGCCTGTCCTTATGTTGAACCCGAAAACTGGCTTAAGGTAACTGTTTATGCCGGTGAGAAAAAATACTTAACGATGGATTGAAAAAAAGATTGATTTGAATTAAGATAATTCATTGTATTTTTAACAATTATACAAACCACAGTTAAAAATGACAGCAGATTCGAATACGTTCATATGGATACTGGTTTTTGCAATTCTTGCAGCAATCATTAACGGTGTTGGCATTTTAATACTCCACAAATTCAGGGAATGGGCTGAAAAAGCCAAGCCATATTTTATGTGTTTTGCTGCCGGCGTTTTGATATCGACTCCACTGATGCTGGCAATGCCCCAGGCAATACAAAAGAATTTTTATGCCGGGTTTATGGCATTGCTGGGTTATTTGTTTATGTTTTTCTCCAATGAATTGATCAAAAAAAGGACGCAGAAAGAAGTGCTTGCTTTTGGCATTGTAGCAGCAGAAGGTATCGGCATTCACTCTTTTATCGACGGCATTGTTTATACGGTAACATTCAGTATCAGCATTCTCACTGGTTTTCTGGCTGCAACCGGGTTGGTAATTCATGAATTTGCAGAGGGAATCATAACTTATACCTTTTTCCTGAAGGGTGGGGTGAAAGAAAAAAAAGCCATGCTATATGCATTCCTGGTGGCAGGCCTCACTACTCCGCTGGGAGCGTTTGTTGCTTATCCGCTCATCAATCAGCTTAGCCAAAGCACCCTGGGTTTGATATTGGGTTTCACAGCCGGTGTTTTGATCTATATTTCATCTTCCCATCTTTTGCCTGAGGCAAGAGGAGAGGAAAAAAAACATTCCAGCTATGCGTTTATAAGCGGGGTGGGACTGGCTGTGTTTATCGTATTATCAAAAGTGTTTTAATAAACAGTTGTTATGTTCAGCAGGCAAAACCATAACCGTCAATCAATAGTTTATAATCATATAATCAGTGTTTTAACTTTGGTTTTACAATAAATAACCCGGTGCCGATTATAAGTTGCCGGTTGTGATGGTTATGGTTGTTATGATGGTTGTGATGGTATCGTTCAGATTTGATCTTAGATCTTTGATCTTAGGTCTTGGTTTTTTGTTATGTATGCTTTGTTGGGCAAATAAACTATTAAAAATTTGATCTACAGATAAAAATAATCGAATTATACTAAGAATTCATGCCATGGAAAAATATTTGGTTGCTTCGTCAGGCGATACAGTGGATGCAAAAGTGTCGGGGAGATTTGGTCATGCCGTTTTTTTTCTTGTTGTTGATCCGCTGACTATGGAATATAAAGCCTTTCCCGGAATACAGGCTGATGAATCAGGGCTTAATATCAAACAGTTTATCACCCGTGATATTAAAAAAGTGATTGTTGGCAATATCGGGCCTTCTTCTTTTGATGAAATGGTATCGTCTGGGTTTATTCTTTATCAGTGCCGGAATATGCCTGTGTCACTGGCTGTGGAGAAAGTCAGAAATGGAGAGGTCGAACCTTTGAAGTATCCGACATTAAAAGACAGTATTCATTCAGCGCGCAAAGCCTTTGGCAAATATGACGCACGTGCAGGAGGTGCTGGAATGGGCATCGGACTCCGGTCAGGCCGACGAATGGGGAACGGCAGAGGAAGTGGCCCCGGAAAAGGGATGGGAATCGGAGGTGGCCGTGGAATGGGAGGCGGAAGAGGAAGAGGAAGAGGATAATGAGTTTAAATCTCAGTTATTGATATTAGCCAACGATCATTGATAAGTATATAATATAACAACATAAAAATCACTCTTTTCAATAATGAATAACACAAAACAAAACCCATCATTGCCGGATGGCAAAGAAAAGATTCCTGAGGGTACCGAACTTCACCTGGGCATTGATATCGGATCAATATCCCTGAATACTATTTTAATCGACAGTCATAAAAGAATCGTCAAAAACCGTTATGATTATTGTCATGGTAAGCCTTTTCACAGGCTCAGGGAAGTTCTCGGAGAATTACTCAACGAGTACAGAGACTATCCTGTAAAAAGTTTATCACTTACAGGAAGCGGAGGCAAACTTGCTTCGGAATTGATGGGCGGTTACTATGTAAATGAAATCATTGCTCAATCGACTTCTGTATCAGAATTTTATCCGGGCGTAAAAACCATTATTGAGATGGGGGGAGAGGATTCAAAGCTTATTTTTATGGAGTCTTCAGAGGGAAAGTCATCCCGGCTTCTGGATTTTCAGCTGAATAACCTGTGTGCTGCCGGCACAGGGTCATTTCTTGATCAGCAGGCGAAAAGAATTGGAGTTTCCATTGAAAATGAATTTGGTGAACTGGCACTGAAATCAGAAAATCCTCCGAGGATTGCAGGCAGGTGCAGTGTTTTTGCAAAAAGTGACATGATCCATTTACAACAGATAGCAACTCCGGTTCATGATATTGTTGCCGGACTCTGTTTTGCTGTTGCAAGGAACTTTATCAGCTCAATGGCCAAGGGGAAAAAGCTTGAGCTTCCGGTAATCTTTCAGGGTGGTGTTGCAGCCAATATTGGAGTTGTCAGGGCTTTCAGGGAAATTCTCCATGCTGGTAAGGAAGATTTGATTATTCCTGAATATTATGCTTCAATGGGAGCTATTGGCGCAGTGTTGCATACTTTTTATACTGATGCTAAAGCAAAAGCAGTATTTAAAGGGTTAGAAGGATTGGATAAATATCTTAAAAGCGGAGATACAAATGAAAAGCATCTGGAACCTCTCAGGAATCCTGATACCATTATTAATAAAGATATCAGGATATTGCCTGACGGGGAAAAGATGACAGAGGTATACCTTGGACTGGATGTAGGCTCATTAAGCACAAATGTCGTATTAATAGACGATGATAACCAGGTTGTTGCCAGAAGGTATCTTCCCACTGCCAGTAAGCCTTTGGATGCTATCAGGCGTGGCATGATGGAAATTTTTGATGAGGTTGGCGATAAGGTTATTGTTAAAGCTGCCGGTTCAACGGGTTCAGGTCGCTATCTTACCGGTGATTTTATCGGGGCCGACGTGATACGCAATGAGATCACCGCCCAGGCTACTGCAGCAATTGCTTATGATAAAGAGGTAGACACCATATTTGAAATCGGAGGGCAGGATTCAAAATATATAAGTGTTGACAGTGGTGTGGTTGTTGATTTTGAAATGAATAAAGTCTGCGCTGCCGGAACCGGATCATTCCTGGAAGAACAGGCAGAAAAACTCGGTATCAATATAATTGAAGAGTTTGGAAACCTGGCACTTCAGTCAAAGAAACCTACTGCACTCGGCGATAGATGTACTGTTTTTATGGAATCTGACCTGAACTCACACCAGCAAAAAGGTGCAATCACAGAGGACCTGGTCGGTGGTTTGGCCTATTCCATTGTTCTGAATTATATTCACATGGTGGTGGGGAAGAAAAGGATCGGCAATCATATACTCTTTCAGGGCGGGGTTACCAATAATAAGGCTGTTGTTGCTGCCTTTGAAAAGGTGACAGGTAAAAAAATATACGTACCCCCTCACTTCGATGTAACTGGGGCTATCGGTGCAGCGATGCTGGCCAGGGATCATGTGAAGGAAAACAAAATAAATACCAGGTTTAAAGGCTGGGATATCAGTAAAATTCCTTATACGGTCGATAAGTTTATTTGCAAGAAATGTCCCAATTTTTGTGAGATCAGACGGGTAAGGATAGAAGGAGAGAAAAGGCCCCTGTTTTATGGAGCACGATGTGAAATATTCGAAGTGGAGGAACGTAAAAACAAAGGCCGGGGTATACCCAATTATTTTGATGAGCGTTTAAACATGTTGATGGGCGATTATAAAGAGGAAGAAAAAGATGAAAGAATTTCCATTGGCATTCCAAGGGCACTGATGTTATTTTACCAGCAATTCCCTTTCTGGAGGACATTTTTTGAAGAACTGGGATTCCGTGTAGTGGTGTCGTCTGAAACGGATAACAAACTCATGAAAAGGTCTCTTGATGTGATTGTTGCCGAAACTTGTCTGCCCGTGGAAGTCATGCACGGACATATTTATGATTTGCTTGAAAAACAGGTTGATTATATTTTTACACCTTTTATCATTACTGAAAAAGCTGAAAAGGACGATCCAACTTATAACTACAATTGTACCTATGTACAAACCTATCCTTTTATGGTAAAAACTGCACTCTCGCCGGAAGACCGGCAGAAGTTGCTGATACCCGCACTTAATTTCAAATATTTCGGCAAAGTTTTGAACAAGGACCTGTCAGATTTCATGTGGGAGAAATTTAAAGTACCCCGGAAAAAAGTCGTCGATGCCATTATGAAAGCTGACCGGTTGCAGACGCAATATGAACAAAGCCTTGAAATAAGGGGAAAGGAAGTGCTGGATAACCTTCCTGATGACAAAGAAAGCGTTGTAATTCTTGGCAGGCCTTATAATACCGGGGATCCTGCGTTGAATATGAACCTGGTTGAAAAATTGATCAATCTGGATGTGATACCGATTCCGACGGAATTTTTGCCCATATCAGGTGAACATATTACACAGGATTACCGTCAGATGTACTGGCCCAACGGAAAAAGTATTCTTGCGGCTTCCAGGATCATCGGAAGGGATAAAAAAATTCATGCTGTTTACATGAGTAATTACCGGTGTGGTCCTGATTCGTTCCTGTCTCATTTTGTGCATGAAGAAATGGCAGGCAAACCTTATCTCGAGCTTGAAATTGACGAACACAGTGCCGATGCAGGTTTGATCACCAGGTGTGAAGCATTTCTCGACAGTATGAGGGGGTCAAAACTGATCAATAAAGCACGGGGTGAAGTATATATACCTAAAGGATTTTCTACCTCACCAACAAAAGACCGCATTCTGTATTTCCCTTATATGTGTGATGCAGGAGAGGCTATAGCAGCAGCATCAAGAAGCTGCGGAATTGATGCCCGTGTGCTTCCCAGAGAAGATGAAAAAGACCTTGATCTGGGAAGGAAATATACAACCGGAAAGGAATGCTTTCCGATGATCTGTACAACCGGAAGTTTTCTGAAAAAATTAATGGAGCCCGGAACCGATTCGAAAAAGATAAGTTTCTTTATGCCCGATCATAACGGTCCATGCCGGTTCGGACAATACAACAAGTTCCAGAGTATTTTGTTTAAAAGACTGGGATTTGAAGATGTCAGGATCATATCACCCAGCAATGATACTTCTTATGAAGAAATTTCCGCGGGACAGGGAGCGAAATTCCGTTATCTCGCATGGAAAGGCATCGTTTCGGTTGACCTGCTGCGAAAATTAAAACAGGAAAGGAAACCTTATGAATTATATCCCGGATCAACAGAACGTATATATAATGAAGCGCTTTCAATGATTGTTGATTCGATTGAACACAGAAGAGCCAAAGATGTCATAGAAATATTGAAACAGACAGCCCGCAGAATGCATGAGATCCCTCTCAAAAATGGTTTAAGGAAACCTGTTATAGCAGTGGTCGGCGAAATATTCATGCGGGATAATCCCTTTTGCAATGGCTTTATTATCGACAGACTTGAAAAAAACGGTGCTGAAACATGGATTGCTCCTTTTGGTGAATGGTTAAGTTATACGACTTACAGATACAAACGTGATAGCATTTGGAAAGGTGATTATAAAGGATTGATGAAAGCCAAAATCCAGGATTTTGCCCAGAAAATGGTATCGAAAAAGATTCAAAAGTCTCTTTTTGGAATGTATGACAGTCAAAGGGATATTGAGTTACATGAAATGCTTGAATCCTGTGGCCCGTATATTCATAAACATTATGACGGCGATCCGGCCCTGAATCTGGGCACATCGGTGGCATTGGGGAAAACCGGCATATCGGGTATTGCCAATATCCTCCCCTTTACCTGTATGCCCGGGACTGTTATTGAATCGGTGTCTGACCGGTTTAAACGAGATCATAACAATATCCCTTATGTTAATATTGCTTATGACGGACAGGATAATACAACCATTGACATGCGAATTCAGGCTTTCATGCACCAGGCAAAGGAATATGCAAAGGAAAAAGGATATGATAAGGATGTGAAGAAATTCAGCCAGCCTGTTACAGTGTGATTTGTTTTTAGCAGCTATTAAAGCGAAATGCTGTATTTCCACAAAAATATTTGGCAAAATATTTTTTAAAATGCAAATGTCAATATCAGCAGAAAATCTGACAGAACTGAAAAATTGGTTTGAAAATTACGTTCTGTCATTTCATTACAACGATCCTGAATTACAGCAAAACATAGATCTGAAAACAGACCATACCATGCGGGTATGCAAGGAAATGGTTGCCCTTGGGAAACAATTAGGCCTGGATGAAGATGCCTTGCGTCTGGCTGAAATCATTGCACTGTTGCATGATATTGGCCGTTTTGAACAGTATGACCGGTATCGGACATACAGTGACAGAAAATCAGAGAATCACGCTGAATTAGGTATTGCTGTGATAAAAAAGCACGCTATTCTTGATCCGTTTGATGATGAAGTGAAATATCTTATCATAAAATCTGTTCAATACCATAACAGACCTTTATTGCCTGCAGATGAACAGGCAATTTGTCTGTTTTATGCCAGGCTTCTTCGTGATGCAGACAAACTGGATATCTGGAAAGTGGTCACCGACTATTATTACAGAAAGGACAGAAAGCGAAACGGGACAATAGAACTTGATTTGCCCGATACGCCTGGATTCTCAGAAGAAGTATACCAGGACATGTTGCATGAGAGAATTGTTGACATAAAACATGTCAGAAACCTGAATGATTTTAAACTGCTTCAGATAGGGTGGATATTTGATATTAATTTTCAGCCAACCCTGGATCGTATTAAAGAACGCCGTTATCTCGAATTGATCCGTGATGTCTTGCCGGCATCAGAAAATATAGACAGAGTATTCGAAGTCATTCAAGGTTTTTTTGCTGAAAAGGAAAGGAATTAATAAAACCAGAGAATGAAAATAATGATTTAAATTATTGAAAATAAATATGATATCAAAATAATGCCGCCGATCAGAATAATGATGGTAATAAATAAGGAAAGCTTTGAAGAAGATACATAGTTGTCGTGGTTCAGTTGTTTTTCATGCTTTTTGTATTGAAGAAAAGCCAACACCGTAATGATTACGCCTAATATGACCATAATAACACCAACCATGGCAGAGTAACCTTTTGAAATTCCTTCTTTTGTTTCCAGCATCATCGAAATTTCCCTGAGAAACAAACTGAATTTCACAATAACAAAACCAAAGCCCATTAAAGCAATACTGGTCCTTAGCCAGGCAAGGAATGTCCGTTCATTGGCCTGGAATTCCCTTGATTTTCCGAATGCACTTTTCACTTTTAATTCAGCCATTGTTTTTGTTTTTTAGATTGATATTGTTGCGCTTATGTATTACAAAATGAATTGTACAAAACAGAAAAATCCCATTCTTTCAGCTAAAAAATCTCATAACTGCTGACCGGCATTGGAAAATTTAACCGGTTTAGTATCCTTTCCAGCAAAATACCCTGGTTTTGGTCATAATCATATCCATATGTTGCCCTAACACCATAAGATATAAAATGCACGGCCCTGTCAAGCGCCATGGGCAGGCTGTCTCCAAGCAATAATGCTCCGGTCAGCACGCTTGTAAAACAATCGCCGGTGCCGGGGAAATCAGCCGGAATATAATCGATGGGTACTTTCCAGAAACGAGAACCATTCCTGTTGTATGCAATGACTGAAAACCTGTTACCGGGTGTGGTATCGGGAACACCTGTGATAACAACTATAGCGGGGCCTGAATCTGACAATTGCAGAATCTGGTCCTTGATTTCTTTTTCACTTATTTCAGGATTAAATGGTTTATCCAGGAGTAATGACACTTCCGTCAAATTCGGCGTAATGATATCTGCTTTTTGTATTAATGACTTCATATGAGAAACCATATCTTTTGTGAATGTTTTGTATATTTCGCCGTTATCTCCAAGTACAGGGTCAATCACCACAAGTTGTTTATCCTGCCTGAATACATCAATCAATTCGCATACAATATGGATTTGTTTGTGTGATCCCAGGAACCCGCTGTAAATGGCATCAAAAAAAATATTCAATTCTTTCCAATGGTCAATAATGGGCTTCATATGATCTGTCAGATCAACAAAATGATACCCTTCATAGCGGCTGTGTGAAGATAGTACAGCCGTTGGCAACGGGCATACTTTTATTCCCATGGCCGACAGGATAGGTATTACAACAGAAAGGGATGTTCTGCCGCAACCCGAAAGGTCGTGAATGGCAGCAATTTGCTTGACAGGAGTTTGTGATAACATATTTAATAAGAAATCTTTATTAGTTCAGGAAAGTACTTGTTTTGTGTCTTTTCCTATCCGATATTGACGACCTGTTTCCATAAAAGCATTAATATTTTCAATGGATACTTCCTGTGGCAGGTCACAACCGGTGCTTAAAATAAAATTGGGATAAAAATCCATGGATTGTAATAAATCACGGACTTCCTTTTTTACAGCATCTGGTTCACCGTTTAAAATAGTACCTGTCGGATCAATATTTCCCAATAGTAATGTGTCATTCTTTAATATCCGGGCCACTTCCGGCAGTGAAACTCCTACTTTGGGAGAATCGAGACTGATGCCATCGACTTGTGACTCTTTCATTTTTTCAATCAAATGCATGGTATTCCCACAGGTATGATAGATAATAGATACATTGCTATATCTGTAATTATTAACAATATGTTTAATAAAACTGGAAGAGAATTTTTCAAATTCATCAGGCCCAAGCATGACTGCTGTTGGTTCCAAAATACAAATAACCTGTGCTCCGGCTCCTGTTAAAAGCCTTATATATTCCTGTATACGCTCAATTGCAAATTCACACATTTCCAAAAGTATTTCCGGTTCCATTATTGCAGCTATGGCGGCCTCATTGGCGCCCATAATTAAACCGGCCAGCGAATAAGGCCCAGTAACATAAGCTCCTCTCATTATCTCCTGTGAGAAATTTAAATTCGCTAATCTCACGGTTTCAACATATCCCAGCAAACGTGTGTCGTACATGATATTAATTTGCTTCTGCATCGTCAAATCTGCTATGTCAAAATGATCTTTGAGCACTGTAGGAGTATCATTTTTTGGGAAAACAGTATATGTGCCCAAAGCATTAGCTTCAACCGATAAGTCCATGAGGGGGAAAATAATATCCGGCTGAAATTTGGTGACAAGCGAATGAAGGACTTTATAATGTTCTCCATAGTTTTGCTGGGCAAGTTTAATTGTACTGTTAACCAGATTTAATCCGGGGAAACCCATCAGGGGACATATTAACCGCTGGTCACTGGTATATGCTGTCCTGGTTTTTTTAAACAATGTCTTTATCATACTGAATTCAGACTGTTTTGATAATAATTTTACCGCGAATTTACAATTTTGAATATAATTATATTGAAGCGCCTGATGCAGTATTTAACAATGCAGAAAAAATTTAGCAGAAAACGCCGGTAAAAAATATTTCTGTATATGAAAGTTTTAATTTTTTAATTATTTAATTATCAGTTGTTTGTACAGTTAATATCACTCCAGCCAGGGATCCATATCCAGGTTTGTTGCACCAAATAAATCCCTGTTCTGATATTCTACTATTTTACTTATTTGCTCCATTAATGCTAAAGCTTCCTTATTATTTTTATCTTTTTGTATTATTTTTTGCAGATAGTTTATGGCTTCTCCATATTTCTGTTCGCTTATTAGTTTACCGGTTATTTTTATAAAATCTTCCTTTTCAGAACCGTTATGCATTTTGTTCTTTTTCATATGTTTATAAATGCTATTTAAAAAAAGTGGAGTCCTTGATAAAATCCTCATCATGATGTCCCAGTATTTTTTCAATCATTTCATTCTGAACACTTTTAATACAATCCACAGAGGGCAGGTAAGGTTTAATATCCAATACGGGTGTTCCATCAAAAGCATCAACTCCAGAGACATATAAAACACCTTTTTTAATTTTTTCAAGTTTTACAATTGAAAGCCCTATTGGATTTGGCCTTTTAGGACTCCTTGTGGAAAACAAACCGAAATTATGTTCATGGTTTGCAGCAGGAGGGTTTACAATAGGTTCCCATTTTTCTACTTCATTAAAATGAAACAGTACGATAATATATTCAAATAAATCAAGTGTATTGAGGGCACTGTGGTATTGAGGGTATATTTCAATTGTCCCTTTGGTTTCCGGCATTAATATGCCCTGGCGTGGAGCGCCGGTGGCCGGGGTATAATCAGTATGAAATTTTCCAATAAATGTATATTGAATGATATTCGTATCATTTTCCTGTGCTGTCATGTTGAATAAGCTAAAATTTGTAAGTATTAATATTATTAAATATTTCTTTGTGGTCATCTTGTTTTAATTGTCAAGAGCAGATAATAGTTGTCGCATAATAACAGTTGCTTTACCCTGTAAAAAAATATCGGTAGTGCTGTTTGTGTAGTTTGAAGGGGAAATGTTAACTTCTATTATTTTTTTCCCGTTCTTTTTAGCTTCATATGGTATGAGTGATGCAGGCATTATTTCGCCGGTTGTCCCGATAAGAATGAAAACATCCGCATCTTCAGCCTCTTTGAAAGAATTTGCATTGGTAACCGCGGCAATAGGTTCTCCAAAAAATACAAAATCAGGTTTCAGTACTGAACCACATTTTTCGCATCTTGGGGGTAAATTTATAAGGTCAGCATCTTTGACCGGATAATATGCCGAACAATGCTGACAAATGAGATTTCTTGAATTGCCATGAAACTCATATACTTTTTTACTGCCTGCTATTTGGTGAAGGTTATCAATATTCTGTGTAATGACAGAATGTAAAAAGCCTTTTTGTTCCATTTCAGCAATTGCATAATGAGCTGCATTGGGTTTTGCCTGTCCGAAAAAATCATAAAAAATCTCTTTAATTAACGGCCATGATTTTTCAGGATATTGATGGAAATAGTGAATATTCAGAAATCCTGGATCGTACTTACTCCATAAACCATTTTCTCCGCGAAAAGGAGGTATTCCGCTTTCAACGGAAATCCCTGCCCCTGTGAAGGCTACCGTACGTGATGAATTTTGAATTTGTTCAGCTGCTGCATTAATTTTATTGACCAGAGAATTCATTTCTTACCATGTTTTTTAAAGCTGTTTCAATATTGCCTTTCATGAAAAAAAGTACCACGCCTTTGTTTTTTAACCTTTCAATACCTTTTTTGCCAATGAATGCAGCAATAATGATTTTACAATCATGAATTACGGCATAAACATCCAGTGTTTTTAAGTGCTGCATGGTTTTTTCAAACGGATTGTCCCTTTTTTCGACCAATGTGAATTTTTTGTTATCAGTTGTGTTGTAGATGAAAAAAAATTTGGCCATACCCAGCATCTTCGGAAAAATAGTAATTCCATCATTAGTGGGAACAGCTATGAGAACATGCTTATTTGAGTTATCATCCATTTTTTTGGGCGCTTAATAAGCGAATGTATTTTTTTAAATATAAGTTTTCGGTAATATGTTCAAATCCATAGCTGTTCAGTATTTCTTTCCAGTTTCTTTTAATGAAATCAAAGGCATATTTACATTCAATTGTTTTAAAGATAAATCTGTGTAATCCGGGCATTTTATCCATGTCGAATTCAGCAAAATCGAGGATAAAAAATTTACCGCCCGGTTTTATATGATCATAGGCATTTTGTATCACAATGCTGCGGATTTCATGAGGAAAACCATGTATAACAAAACTGATAAAAACTTTATCATAGGTTCGTTGCAAATTGAACTGCAGGTCAATACGCTGTTTTATATACTCTGCACGCTTATCCCTTTTAAATTTATAGTGAAACTGTTTTTCCATGTGCTCCGAAATATCCAATCCGGTGATATGACCTTTTTCATTCAAATACCGGCACATCAGTCTGGCATTTCTGCCGGTACCGCAACCTAAATCAAGGATGTGATCACCGGGTTGTATGTTCATGTGACGGACGGCTTTTTTAATAAAGCTTTTATAAATTCCCAGCGTGCCGATATTTATTACTGTATCGTAATTTTTAGCGATAAATTCCTTTAACTCAACGTGGGAATCAGGGTATAATTTCTTTACCTTATTATTATTATTTTTATTCATATTGTTTTGCGGTTTCATATTCAAAGATTTTATCGGTCTCCAAATTCCTCATCCTGTTATTAAACTCATTCATGGCAAGTTCAGATTTAATTTTCACTTCATCGGTTGCATTTTATTCGGACAAAGCTGTCATGTGTTTATATTTCTTTTGCACTTTCATATCCGTCACTAATGGCACCCTGAGCATTCCCTATATTTTTTGCATCGCCGATTACATAAACCGGTACGCTGTTATTCAATTCATTCTTAAGAGGGGTATAACTTTGCGTTCCAACAGAAATTACAATAATATCGATATTGTCGAATTGAATAAGTTCATTATTTCTTTCTGCATACACGGTCTTACCATCAATTCTTTTAATATTGGTATGATCACTGAAAATTACTTTTTTCTCATTCATTTGCCGGAGTGAAATTTCCCTGGCTATCATTTCCATATCCCTGGCAAAGTCTGCCAGTAATTCAGCGATAATTATTTGATTATTTCTGGGAATCAATGCAGTAGCGATGTCAACGCCAACAAGTCCGCCTCCGATGATTAAGACTTTCTTATCAGATGGCAAATTTTTTTCCAGCATAATATCAGCCCAGTAATATTTATCCAATCCTTCAATTCTGGGCACAGCAGGTTTTGAACCTGTTGCCAGCACAACACAATCGTATTTTGACAGCATATCGCTGTTTGTCACTTCTTTAAAAATAGTATTTATTTTATTGGTTTTTAGTTCATTTATAAAATAAGGAACTAATCTTGCCATTGATTTTTTATGTGGTGTAAGATGGGCAAGATTAAACTGTCCGCCGAGCTTATCTTTTTCATAAAGGTCAACCATATGGCCTCTTCTTTTTAAAGTAATACAAGCCTGCATTCCTGCAAGGCCTCCGCCGATAACAGCACATTTTTTTATGGTTTGTGCCGGTTTTAACGCTTCGGTTTCTTTTCCTACTTCAGGATTAACAAGGCATTTTAATCCCTGTCCGGCTCTTACTCCTCCCAAACATCCTTGTTCGCAAGCCAGACATGGTCGAATTTGTCCTTTAACTTTGGCAAGATATTTCCCAATAAAATCAGGGTCTGCGACTAAAGCTCTGCCGATAGCAATATAATCTGCAGCATAGTCATTTTTTATTCTTTCAATATCGTCTGTTTTGTTTATTCTTCCAACAAATATAACAGGGATATCAACATTGTTTTTAATGGCTTTGGCAAATTCCCAAATTTTGCCTTTTTCAATAAACATGTGTTGAAAATACCATGGAGGCGTTGAACACACGCTTCCGGCAGAAACGTGTATGGCCTGAACACCTTTTTTTTCAAGGATTTTGGAAAAATCAATCATCTCCGGCAATTTAATTCCTTCAGGGATCATTTCATCACCGCTTATTCTTATAATTACGGGAATATTTGTCACCTCCTTTAAGGCTCTTAAAATCTCAAGAGAAAATTTGATCCGGTTTTCAAAACTTCCTCCATATTCGTCGTTTCTGTTATTTACAAATGGGGAAATAAATTGTGCCGGCAGGTAACCATGTCCAAACTGCAATTCAATACCATCAAATCCTGATTTTTCCGCTCTGATGGCTGCGTTAACAAACAGGCCAACAGCTTTTTTTATATCGTCAATATCCATCTTTTGAGGAGTAGCCCCGCCATTTTCACAGGGCATATGTGTAGCCGATACATAATAATTCCCCGGTATTTTCGGATTGGCCATTCTTCCCGGATGACTAAGGTGGGCAATCACTTTTGTGTTAAACTGATGGATAATACCTGTTAATTTTTTTAATCCTTCAATTTTATCATCATTATCAATACCCAGTTGTGTAGGTATTTCACGTAAACCTTTATCGAGATAAAAAGGTTCCGGGGTGATTGCCCCTAAATATTTTGCCCTTCGGCTATAAAATGCAAAATGTTTTTCGGTAATTCTGCCGTTTCCATCGCTATAACCTGTTTTTATGGGGGCAAAAATGAATGGATTTTTTAATGACAACATTTAAATTCCTCCTTTAAAATTTTTGAAAATAATCAGAATGCCTATACTTTCCTGATATTTTTGAATATATGGTATCACCTGATGAGGCAATTATATAGTTTTCCATAATGATATTTTTTTTTGCCTATAAGGACACTGTTAATTAATGTTCTTAAAAACCCGGGCAAAGGAAAACCCCGGCGCATCAACCTGTAAATCAAGAAAATAACCGAAAGGAGTTTGATGCACTTCATAACCGGCATTTTTCATACGTTCCTCAATATTGCTGAAAAATTGCATGGTAAAACCGGGGTCGGCTTTACTATCTGAAAGATGCGCAAAAGAGTGTATAACAACTTTTTTCACCTGGTTTTTACCGCATATCCATTTCAGGTTTTTAACCAGTTTTTTTTCAACCTCAGCATTTTTTACCACATCTTCCTCTTCAACATGTATAAAAGCAGTTTGGATATCTTCGAAATATACCGGTACATTTTTGTTATCAGGGACACCTTCAACTGTTTTAATAGTGGGTGTATACCCAAATTTTCTGCAATAAATAAATAATACTTTCATAATTCATTTTTTAAACTTTCTCAGATAATAATAATGTCCGCCGTATTGTATTTTTTCAAGGAGGTTTTCTTCCAAAAGAGCGTCCAGTAAATTTTTCTGGTCACCTGTTTTATGCATTAATTCCAGTACTGCATCCTCGCGCATGGGGTGAACGGCTGTAATACTTAAAATATCTTCCCTGAAATTTCCGGTGGAAGAAAAAGCATTGCCTTCATAGCCTGTTAGTAATTCTACCTTAGCGATATGTTGCCTGAAGATATTATAGGCTGCTGTTACAGCAACCTCATTAGCAGGCAAAACACCTTTGAATGCCGGCGGACGGGTGGGAATGGAAATGTAGGCTGTGTCGGGATTAAAGGTTTCAATAAACCCGGCTATGCCTTCAAATTCATTATGTGAATCATTGATGCCATCAACAAGCATTGTTTCGGTTACTAGTTTACCTTTGAATTGTTTTGCAAAGAATTGTATTCCTTTTTTTATGTCATTTAGGTTTAGCTTTTTATGACATTTGTTTATTTTTTTCCAGGTTTCCACATTGACAGCATCAACTTTAACCGAAACAAAACTGGTTTTTAACAGATCTTTTTGAACATCAGGTAAATGTATTAATGATGCATTGGTAATAATCGCTATTGGTATTTTAAAAATTTTCAGTTCATCAATAAGTTCCCCCAGGTGAATATCAAGAGTTGGTTCCCCGTCGGGTACAACAGTAATATAGTCCGGATATTGATTATTATCCTGAATATCGCGTAACAACACTTTTACCTCTTCAGCCAGTTCATGGGGTTTATAAAATTCCTGCCTGTTGACCTGCATTTTTATAGCTTTTCCAACCTGGCAATATATACAGGAGTATGTGCATATCTTATAAGGTATATTGTTTATTCCCAGGCTTTGTCCAAGTCTGCGCGATGGTACAGGACCAAATACTCTTCGTTCCATGTTATTCATTGGTTTTGATTATCGTTTTCAGTACATCGCTTTTAAAAGTAAAAAGTTTATATTCTTCAGGGTTTTTTCGAAATTCATCTTCAATCCATTTTATATTCTTTTTTATTACAGGAATGACCTCATCAGGTGTTTCTTTATAAATTATTACGGGAATGAAATGGCGGTTCACCATGCGTATGTTTCTGCCAAATTGTTTAGAAACCAATACTTTAACACCTTCATTTTTCAGATATTCTATAATGGCGTTGCCTTTTTTATGTGAGCCATGTTCCTGCTCTTCATCAAAGGCTTTGTAGATATTGATTAATTCTTTTAAATACACCAATTCATTATTTTGCCATTCATAAACCAAATATCTGTCAGCATCGCCAAAATGCTTTGGTTGAAACTCACCGGCATGATTAACTGCAAAAGCAAAACAGAATGATTCTTTATTCATATTGATTGATAATTAAGTTAAATACTTTATCATTATGCGTAAATGTTAATCAACTCACCATTAATATCAAGCAATTAATTTTGTTGTTCAGTTTTTAAATGTTTTGATGCGCTGAATGCAGCAATTATTCCGCCGGTTACAACAGAAGTTACATGCTGTAATATCATTAAAGGCAAAACCTTATACGACTTTTTTAATATTTTTATCAACCATAATTTTCAGAAATGCAATTGTATTATTCATTGTTGGAAATTATTTTTGAAATAATTGTTTCATCCGATTTAAGTTTCCCGTTAATATAATCTTTAATGAGTTTCCCCGGGGTGCCTATCGGGACACCAATAAACAGGTTAATCTTTAAAGGGGCAAATAAATTAATAATATGTTTGTCTATTTTATAGGTAATAATATCTGTTATCCCTTTGCTTACTGCCCATTCCGGAAGTTTTTTTATATCTTCTTTGGGAGGCACCTCAAGCTGTTCGCTTTTAACAATGCCTTCATCAATTTCAAATATTTTATAATGGTTACAGTGCCCGAAATATTCACTTAACTGACTTTTAACAACCGGAATGGCAATTCTTTTCATTTTCAAATAATTTTAACGCTAAATTATCCCGGCAGAATTATCTTAGCCATAAAAAAGTGATTTTTGACTATTCCTTTGAAACTGAAATTTTTCAGTTTTTTTCCTGTCAAAAATCAGATCCTGTTATTTATGAAGTTAGGTAAATGGAATGCAATGAATATGAATCTTTTGTTTGGTTATTGGATGGTTTTTATAGAAAAGCGTCTTTTATTTATTTACGTTTGATACTTTTGTAAAGTGTTAGTATAATGAATAACGATGTCATTGGCAAAGAATGTTATAAATTGCAGGGAGTGTAAAAAAGCATCACAATGTTTTCAGCATTTGTATCCCGAAGAACTTGATTTTATAAATGAAAAAAAAATTCAGTTAACTTATATACAGGGAGAAAACCTTTTCAAACAGGGGGCCTTTTCACCATATGTCATGTATATCGTTGAAGGGCTTGTAAAGATATATCTTCAGACGGGGCCGGCAAAGCAAATTAACATAAGTCTTGCTCAGAAAGGTGAGTTTTTAGCCATTTCTTCACTTTTTGGTGAAACTGTGTATAACTATTCTGCTATGGCAGTAAAAGATTCAACGATCTGTATGATCGACAAAGCAGGTTTGTATCAGCTCATGGAGAAGAATCATGACTTTGCCTTGCGCATTGCCTCAAAAAACTGCAGAAATGAAACACATTATTTAAACATCATAAAGAATATTTCCTACAAACAAATGCATGGGAAAATAGCTTCTGCTCTGCTTTATCTTTCTTCAGCCGAATTTATTGAACTTGATGTCTTTCAGTATCTTAATCGGCAGGATATTGCCGATTTTGCATCCATTTCTACCGAAAGCACTATTAAGTTTTTAAAGGAGTTTGAAAAAGAAGGAATACTTACACTTGATGGGAAGAACATTGAAATAATTGATAAGGATAAGTTGTTGGAAATTGGAAGAAAGGGGTAAAGACTTTGTTAGCGGCTGCTAATATCATCAGACATTACAATTTTACCTCCCAGCTTTTTTATTTCTTCCTTTATGATTACAAATTCATTCACATCAATGGGTTTGGTAGCATCTTCAATAAGGGTCACATAAAATCCTTCTTTTAAGGCATCAATTATTGAAAACCACACACAAACATCAGCAGCCAGTCCGCAAAAAAACAGATCTTTTGCTTTGCGTTCGCGGAGGTAACTCGCAAGCCCGGTATTCTTTTGATGTCCATTATCGTAAAACCCGCTATAACTGTCAATTTGCCAATCCATGCCTTTTCTGAATATGGCTTCGGTTTTAGCCATATTCAGGTCGTGGGGAAAATCGGCTCCATGTGTATTTTGTACACAATGGTCGGGCCACAAAATCTGGGGCATGCCCCTCCATTCAATTTTTTCAAAAGGTTTTTTATCCTTGTGGTTGGAGGCAAAACTGATGTGATTCGAAGGATGCCAGTCTTGTGTGGCAATCACCAGATCAAATTTATCCTGTATACGGTTTATGACCTGTATTATTTTATCGCCTTCAGGAACTTCCAGTGTGCCTCCCGGTATAAAATCGTTCTGAACATCAATTATTATCAGTGTTTTCATTTTCTGTCCATTTTTAATTATCATGGTTAACCTGTATAGAGAAGATTTATACTTTTATAAAACTCATTACTGTTATATAACTTTCCCTGTGTAAGCTGAATAGATCTGAGATTATCCATTACTGTAATTCATATTTTTCAGGTTTGTTCGGTTTAAATTATGATTTGTGGATTTCAATAAGCCTGTCCCTTTCTGATTTTAACCTGTCGGTGATTCCTGTTTTATATACATGCGGATTGTTGAATCTTTTATATTCGTCGGGTAGTTTTTTAATTCTTTCCTTGCTGTAGGCTGATATTTCTTCAGGTTTTTTTTCCTTACCGCAACGCTTTCCTTTTTCCATCACCAGTTTCAGTAATGACTCTTTTTTTGATTTCCCGATAAACATATTTTTCCCGGGTTCAAAAGGATGGTGCATTCTTTCAAAAGCTTTTTCATCAGCCAGCGATATTGCATCAGCACCTATCCATGTGTCATCTTCATTCATCAGCCGGTACACTTGTTTCCTGTGCGGCAGTGTAATTTTGCTTATGGACTCAGAAAGCTTTATACACGGCTTTCCATTGGCAAAGGCCAGTTTATAAACGCCGTCGAGCGCTGCATCGGGTTGACCGGTAACCAGGCTTGTCCCCACGCCGAACAAATCAACAGGAGCATTTTGCTCGATCAGGCTTTTAATCACATATTCATCCAATTGGTTCGACACTGCAATCTTTACATAATTAAGACCCTCGCTGTCCAGCATTTTTCTTGATTCTTTGGCCAGATAAGCCAAATCGCCGCTATCAAGGCGAATCCCCAAAAGTTTTTCACCTCTTTCCTGCATTTCCTTTCCAACCGTTATGGCATGCGGCAATCCGCTTTTTAGGGTATCGTAAGTATCAAGAAGCAAAACACAGTTTTCCGGGTGTGTCACTGCAAAATCCCTGAAGGCAGTCAGTTCGTCGTCATAGCTTTGAACAAAACTATG
>JAFGTR010000183.1 GCA_016934055.1 Bacteroidales bacterium | reverse complement strand
TTCAGGCCATATGGCATCATGCCTTTTTATGTACTCATCTTTGTATCCGGGTTTTAATTTCATTTTGAAGGCAAAGCGTTTCATGGTTTTGATATTAATTAATTCTAATTCGGTTCCTGGAACTTATTGATTTGGTTGTGAAGGTTGTGATTGTTTGTTGTCGGTTGTAGGTTGTCTTGGTTCTTGGTTCTTGGTTCTTGATTCTTGGTTCTTGTATCACTTGTCACTTGTCACTTTATTTTATAAACCTCGGACCCGGCCAGCAAAAAACACCCCAGCCCGAAATCCTCAAAATCAGGCATGCTGTTGTATGTGACCGGCTGCCCTTCACCCGGCTGTTTGCCTGTGCTCTGTGTATAACCCAGAAAACCATCTTCATGCAGACAATCGTTTGCCAGGGCATTCCACCCCTTAATTATCAACGGAAGGTATTCATCACTGTTCAGTATGCCCTGGTTAATACCCCAGGCCATTCCGTACACAAAAAGTGATGTACCGGTGCTTTCCTTACCGCCATAGTTACCCGGATCATGAAGGCTGACATTCCAGCATCCGTCTTCGCGCTGGATTTCTTTTAATACCTTTGACATTGTTTTAAAATCGCTGATATATTCATTCCGGTGAGGCGCATTTTCAGGAATGATATCCAGCACCCGCGCCAGGGCAGCAAACACCCAGCCGTTGCCGCGTGACCAGTAACAATCTTCTCCGTTAGGCTCAGTATAGGGCGGATCAAAATCGGCATCCCGCCACCAAAGGCCATCCTGTTCATTAAAAAGGCCGTTGTCGCCGTGCTTGTTCCTTGTATAGGCGTACATGTCATACATCTTGTCAAAATACCGGGTGTCATTAAACAAAACACCCAGTTTGGCAAATACAGGCATAGCCATCTGGATGGCATCGATCCACCACCAGTCATCATTCTGTGGTGTATTGACCAGCATATCCATGCATATCTTTATGTTCCGGATCCTTTCAGGTTGTGAATCGACATTATAAAGGTCGATATAAGTTTGTCCGCAACACTGATCGTCGGCATTGCGGGTCGTATTGCCGATACGCATACCCCAGTTGTGAAATTTCCCCCAGTTAACAGCATAATCGTAATAGGCCTCCCTGGGAAAGATCTGATGAAGGGCCATCAACCCTTCATAATAAACACCGCGCGTCCAAATGTTACTGGGACGTTCCCTGTTGGTGATGATGGTCTTACCCACATCAGGCCATTTTGCCATAAAATAATCGTTGGCCAGTATCATTTTTCGCAGGATTTCATCTCTTGGCGGAAGAGATTGCGCATTAATAAGGAAATGTGAATTAATCACCAGCAGGCTGAACAGGATCAGTCGTTTCATTGAACTTATAAATTAAAAATTACTGTATTGACTACAAAAAATAAACGATAAATATACAGAGACTTTAACAGATAAACAACACAGACACCCTGGCAGGGTGTCTGAAAGATTTAAAACACAGGAACTCGTAAAAAGCAACTAAAATGAGATGATATTATTCCTGGGGCATTTATATTCATTATTGAGGAACTTATTAATCCTTATGCCCTCAGTGATATTTCAATGGTACCAGCTTCACCGGACCTGCCAGTCCCGAATGCAGAACACGCCAGTTGGCGGCATTAAAAGGCTTATAATTAAGGTTTACAATATTGATATCATAGAATTTCTTCCATTCAATACCCTTCCTGTCCATTTCCCTTATGCGGTTCGCCATCAGGTTGGCTACTTCTATGCGCATGGTGTTAACACCTTCATTTATAAACGCCCCAACATTTGCATTACAGGGAACACTCCATATATAACCGGCATCTTTACCGTTAATCCATACCCTGGCGCTTTCGTGGACATTATCCATTACAAGCATAAATTCGTCTGCATCATTCTCTTGCACAATAAACTTTGCGGAATAAACTGCTGTACCTGAAAAAGCATCTGCTTCCGGCAGGTTCAGTCCTGTCCATGGTGATAATCCTTCCAGTTCTATTCTGGCAGGCAAAGCCGGATCACCGTTTACAAATTCGAGTTTCCACGGCCCCCGCACGATGATTTCCTTCCCCGATTTCCGGTAATAATGCCATTCCGGAATTCCGGGCTCAATCTTACTGCCGGCCAGCAAAAAGCAGGTTTCGCCGGGCAGAAGTTTAAGTCTGAAAAGACTGGTATTGCCTTTTTCCTGTGTGAGTATCTTACCCCATTCACCCGAAAGAGGGTCCATCAGCAGAAATGCTTCAGCCCTTGCGTTCACGGCTATCATGGTATCAACAGCGTGTGGCGTATGATTTACAAGGTAATAATACAGGCCGTCATCAGTATGTCTGCGGATAAATTTCAGGCCTTTGTCAACAAGCGTTTCACGCATAATGCCCAGATGGCCCAGGGCTTTTTCAATATCTTTGCATATCACAACCCTGCCTTTGCCATGGCTTACGCTGATGATGCCATCAACGGGAGCAGCCGAAGCAATTTTCTTCAACATCTTTTTCAGCTCCTTATCTTTCTTCTCATGCTGAAACAGTCCGGGAACGCCTTCAGGGAGTTTTTCCATGATGACATCAGCACCGTTTTCAGCCAGCTCAAGGACTTTCTCAAGGGTTTTCAAAGGCAAATAACGGCATGAGGGAATAAAGACTGCTTTGTAAGGTGAACCCTCCGGTGTTGTGAGAAGGTTTCCCATACTGGCCTTTGTCTGCAGTATCTGTTTGTCTGAAATAAAATCAAAAGTGTAACCCTTTGATGTGAGTTTTCTCACCTGGGGCAGGTTAACCCACGATTTTCCGTCGTGTATGGCCACCATCATTTCAAGATTTTCAGCCTGCTGCCATCGGTCATGCACAGGCCAGTATACAAGAATGTCATTATCCGGCCTGCCCGTTTGTAATATCGACTGGCATCTTGCTATATAGTTGTTTAAACCCCCAATGTGAGGCCAGAAACTGTTGGACGGTGCAAAATTAACCGATGCATAAAAAAGCCAGCCGGGCCATGAGGCATCCATTGGTGAATAAGTCGTCCCGTGATAAAACACATGATTCACGCCGGAAAGAAACGCTTGTTCAACTTCGGGTTTGCATTGTGACAATGCAACCCTGAAATGTTCACCGAGCCAGGTAAAAGATTCACAGGAAACAAGCTTTTTTCCTGAGGTATGTGCTGCCGAAGAAGCCAGCCGTAAAAACAGCGGATCATGATCGGCCATACGCCTGAAAGCTGTATCATACCTCAGGCCGGGAATCGGAAAATGTGACACGCCATAAGTCTCTATTTCAGGTATATCAACAGTTGAATATAAATCGAGCAAATTAGCCGGAGAGCCATGGGCCTGGTTTTTTGTCATCATTTTGTGGTCATGAGCCCAGTGTGTCCAGCCGGCGGTAAAATGATCGAGCAACATCTCCGACATGGTCAACCGGTAATCATATTTAACACGGGCCGTAACTTCAGGTTCGCCATCACCGTTGAGTTCCCTGATGTATTTTTTAAGGTCATATCCTCTGCGTGTCAGAAACTGTTCAAAGAATCCGGGGGTCCAGCTTGCATTGTATACTTCATAACTGTCATTGAACAGACAACGGATACGAGGCTGATTATCTTTAAACGCGCTGTCAAAACGTGATAAATAACGATCGAATGCCGGAACCGAAAAATGATCAAGTGTATATCCTTCTCCCCCGGGAGCAGCCCTTTTTACTTTCTGCAGTGTTTTTCCGCAGAATGCAGCATAAAGGGTCCAGTTACCCTTTGCCGGCATGTTTTTAAGCGTACCGTCAGGATTAACCTCACCCGTAAGGTCCAGCACCCTGCCTTTATCACCATAAGCCATAAGGGCCTGCAATTTTGCCCCGGCCTCAAGCTGTTTTGTGTCATTCAGCAGAATCTTATCTTTAAGCCCCTGACCTTCGGTAATTTTGTATTGCTGTATAATGATTTTTTGATGCCGCATGTTCAGGCGATATCTGTGGCCCGCCAAAAGGCCAACCGGTACCCATGTTAATGTCCACTCCCATATCCAGTGAATCCGACTTTTCACAGGTATATCGCAATACCTGCATCCAGCGTTCCGAAAGAAAAGAGATATGCCTGTCCTCACATCCCTTAACGCCGTATATCGGGGTTATCTCTGTACCGCCAAAACCTTTCCGGGCGTATTCTTCGAGAAGATACTCAATGTTTTTTTCGTCCACCGCACTGCCCAACCACCACCAACGCGTCCAGGGCTTCATTTCAACCCTGATATCAGGCCATGGGGTATAAGGTTGACAATGGATATCGGGCATTATCAAAACAAACAATACCAACCCCGTAAAAAAAATAAGTGTTGTTTTTTTTGGCTTCATCGTATTTCTTTTTGTGTATACAAAGTTCACAACATGGCACTCTTTGTAAAGCGTGCGACAACTATGCCCTTCAATTATTTTACTATTCTTAATTCAAATCCTGACTTGTTATCGGGCTTGCAGGAAATATACAACAAACGGGCATCAGCGTCATAAGTCCAGTTGTTCTGTGACAAATGCGACGGAATAACGTTTCCGGCTGCATCAAGGATAACATGGCTTTCTTTATACTGCGCCGAAACGTTTTGAGGCTGTTTGTCCAGATGTATCTTAAGAAGATAGTCTTTATGATTATTATAATATTGTCCTGATTCAGAATTAAATATTAAGCGAATATGGTCTTCTTCCTCCCGGCATGTAACGGTGACAACTGAAAAAGCTCCTTTCTGATAATCAAGGCTGATGCCATCATCTTCATAGAGTTCAAAAGATGATTTTCCATCAGGGAACACCTCAAAAATCAAAGAATCAGGCGGCGCAGGCACAATATGTTCTTTCACCTTTTGCATGGGGATTATGGCACCTCCCTTTACAAAGACCGGCAGCTTTTCCAGGGGTGTTTTTACCAGTATGTATTGCCGGCCGGCATATTCCCTGCCCGACCAGTAGTCATACCATCTTCCTTCAGGCAGGTAAACGACGCGGCTGGCGGCGCCTTTCACAGTAACGGGACATACAATAAAATTCTCACCAAAATAATACTGGTCATCGATACTATAGGTGTTGGGATCAGAGTGATGATGGAATACAAGAGCGCGGATGACCGGGGCTCCTGTCTTATACATGTTGTAAAATGAAGAATAGAGATAAGGCACGAGTTTATAACGCAGCCTGTCATAATCCCTGAAGATGGTCAAAGCCTGTTCTCCATATTGCCATGGTTCTTTGTAGCGTGGGTGTTCCATGCCGAAAAGCATGGCAACAGGGCTGAACATGCCGAACTGGCACCAGCGGATGTAAAGCTCCGGATCGGCTATATGTTCAAAGCCACCCATGCAATGTGTCCAGGCTCCGATACCGGAAAGTCCGCAATTGATGCCGCCCCTGATGACCGGATGAAAGTACTGCCATTCCGAAGGCCAGTCGCCGGCAAAAATAAAGGGAAAACGCTGAATACCGGCAAAACCTTCACGGGTATGGTTCATACCGCGCATTCCGTTATAGGCCATAAAGTGTTCAAACGGGGCTTTGGCATAGGCTATGGGAAAAACATTATGAAGCTTCTCGACCTCTTTCCCTGTCGGTCCTACCCTGTTAACCTCATTGCCAATTCGTCCGAAAGCACTCCCTTCATCTGTTTTTACATATTTACAACCCAGTTCGGCCAGCTGCAGCATACAATTCTCCCACCACCAGTCAGTGGCTTTTTCACTAAAATAATCAGGGAAATCACCGGGTTTGCCATTCTCAGGGTAGGTGATGCCGACCTTCTGGGCCAGGTCGAGATAATTTTTCTTTTCCCCGTTGTCAATCCTTGGCCTGATATGAAGTCCAACCATCTTAAAGTTCAGGTCATAAAGCGAATCAAACATGGCTTTTGGATCGGGAAAACCGGGCTGCCTCCATTCAAACGATGTACCGCCCTTTCCGCTCTTTTTCCCGAATATCCGCCAGGTGGAATCGAGGTGAAGGATATCGGCAGGGATGCCAAGTTCTCTCAGTTTTTTTGCAAGCTGCACCACATAATACTGAGACGTAATATTTTCATACCCCCATGTGCCGCCGCTGTATGTCCCCACATGAAGGCCCATGGCAAAACGGGGCATCAGAGGCGTACGGCCTGTGAGATGTGTATACTGTTCCATCAGGGAAGTGAAAGCCGGTCCGTATATAAAATAATAATCCAGTTCACCGCCCTTAGCCGTAAAAGTATAATGACCGGCATTGGTATAACCCATATCCCAGTCTGATTTGTATGAATTATGGAAAAAGAGCCCGTACCCCCGGGTGCTCATCATAAAAGGCACAGGTGAATAATTGGCTCTCAGTATATTATAGGCCCCTTCTGTGTGATCTGCGCCGATTCCCCTGCCCACATTAAGAGAAAGATTTTTGCCGCGCTGATCAATGAAGTCCATACGCTCACCAAACCCGAAAAAATGCTCATCGGCAAACAGCTTTTTAATACAAAAAGCCGAATCACCTCTGTAACCTGATGTCAGATCAACATCATCAGCATCGGCATGCAGGAGTTTGTTTTCTTTATCAAAGACCTTTATTTTGAATGGCTCAGAAGTTCCTTCAACAATCAGGTCATCAGTAACCAGGGTGAAACCACCTTCTTTTTCAGTCAACTTATAATCAATATCCGGCCAGTCGTAACTGACCACCATCCAGGGTTCATTCTCTTCGAAACCACCTGTTGATGCTACTCTTATACGGAACATGGATGAAGTGCACCATTCAATTCTGTATTGCCTGTCGCCTGAAGCTATTTCCAGAATATTTCCTCTGCGCTTTATTTTATGGCCGGGCTCATCACACGAATTGGCAGAGATTATGTTCAGCGGGAAAAAAAGTGACAGGAGCAGGATAAAGTTTTTCATAGTTGGGTGTTAATAATATTTTAGATTCATAAATGTCTGAAGTATAATGCCATTGCTTCTGACCATACAATAACAGCTACGGCAGGCCAATTTACGAATTTTAAAATAAAAAGACCGTTACTGAAAATTCAAATAAAAAAGAATCGGCAAAAAATAATTTCAGTGCAATGTTATTGCGCAAACTGTACTTAGTTTTGATTCACTAAACGTTTAGGAGATTATTGTTTAATAAAAAAATGAATTATGAAAAAGATGAATCAAAATGAGTTATTTTTTCAAGATCTGAATCAAATAGAAATGGAAGATACCATTGGTGGGTGGATCCAGTTTCTTGATGGTCTAACCCCCATATCCATTATGGCCAAATCATGGCATTTTCTCAAGCCTTTCCCAGCGAACATTCCATTGATTATCTTTCGGGAAACCGGGATTTGGCGTGTCTGATCCGTCAAACCCGGCACACATCATGGCCACTGTAGTCAGTAACCCGCCATTACCGGGGAGATAGAGCCGGAGTCGTTCATCCTGGTAGTTATGGCCATTGGGAAGGTAAGTATTGGTTCTTACATCCATTAACAGCGCTTCCAACGCCTCTTCCGGAAATCCCAGCCGGGTGGCGCACATGGCGGTGAGCGGGAAATCCCATCCCCATGTCTTGTTCCACTGCCAGTTTTCAATAACATAATGACAGGTATTTTTCATCATGCCCGTATCCAGTGAGGGCAACCCGGGCAGCATCCCGAACATAGCCAGCACAGCCGGGTGATCTGTTGTATAACGCTGATTTGTATAGGAATCAGGAGCGCTTTCAGCAGCCAGGTAAAGACCATCAGAACCGGCAGGTGTTGAAATGTTATCCATAATATGCTGCCACAGGGAATCGGGCGGCAGACCCAGTCGTGTCCGCCACATCTGTGCCATAGTCAGACCCCAGTGCCAATAGGCCAGTTCCAGGGGTGGATTAATTGTCGTAAGGGGATCAAAGCATTCCTGTGCCGGTATTAAAACCGGTCCCAGGATATAGCGGTTTTTTTCTTCATCCCATGTGGCGTATGAAGCCATGAAGTCGGCAGTTTTAAACACCAGGGGACTGTATTTTTTTAGTGTAGCGTCATCCCTGTAATGCCTGTAACAAAGCTCGGCAAAATATATGAAATGAGGTTGCTGCCATATCAGGAAAGCGCCTACTGATGAAGGGCTTTCACTGCCTGAAGGGTCAGTCATTTTTTGCCAACGCGCACCATCAAAACCCTGTCTTTGTGCCAGCTCTTCTGCCTTTGGTAAAGCCGAGACATACCAACCCAGACTTTTTTCCAGCAGCTCAACCCTGCCCCATAACGCATGGTGAACCGCATGCCACCAGTGCATCTCAAGATGGAATTTTCCAAACCAGCTGTTATATGTCAGGCCAGTCTCCTGGGGTGGGAAATGCCCTGCGCACTGGATCCTCATAAGGTATTGCGAAAGAACCACCCTTCTTTCCAGTTCGGCAGCACGCTCATCCCGGCAAGCCGAAAAATCAACCGCAGCGCCGCTGTTCCAGAAAGCGTTCCATCCCTGCCGGCTGTTTTGAATAATCTGCTTAAACTCAGGAAGAACAAAACCAGGGTATTCCGGTGTAAAATGACAGGAAAAAGTAAAATGAGCTGCGTCTTCCGCCGGCGAAAGCTCAAATTCATGGGGGCCGGTCATATTCAGCATTGCCCTGCCACTCCAGGCGACAACAACATCATATGCTGTCGTATCAATTACACGATGTATGACTGCATGATGGGCTCCGGTATCGCTGATGGCTGTCCTGTGTTTTTCGTGTTGAGACCAGTCGCAGCCTGAATCGGTATGTTTACCTGTAGGATACGGAAAGCGCAGGATAATCCTCAGCTTACCCTGTTTTAACAAAACGCTTCTGACAGAAGAAGCAACGATATCCATATCCTGATGGCAGCATGTTTTTATGCTGACCGGATGACCCTGTAAGGCAAAATCACTGCTGATAACACCGTTCCAACAGTCAAGTGACTGCTTTATGCTTTCGATGTCTTCCGGTTCAGCTATTGAGCCCTCTTCCTTTAACAGCTTCAGACCTATAACACCCAGGTGAAGGCGATGAGGATTCTGTCTCAGGTAGTTGGCCGCATCTTTTTCCCGACCCGGCTCATTCCACTGAACGCCGTAATCAACCTGGCGACCCTGATACGGATACGCCCTAAAAGTTTCTGCCAGAGCATAACCTGCCGTATCCGGAAAACTGTGCCATCCCCATTCAGACTGTGTCCCCAAAGGAATTCCTCTTTCATAATATTCCGGGAATGTCTGAAGGCCTGTGGCATCAACAGTAAAAGCAAAACTGCCGTTGCCTACTGACAGGGAAGATAAAGAATCCATTGAATTAACGATGATGTTGTGCCGCTGAACCAAAGCTTTCCGGTCGATATGGGCATTATTGCCGCATGAGCATACAAACAGGCACAGCATTAAACATACAATAACAGTCAAAGTGCTGATGGCAAAAGAGGGGTGTTTTTCCTTTTTCATTTTCTTTTATTAAGTTTTAACACCTAAAGATAATGACAATATGATATAAGAACCATGAGCCAAGAAACAAGAATTGTGATTTGTCACAAAGGCACAAGGAGACCCTTGCGCCAGTATGGGACTACAGGCTTTAACACCTAACAGTCTAACAGCCTAACAGTCTAACAGCCTAACAATCTAACAGCCTAACAATCTAACAGCCTAACAATCTAACAGTCTAACAGCCCAACAACCTTCAAGACTTCTTGACCAGCAGACCAGAAGACCAGCAGACCAGAAGACTGGAAATTGTCTTCTCAGTCTTCTAAGTCTTCTCAGTCTCCTAAGTCTTAAGATC
>JAFGTR010000044.1 GCA_016934055.1 Bacteroidales bacterium | reverse complement strand
AGACCAGCAGACCAGCAGACCAGCAGACCAGCAGACCAGAAGACCAGAAGACCAGCAGACCAGCAGACCAGCAGACCAGCAGACCGCAAGACCAATAATCATAACAACCACAACAACCCTCAACAGGTTTTAACAATATTTACTCCTGATATATAATCTTCTTTTCAAATACACGAATTGTTAAACGATAGAAGACATAATTTAATCCGGCCAGGTAAACGATAAGACCGATGGCTTCAATAACGGGTATCCCTGTGTAGGCTCCCATCATAAGCCTTAGTGCAGCAACGCTTGGCACAACGGTAAAAAGCCACGAATACGGGAATCCTATCAGTGACAGGCAGGGCAATGTGAACAACACCATATAAGGTATGACCTTCAGGATATACGCATTAACAGTATGGCATCCGGCACTGATCATAATGCCACAAAGCGTAAAGATACCTGAAGTAAGGATAACCGACAGGATAAGGATGGCCCAGTTGACCCCCTGATTCCGGCTGAGGACCGTGATGGCAAGTCCAACCAGAACAGCTATCATAGCCAGTGAAATGACCTTTGAGAGTATGTATTCTTCAGACCGCAGCGGGGTCACCACCATCACCATCATAACACCCTGGAGTTTCTCAAGCATAATGATACCCCCAATAAAAAACAAGCCCAGTACAGAAGGATCAGAAAACACAACCAGGGGTGTGACAATCGCCAATATATCATCCGGAAGAAAAGAAAGAATGATCAGGTACATAAGGGTGATAACAACGTATACATAATAGAAACCCTGCTTAACCTGGAAGCGGACATCAGCAAGAACCGCATGCATAAGTCTCATTGAAGATTCCTCCCCGTTAATTTAATAAATATATCCTCGAGCGTAGCTTCTCCGCTGTGTATTGTTCTAACCTCTTTATCCTGCAAAAGAGAAATAAATTCAGGATTACGTCCAATATCCTGCATCTCAAACTCTTTTGCAAAAATATCACCGTTTTCCGCATACTCAATCTTTACAAGTCTTTTCCCATGTTCAATCATCAGGGCTTTAGGAGAGCCGGTCACCACGATCTGACCATCGACAATAAATGCTACACGGTCACACAACTGCTCAGCCACCGTCATGTTGTGTGTGGTCAGAAACACTGTTTTACCACGGGCTTTTTGTTCCAGTATTATATCCTTGATGATATGAGCATTCACAGGATCAAGTCCCGTTGTAGGCTCATCGAAAAACATCAGCTTCGGACCATGCATGATGGCCCTTATAAAATTAAGGCGCATCTTCATGCCTTTGGAGAAATTCTCAACCTTTGTATCTTTATCAGGAAGCAAACCCACACGGTCAAACAAAGCATCAAGATCAACAGGCGGTTGCCGGTAATAGGCACTTATCAGCTTCAGGTTTTCTTCTGCGGTAAGCTTGATATACAAATTCGGGAAGTCAAAAGCGACTCCTATCTGTTCATAAAAATCCTTTGACCAGGCGCTGCGCTCCCTGCCGAGGATATGAATGCTTCCTTCATAATGGCGCAGCAACCCGATGATCAGTCGCTGTGTTGTTGTTTTACCGGCACCGCTCGGGCCAAGGAAACCAAAAATCTCGCCATCACGAATATCAAAGCTCATATCGCGTATGGCCTTTTTATTGGTTTTACGATAAGTAAAACTCAGGTTATTAACATCTATCATATGACCAATTTATAAACTTGTGTTCAATATCTGTGAATTTTAACTGCCGACGGGCAGGATTAATAATTCTTTGTTGATTTGTGATTTCAGATTTTCGATTTTAAAAGTTTTTAACGCCACTTATAAAAGTATCGGCTCTTCCGCTTCCGAATGACACTAACAAAGGATAAATTCTACATTATAAATTCTTAAATCCTGGTTCCTGATTTCTGATTCCTGGTTCTTGATTCTTGATTCTTGATTCCTGGTTCTTTAATCATCCCTGTATAACAAACTACAACTCAATCCCCATCAGGCCGGCAACCCCCGACATGACAAAGATGATATATTGCGTAAGCAGCCTGTTTCTTGACTTTTCGTCATGATGATATTGTTTTATGATTGCAACCAAGCCGCTCATGAATTGCCTGGCCAGAAGCTCACAGCTGTCGTCAGGCAGGTCACAGCCGGTTTCCCGACCATGCTCTCTAAGATGCTCTTTAACCAGATTTACCAGCCGGTCGCCGGTATCTTCATACCTGGTACCCCTGCTCCCTTCTACAAGGATCACAAACCTGATGCTGAAATCAGGCAGAATACGGCTGATAAATTCAGGCAGCATGCGGTTTAGCATTGACGAAATCTGCTGCTTCCAGTCTGGCTGTTTTAAAATGTCCCTCGATAACATTGATCCCTCTTCCTGCTCATGTTGCGTTATGAACCGTATAAAAGTATGGTATTCTTCGCTTACAACGGCATTAAACAAAGCTTCCTTGTTTTCAAAATAATTGTAAAAATTGCCTATACTCGTCCCTGCGGCTCTTATGATACGCCGTACAGAAGAATGCTCAAAACCATAAGCATAGAATTCTTTTTCTGCCTCAGCCATTATAGCCTCTTCAACTTCTGTTTTCTTTATCTGCATAAAAGAACACCTGTTCTTTATTAATGCAAATGTAAACAATTAATTGTTTTATACAAATATTTATATTCAAAATTGGTCTGTTGTCAGATTATGACTTATCAGGATTTCCGGCACCATTCTGCAGAAGAGGTTAAGCGCAGCTGCAAATACTCTTTTCCCAATTAATTATTATTTTTGTTAATGTTCCGCTAATCCACTTAATTAATCAGGTTTGTGATTGCAATAGACATCCCGGGATATAAAAAAATAAAGGCTGAACACCTTGTTCTTGATTTCAACGGTACAATAGCTGTTGACGGGAAGCTCATTTACGGTCTGAAAGAACAGCTTGAATTATTGAGTCATAAGCTGTGTATTCATATTATTACAGCCGACACCTTTGGAACTGTTAACAAAGAACTGGAAGGAATTGCATGCAACCCTATGACAATACCTGTTTCTGATCAGGATATGCAAAAAGAAAGATATGTTTCGGGTTTAGGCAGTGAACGTGTTATTGCCATTGGAAACGGGCAGAATGACGTATTGATGCTCCGGAAATCAGCACTGGGCATCATGGTTATTCAACAGGAAGGAGCCTTTGGAAAGCTTTTTAATGATGCCGATATTGTTTGTTTTTCAATTCATGATGCACTGGACCTTTTGTTGAATCCGTTGCGCGTGATTGCCACCATGCGAAAATGAAGCATAAAGAATGCAGTGATAATTTTATGATCCCTGTTGTAAAGAGATCATTTTTATTTTACATAAAACATCTATAAAGAATGAATAGTCGATCCTTTAAAAAAGGGCATTTTGTAATTACAGGTATTGTGCTTTTTTTCATTCTGATTCTGTTTGCAGCGCCCCGTATTGCGCGGTGGTACCTTGTAAAAAAGATGCCTGAAATAACCGGGCGCCATTTGTCCATTGACAAAATACGCATCAACTACTTCACCGGCACCTTGAAAATAAATAACCTGATCTTTTATGAAGCAGATAAAAAAACCACATTTGTCAGCTTCCGGCAATTGAAGGTCAATCTCGACTATCTTCCCCTTATTCATAATGTATTTTGTGTGAAATATGTTTCCCTTGACAAACCTTATGTTCAGGTACTTCAGAACGGCAGCCTGTTCAATTTTTCCGATCTGATTCCATCCGATTCAACCGGACAGGTAAAAGATACAATAGCAAAAGAAACGACTAAATACATTATTCATGAGATCCGTATTACAAAAGGATTTATTAAGTATACGGATATACCGCTGGATCATACGATTTCACTCGACAGCCTCGATCTGTTGATACCCGGATTTACCTGGAACAGTGAATCAACCAACCTTGATGTTGATTTCAGGTTTGTTGACGGCGGAGGCTTCACTTCAAAGCTTGCCCTGAATCAGGCTGACAGCCTATATACCCTCAACCTTGAAATCGACAGTCTGAATCTGGGAATTGTTGAACCTTATATCCGTGAAAGCCTTTATATATCTTCTCTTGGCGGCTACCTGTCAAACAAGCTGATGATCAGCGGAAGTATCACAAGCATACTGAATCTTTCTGTCAGTGGCATCAATCATATTTACAATTTCCGGTTACAGGACACCCTGCAAAGAACAGTTTTATCATTTAACGATCTGACCATTACCATTGACACATTTCAGCTTGATGAGAAAAGGATCAGCATAGACAGCATCAGTCTGAAGAATCCTTTTGTCCTGGTTGAGCTGATCGACACAACCAATAACTGGCTGGCATTAATGAAACCTGCACCGGCAGAATCTCCTGACTCCCTTGACAAGATAACGGGAACACCGGATTCAACAACAGCATTTTCATATAATCTCCCGCACATTACTCTGTCAGGAGGGACCATCCTGTTTTCAGACAAAACCATGGATTATCCCTTCGAATACAGAATTGACAATCTTACAATTGAAAGCTCAGAAGCTTCTGAAAAACCTGATAATATATCCGTGCTTGTCACTGCCGGTTTAAACGGCACAGGGACACTGCAATCTGAAGGCATCATAAATCCGGAAGAGATTAATGAGGATATGGACCTGGCGCTTGAAATAGGACAGTTCAGGATGAAAGATGTTGATGCTTATTTCAGGCATTATTTTGGATTCCCGGTAAACGACGGTGTCCTGAACTATAAAACCGATAACAAAATGAGGCCTAAATCACTTGAGAGCCATAACAATATTTATATCAGGAAATTTACACTTGATGAAAAAATGGAAGCCGAACCCCGTTACAATATTCCTCTTCGCCTGGCCATTGGCATCTTATCCGATAAGGATGGCATTATTGACCTTAAAGCCCCCGTGAGAATGAAAGGTGACGAAGTTAAAATCATAAACCTGGGCAGGATAATCTTCAGGACTATAGGTAACCTTTTTATTAAAGCGGCAGTTTCGCCATTTGAGCTGCTTTCCGGTTTATACAATGTTGAACCTGGATCTTTACAGGAGATCTGTATGAGCCTTACCGACAGCATTCCTGATGAAGTTAATTTAAAATCAGTGGATATATTAGCTGATATCCTTGATAAAAAGCCACAGCTCAAGGTTGGTTTTATCTATTGTATTAACAGGGAAAAAGCCGCTGACTCGCTGGCATACCTTTTGGCTGTAAATGATTATGTTAAAACAACCCGGCGTTCATGGTCAGGCCGCGAAAGTATTCCCGACAGTATATTGATACAACATCTCCGCAGCAAGCCTTTTGCCGCCAATTTGCCTGAAAATACCACCCTCAGCCATTTATGCCGTAACTATGCAGGCGCCGACAAACTGAACGCCGGGCTTGATTCGCTAAGAATAGGACAGACCGGTTTTATGGCAAACTATTTAAAGCTGGAACGGAACATCCGGTCTGAACGATTCAGCATCATCGGGACAACCCCCGATTCAATCAGGCCGGATGTTAATTATCCTTTCTTCAAGGTCTGGTTTACGGCAGACTGATAATTTGCCGGAATTACTATTAAGACGGATGGTTGTGCCAATACCAGACCATGAACCATGGCTTTCTCAATGCCCTTCAGAATAGGCTTTTCAGCTGTTAAATAATCTTTGGTACGGGTTTTGCATTCATTACAGTGAAGAAATGATTCTTCCAAAAACACAAAGCCATGAAAAAGTCAGTTATAACATCCATCCTCGCACTCCTTCTTGCAGGAGGGAGCGCAATGAGGGCCCAGGCCATGCCGGATGAGTATCTCGGTCTGCCGGGTGACAATCTTAACCTCTATGCTGTAATGAAATTATTCCAGGAATCTGAGACACTTGAAGCTTTTGAAAGAAGTCTGAATGATGAAAATTCCAGGATTAATAACCTCGACCTTAACGGTGATAATTATGTTGACTATATAACGGTTTCCGATTATGTCGACGGCAACATTCATACAATCGTTTTACGAACCACACTGTCCCGTAAAGAAAGTCAGGACATAGCGGTTTTTACTGTGGAGAAGCTGCGGAATGGCGAAGTACGGATACAGCTGATCGGTGATGAAGCCCTGTATGGAAGAAATTATATCATTGAACCGAATTATGCTGAAACACCAAATCCGGGATACATGGGTAACACGAATAATGTTACTGTTGTCACTACCACATATTATGATGTTGCAACCTGGCCGGTGATACGGTTCATGTTTCACCCTGCTTATTCAGTCTGGCGTTCAGCCTGGTACTGGGGCTATTACCCCCGCTACTGGAATCCATGGCGCCCCTGGTACTGGCACTATTACTACGGATATCATTACCACTGGTACCCGCACTATTACAGGCATTATCATCACCATCATCACCATCATTACTATGCCCATTATCATAATCATTACTATAAACACATCCGTCATCATTCGCCTGCGGTAAGCGCTAAAATCAGTGGAGGTCATTACAAAGCAACCTACTCACGGCCTGATCAAAGAAGAGAAGGGGAAGCCCTCTATGCAAAGACATATACAGGCCGAAGGACAAATGAAAGCACTTCGTACAGAAGCGGCACCGGGTCATCAGTACGGCAGAATACAGCCACAACCCGCAGAACAACGTCGAATATAAATGAAAGGTCAGCCACAAGCCGTTCCACTGTACAGCGTGCAACCACGACCCGCAAGTCAGCCCCGGCTGATGTTAACAGAACAACAACAAGACCTGCCACCACACAACGTGCAACCACAACACAGCGGTCATCATCAACATCTGTTAACAGGACAACAAACAGGCCAGCCACTACGCAGCGTACAACAACAACTCAGAGATCAACACCGGCTGCCGTTAACAGGCCGGCTACAAGATCTTCTGTAAGTCACCGCTCCACGGCCCCCCGCACTTCTTCATCTTCTTCTGTAACAAGAAGTTCATCTCCAAAGCAGGCCTCTACGGTACACAGAAGCAGCAGTGCAGGAAGCTCCCGGTCTTCAGCTCCTGCCAGCCGAACAGTAAGCCGCAGTAGCAGCAGCAAAAGCAGCGCAAGCGCAAGCAGACCATCATCCTCTTCAAGGAGCAGCGCCGGATCAAGAACTTCGGGTTCAAACAATTCAGGCCGCAGATAATCATTTCAACTGAAAAAGATAATCCCGACAGGATTTAATAACTCCCCGGGATTACCACCAAAGAAAAGACCTTGTAATTCAGAATACAAGGTCTTTTTTATGTCGTCTCACCATACAAAAGAAGTTGTTTGATTTTCGCTTGCCTGCTGTCTGGTCTGCTGGTCTTCTGGTCTGCTGGTCTGCTGGTCTGCTGGTCTTCTGGTCT
>JAFGTR010000043.1 GCA_016934055.1 Bacteroidales bacterium | reverse complement strand
TAATTCTGACATATAAATTATATTTACCACGGACACCGAAATTAAATTAACCCTATGAAAAAATTTCTGTTGACAGCATGGATTCCTGTCATGTTCATGCTTAGCCATACCAGTGCACAGGATCAGCTGGAAAATCCCGGTTTCGAAGCATGGGATGATGTGTTGATTGGCGCATCGGATACCATTCGTGAACCCGTTGACTGGAGTTCACTGAAAACTTCCGATGACGAATCATTGAGTCCGCTGGCCCCTGTTGTATGTGAAAGAAGTGCCGATGCTCACTCCGGAAATTATTCTGTTCAGCTTACCAATGTTATGACCCTCCTTGTAGCCAACGGTACTGCCACCAATGGCCGCATTCATCCAAACCTCATCACCAGCCTGGCCTATATGTATACCGACACTGCTGACGGGCGATGGAATACACCGTTTACATCCAGGCCTGACAGCATTACAGGATGGTATAAATATTCTCCTCAGCCGTCTGACACCCTTGAAGTGCAGGTGATCCTGCACAAAGGATACGGAAAACAGCCCGACAACAATTACCTGAATAACTGGATTGCCCAGGCTCATTTTCGTTCAGGGATCAACACGGGCAATCAATGGCATCGTTTTTCCACTCCATTTATATATTATAACGACCAAATCCCGGAGTATGTCCTTATCATATTGAATTCAGGAAACGGATTTTACCCTGTTGCCGGAAGCATTGCCTGGTTTGATGATCTTAACATGGTTTACGGTTCAGGGACTGCAACGGTAAAGGATTCTGAAGAGGCACCAGAATTTGTTTATGTTGAGGGTAACCAGACTATGGTAATACGTAGCTGTCAACCCGGGCGTTATACTATGGCCGGCATTATGGACATAACCGGCAGGGTGGTATGGAAAGAATATATTACCTCCGATCGTATTGATATCTCACGGGCCGGTCTGAAAAAAGGCCTTTACCTTATAATATTAACCGGCAGAAACGCTCATCACACTGAAAAAGTACTGCTTAATTAAGGCATAAAAAGCTGAATACAAAAGATATGCGAAAGACATTGCGTTTTCTTTCCACTGTGCCCGGGATGAGTTTTGCAGGAAAAAATTGATCATTGCCGGGATAAGCCTTGTCTTCTGTATTTTTCCGGAGACTGCCCTGAAAGCTCAGCAGAAGGCCATATTCAAAGGAGTCATCATTAATGCTGAAAACGGAAGTCCTCTGGTTGGGGCAAACATTAAACTCCGGAAAGATTTTTCCACCGGCACCATATCTGACCACGAAGGTCGCTTTTCTATCCGGCTGAACCCCGGAGTCTATACTTTCATCCTTTCCTTTATCGGCATGGAAACTGATTCGGTGACAATATCACTCCAGGATGGTGAAATTCTTGAAAAACAGTTTCTTCTTTTTCCGGTATGGAAAGAACTTGATGAGGTAGAAGTAAGGGTTGGTAAATTTGATAAGAGGATTGAAGATATTACGGTCTCGATGGAAGTGTTGAAACCAAGGCTGATCGAAAGTAAAAATGCCAGAAGCATAGAAAGCGTTCTGGATTATGCACCAGGGCTTAACATTCTTGATAACGAACCACAGATTCGCGGCGGCAGTGGTTTTACCTTTGGCGTAGGCAGTAAAGTTGCCATTCTGATTGATGATATGCCTATGATATCGGGCGATGCCGGAAGACCCTTCTGGGATCTTATACCGGTAGAGAATATCGAACATGTTGAAGTTATCAAAGGCGCTTCGAGTGTCCTTTCCGGCACATCAGCGCTGAGCGGGGCCATTCATATCATGACGGCATCGCCCAACAGTAAACCTGTCACCAAATTAACAGCCTATACCGGATTCTATACTTCACCACGGGAAAAATCAATGCAATGGTGGGATGATTATCCTTACATCACAGGTGCCAGCCTTTTACATTCAAAACAATACGGATCTGTTGATATCGTTTTGGGCGCCAACGTAGACTTCGACCATGGATACCAGGGAGCCCCGGCACCGGGCCCGCTGGTCAATGATACCATATCCGATTTCACTGACAGGCAAATGCGCAGTGAGAAATACAGGTTTAATTTCAACATCAGAAAACATTCAAAAAAACACCAGGGACTGAATTTTGGGATCAATGGTAACATTATGTCGCATTCAACACCTATGACACTGGCCTGGCTTGATGACACATCCGGTTTCTACAGGGCTTATCCCGGCGCTGTTTACCTGCAGGATCAGCTGATCTTTTACCTTGACCCCTATGTCAATATTTATACCGGTGAAGGCATGAAACACAGTGTTAAAGCAAGGATACTGCATAACAATTCGAACATGACCAACAACCAGTCGGTAAAGAACACCCTGATATTCAGCGATTATCAGTTCAAACGCACCTATGATTTTATTAAGGATTTTGAGCTTATCGGCGGTGTGTCGTGGACACAATCATACGTCAATGCCGATATGTACAAAGCATCAGGATCGTCTTATAACCGTCAGTTTAATATATCCGCCTATGCCCAGGTGGAAAACAAATTTAAAGGCATAATCAACACTTCTGTCGGGGTCCGCGGTGAATACTTTCAGCTCAATGATTCCATCACCGCCCTGAAACCCATAATAAGAGCCGGTATCAATTTTAAACTCTACCCGGGGACCTTCCTGCGTTTATCGTATGGACAGGGATACCGTTTCCCCACCATTACCGAACGTTTCATCAGAACCTCCGCCGGCAGTTTCGCCGTTTTTGATAATCCCGGCCTTAAGCCTGAGAACAGCTGGAATACTGAGATCGGACTGAAACAATTGTTCAGATTTAAAAACTACTTCGGACACATCGACATAGCCGGTTTTATCCAGGAATATCATAATACAATAGAGTACCTGTTCGGTTTTTGGGACTCTACCTATTCATTTGCCTATGCAGGATTTAAGTTCCTTAACACCGGCCATACAAGGATTATCGGCCTTGATATCTCCCACACAGGTTCATCAAAACTGGGCCACAAAAGCGGAATCAGGATGATGGCAGGTTATAGTTATATCATGCCAAGGACACTGGAACCCGACCTTGTATTCGCCAGGGATTACAATCCCTTCCAGCGTACTGACTATAGCTTCAGCAGCACCAGTGTCAATCCCGAGAGGAACATTTTAAAATACAGGTTTCTTCATACCTTTAAAGCCGATATTGAATTCTTTACAAGGCATCTTTCAATGGGATACAGCATCAAGTATTTCAGTAAGACAGAGAATCTGGATAAAGCCATTGCAGACTTTGAACGCGTAACGCTGAGCACGGGAGGAACCCTGCAGCCCATTTTATATATGGATTATTATAATGAGCATAATAAGGGCAATATTGTAATGGACGGACGAATAAGCTATGAATTTGCCAAAAAACACAAAGTCTCACTCATCTGCAATAACTTTCTCAATCGCAGTTATTCGCTGCGGCCACTAAAAGCTGAGGAAATCCGGAGCCTTATGCTGCAGTATGTGTTAAATATATAAGCCCCCGATTAAAGATCAAAGATCAAAGACCTCGATCTTTCTTTTTTAATCTTCCATCTTAACTGGCGCAAGCGTCCGCTTGTGCCTGCCCTTTATATAATTTTTTTATCTTTTTTTCAGCAAAACCATACAACCAATACACCCCGTATCCGAGCATTACACCCAGCAATATACCTCCCAGCACATCGCCGGGAAAATGAACACCAAGATAAATGCGGCTGTAGGATATAACAGTTGCCCATATCAATATAAAAAAAGTATAATACCGGTTTTTGAGCAACAGGGCGGTAAAAACGGCCCAGGCAAAACTGTTGGCGGCATGACTTGAAACAAAACCAAACCTGCCGCTGCAATATCCTTTCACTATATGCACCCAGGGCCGGATATCAGGATCGTTACAGGGGCGTAAACGGTCAACACTGAGTTTAATCTGAACGGAGATCTGGTCACTCAATACAATCAGCAATATCAGGGCTAATATGATCAATATTGATCTCCGGCGGTACCTGAAAATGACCCATCCGATGACAAGCAAATATAAGGGAAACCATTGCGGTACGCCACTGACAAACCACATAATACGATCGAAAAACGGTGAATGGATGCCGTTCAGAAAAGCAAACAGTTTGGTGTCTAAGGTATCAAGGTATTCTATCAATGTTTCAGGTATTAAGTTGATGCCAGAGTAATTGAATTAATTGATGCAGATTATACCTTTTATGGGAAGACACAAATACCCTTGGAATTTCCGGCAGATCTGAAGCCATTTCCGTCATCAGCTCCTGGTCGGCAAGGTCACTTTTTGTGATGGCCAGTACTCTCTTTTTATCAAGCAGTTCAGGATTATACAATTGCAGTTCGTTCAGCAGGACGGTGTACTCTCTGTGGATATCATCACTGTCTGCCGGTACTGTGAAAAGAAGAATTGAATTGCGTTCAATATGGCGCAGAAATCTTAATCCCAGTCCCCTGCCCTCATGTGCCCCTTCTATAATACCAGGGATATCAGCCATAATAAATGACCTGTTGTCGTGGTAACGCACAATTCCGATATGGGGGGTAAGTGTTGTAAAAGGATAGTCGGCTATTTTTGGTTTGGCTGCTGAAAGTGTTGAAAGCAGCGTTGATTTTCCGGCAGTGGGAAATCCTACCAGCCCGACATCAGCAAGTATCTTAAGCTCCAGTATATACCATCCTTCAACAGCAGATTCACCAGGTTGGGCATAACGGGGTGTCTGATTGGTTGACGATTTAAAATGCGTATTGCCAAGGCCTCCCCTGCCCCCTTTCACCAGTATGTTTTCTTCCTGGTCTTTTGTGATCTCAAAGAGATAACGGTTGGTATCTGCCTCACGGGCTACAGTGCCAAGCGGAACCTCCACCACCACATCTTCACCGCTGGCCCCGGTTTTATTATCTTTTCGTCCATCCTCACCGTGTCCTGCAAAAATGTGCTTGCTGTAGCGTATATGCAGCAAGGTCCACAACTGGCTGTTACCACGCAGGATGACACTTCCGCCATGTCCGCCGTCACCGCCATCTGGTCCGCCCTTGGGATTATACTTTTCCCTGCGGAGGTGGGCTGATCCCTTGCCTCCACGACCTGACCGGCAATACACCTTAATATAATCAACAAAATTCGATTCAGCCATGGTGTTAATGAAGCTCCCCGCAGCAAGCAAATGGGGTATAATCATTTGGTTTTTAGCATGATGATTTCATTCTTCCGGAATCAGATGTCCTCTGCCCGGTTAAAAACATCATGCTTTATTTCAGGCCATCAATAACTAAACAAAGACGGTCAAAGATAGCTTCAATGGTGCCCATTCCCGCGATGGCTTTAAATTTACCCTGTGCACTGTAGTAATCAATAACCGGTGCCGTTTCACGATTGTAAACATTGATACGGTTTTCAATCACAATAATGTCCTGATCATCGGCCCGGCCTGATATCTTTCCCCTGCCCTGCAACCTTTTAATGAGTTCTTCCTTTCCCACTTCGAGTGCAAGCATGGCTGTAATAGCCGTCTTTTTCCGTGCAAGCAAATCATCCAGCGCTTCAGCCTGGGCTGTGGTACGCGGAAAACCGTCGAATATAAAGCCGTTTGCATCAGCATGGTGATCAAGCTTCGACTCAATCATGCCAATGACTACCGAATCGGGCACCAGTTCTCCCTTATCCATATATTTCTTTGCTTCAAGACCCAGTTTACTTTGGGCTGCGAGTTCTCCCCGCAGAATATCACCGGTGGACAAATGCACCAATCCGTACTTCTCAATAATATTGGCAGCCTGTGTGCCTTTTCCTGCGCCCGGAGGGCCAAATAGAACAATATTCAGCATGAGTATTTAATTATTTGTTGATTTGTTGACCTGCCTGCCTTAGCGGCAGCGCAGGCAGGTTTGTTGATTTGTAATTATAAGTTCACGGTTCACATTGAATCTTCAAATTTTCAAACCTTCAAATCTTCCAGCACATAAACATTCCTCAGATTCCGGCCATAACCATTATAATCAAGGCCATATCCTATCACAAACCGGTCAGGTATCTCAAAACCGATATAGTCAATATGAATTCCGCTTTTGTATGCATCCTTCTTCAGCAACAGGGTTGCGGTCCGTATCTCAACAGGCCTGAAACCCTTTATCTGGTATAGGATATCTTCAATGGTCTTTCCGGTATCAATAATATCTTCAAGAATGACCACCGTTTTGCCCTTCAATACTTCGTTCAACCCTATCAGCCGTTTAACATCCAGACCGCTTGATGTTCCGCGATATGATGCAACCTTTACAAAAGACACCTGCACATGCCCGTGAATCCTTTTCAACAGGTCAGCAGCAAACATAAAAGCCCCGTTCAGCACACCGATAAAAACCGGATCATGACCTTTCAGGTCGGCATTCAGCATATTGGCCATTGTCTCTACCCGGTGCTGAATCTTCTCAGCAGGAAGGTAAAGGCTGAACACTTTGTCGTCAATTGTGATATTTGGCATTGAAACTTGCATATGACAGGCGCAAGATACAAATAATTGCATTATTTTAGATGAATTAAAATATAGAATGAATATGATGAAACCATTGGTCAGTATAATCATGGGCAGCACATCCGATCTGCCGGTAATGGAGGCCGCTGCAAAGGTGCTGGACGACACAGGGATCCCCTTTGAGATCAATGCCCTTTCAGCTCACCGTACACCAGAAGAAGTTGAGAAATTTGCAAAAAATGCGCACGTTCGCGGTATAAAGGTTATTATTGCTGCCGCCGGCATGGCAGCACATCTGCCCGGTGTGATAGCAGCCATGACAAACCTTCCTGTTATTGGTGTTCCCATTAAGGCATCCCTTGAAGGCCTCGATGCGCTGTTATCCATTGTTCAGATGCCACCGGGCATACCTGTTGCCACCGTAGGCATCAATGCTGCACAGAATGCAGGTATTCTGGCAGCACAGATTATTGCCCTTGGGGACAACAAAGTGGCTGAAGCCGTAAAAAAGAATAAGGAAGGGCTTAAGAAAAAAATTGTGAAGGCCAATGAAGAGCTTGGGAAGGTTAAATTCAAGTTTAAGACCAATTAATGATCGAGGTAGTCACGAATGATAGCTGACAATCAATGACCAAGAGCCAGGAATTAAGAGTCAAGAGTCAAGACAAAAGAATAAAGATCAAAGATCAAAGACCAGGAAACAGTCAGACAATATGACCGCATGACCTGCTGGCAGGCAGGCAACCATAACAACCATAACAACCACAACAACCATAACAACCACAACAATCATAACAACCACAACAACCACAACAACCACAACAACTACAACAACCACAACATTTTCAAAAATTCCTTTGCTTTTTTGCACAAAATATCCGTATTTGGTCTGCTGAAAAGCCGTTATATTTATCTTATGGGAAAGTCATATGTTACAGGGAAAACCAGTTATTCTTTGTTATTGTATAATCCTGAACTGTCTTTCAGAACTTGCCGCTCAAACCTCCAATAATCCCGTGAGTGCCCGTTATGCCGGCATGGCCGGTGCAGGTATCGTATTTTCAGATGCCTGGTCGGTGTTTCAAAATCAGGCTGGGCTGGCAGCTGTCTCTGATCTTTCCCTGGGTCTTCATTATGAGAATCACTTTTTTATCCCTGAAAACAGCATAAAGGCAATAGCAGCCTGTATACCTGTTTTAAAGGGTGTCATAGGCCTTAACCATGCACAGTTTGGTTATTCAAAATATTATGAAAGCCGTTCAGGCCTGGCCTTTGGAAAATCATTCGGAACGCACTTCAGTGCAGGAATACAAATTAATTACCTGATGATCCATCAACCGGCTGATTTTGGTAACATGCATGCTGTAATACCTGAAGGCGGAATACTGGCACAACCCTTTGAAAAACTTTTTATCGGCTTTCATATTTTCAATCCCGTACAACAACATTTTCCTCAGTATCATGAGCAGGCGATACCATCAACCATAAAGGCCGGCATTGGCTATAGTATTGTTGAAAATGTCTTTCTGATTCTTGAAGCCGGAAAGGAAATAAAGAAAAAGCAGGTCATCAGGGCAGGCTTTGAATACATGATGACACACAATTTAACCCTTTGTCTGGGCGCCTCCACTGATGAAATATCACGTTATGCTGTTGGTCTGGGATACAGACACAAAGGTTTGAGCCTCGATTTTGCCCTGTCACACCACAGATGGCTTGGTTATACGCCATATGTGACGTTGACATACAGCAGGAGTATGAAAAGGTAGGTGCTGACTCTGCCTCCCATCCGCACTTTTCTGAAACTCACCATGGCATATGTATCTGCCTGTGCCTGTGCTCTACCCTCAACACTCAAACCTGCTGCTTACTGTTAACTGTTTACCGATTACTATTCTAATCTATACCGGCATCAATGGTTGTCCGGCTGCATCAAACCCTGTCAATCCGTAAATCCTTTATATCACCATCTTCTAAAATCAGCGAAGCATAATGTCCATCACGGGCCGGTCCCGGATTAACGATCTTTGCGGAGCCGACAGAATCAATGCCTTTCCCTTCGTGTATATGCCCTGTAAAACAAACCAGCGGTGAACAGTCTCCGATGAATTTCCGGATAACCTTGCTGCCCACATGAAAACCCAACAACACCCTGTCGTTTAATGTTTTAAAAGGCGGCTGGTGAGTCGCCAGGATAAAAGGATGTTTAATGTCTGGTTTCATGGCCTCCAGATAAAATCTGAAGTCTTCTTCGCTGTGTTCATTCGGCGTTTTCCCCGGACAGGGTAAGGAACCGCTCAGTCCTGCAATATAAAGACCCTGGAATTCCTTCAGGCATCTGTTGATATTGAATCCTCTTTCAATCAGGTATTGCTCAGCATCAGGGTAATCACAATTGCCACTGACGGCAAAAAGATTTTTGTTAAATGACCGAATAGTCTGAATAACAGCCTCCATTTCTGCATAATGGCCGAAATGTGTATTATCACCAATAAGAAGAACGAGATCTGCCCGGCTCAGCACCGGTTCAAACCGCGATATTATGTTTATCCTTCCGTGAAGATCGGTCAGTGCAACTATGATCATATAAATTTGGTTTTAATCAACGAAGCCATAATATTCTGTTCTGACAAGGAAATCATCGACATAAAGAGCTTCATTCTTCCCGCTGTTCCAGCAATATACCACTATCTCATCGCCTTTTTTCAGGTTTCGCTTCCTGTATTGCTGCGAAGTAAAGGCCCTGTTCCATTCATCTTTATCCGTGGTGAAAGCGTTGAGGTCAACAGCGTGATAATATAAGGTCTTGCCGTTGCGATTAACCGTTATAACCAGATAGCAACTATTATTACCAACCTGCTTATACTGCATGGTTGAAAAAACTCTTAAGCCTTCCTCCGGTATCTGGTTAACCGAAAAACGAAACGTGGAACTGAATTCCCTGGCAGGGGTCATTTTATCTGCATACCGGCCGGAAATAACAAAAGTGCTGTCAAGGAATGTCCTGTCATAGGACCAGCCGGGGGCCGGGTTTTCGAAATCATTAAGGCTTAGTGATTCACTGATTTCTGAAATGCCAGATGTTTTCGAATAAACAGAAACATTGTAGCGGTCTCCTGTTGATCGGGCGATGAGCTCCGGATAGGTTAAGCGAATAATATCATGCGTTTCAGGAAGATCAAGTACATTCGACCAGGCATAAATTACATTATCCGCGGAAAGTGAATCCAGGATATTCCAGATATCAGCCATGTCAGTGTACAATCTGAAGCGCTTATGAATGAATCCATGAGAAGTATTGATACCGGCATAAGGATCAGATGATTCCGTGTTCAGGATCATATAGGTGCTTTCACCCGATAATCTTACCAGGGTACTGTCCAGGATTTGAACAATAGTCTGATCAATGGATTTCTTATGCTCAGTATAAGAAATCCAGGGTTTAAGCAGAAAGAAAACCAGGATGCCTGCAGGAACCGCAGCAATCATCCAGGGGAGTGGCATTTTTTCAGGCAGTTTCAATTGCTCTCTTATACTGAGAGCCATCAGAAAATACAGCAAAATGATAAACAATGCAAAGGAAAACAGGGTAGTCCTTACATAGCACGGATTCCTGAATTCATATCGTAACAAATGCTTACCCGGAGCTAGTATGGTTCCGATGAGTGTATGGTTGACAGTAAAATGATCAGTTTCTTTATCGTCGATGTATACTTTCCAGCCAAAAAAGTTATTCTGAAGCAAAACATACAATCCTGAAGTTGCGGATTGCACCATGGCCTCAATAAGAAAAGGGCTGAAACGGGTAAAAATCACTGTATCACCAGTTATGTGTGGTGTGTTCTGCAGGTCATCAAATTGATCATACACGGTGTCGTCAACAAATACAATCTTTGAATCCGATGCAGGATTCACGTCAATGGTACCTCTCTTTCCGGCCGGGATAATCTCTTCAGCCCTGTAAATCAGATTATTGTTACAACTGGCCAGGGCAAGAGCGGTGTCTCTCATAAGCTTTCTATATCCGTCAGGAAAATACGGATAGCATTTCTCTACAGAAACCGTCTTGGCATAGGTATTTGAATTTTCCACAAACTGGCGGTAAGCAATGCTGCTTTCAGTATTCTCTGCCACTGTGTGATGGTCGGGTAAGGGAAATCCCCGGGGCTGACTGCGCATATGCCGCTGAAGATCGACGGGATTACTGTGCGCATAATAAACGGTGTATGATGCATTCATCTGCGTGAATATCAACATCTCAGCTGTGACTAAAACCAAAATACAAACAAGTACAGGTATTTTTTTATTGACAAAAACAGACAGGTAAACCAAAAACAGAAATACCAGCGCCAGCATCAATTGAACAAGAAGCGGTCCGTAAAGGCCATAATCACGCTTAAGTGATAAAAAGGACAGGTTGACTTGTGTTGAATCCGTTGAATTTCTGAATATCATCAAAGCTGAAAACAATGCAGACAGAAAAATCAGTGCTATGATAATCCATAAAACATGTTTGAACCGTATCAGATTTTTTTTATCTGTCAGTTCGCAATGTGTCATCTGAATACCTGTAACCAGAAGGAAGGACAGAATGGTGAACAGACGCAAATTGCCCGGATGCCGGAATGTTTTGAACAGGGGCAGAACTTCATAGGCCAGTCTGTGCAGGAAAAAATACGATCCGAAAGCAATCAGCAGGGCAACAATACCGACAACCAGGAATACTGTGCTGTTGTGAGATAAAGGACGTGTGATACCATAGATGAACAAGACCAGTAAAATAATGCCAAAATACAGGTTATTCATCGATAAATCAGTGCTGAACACATCGGGGAAGACTGCAGGTGTGAGAGGAGATATAAGTGAAATAAGACATGCGGGTGTAAACGGATTGTATGCTGACATCTCATAACTCATACCATTGTATCTGTCAATAAAGGGAGAGACCTGTTTGATGCTCAGAAAAATGCCGAAACACAGGATCCCCAGAAAAAAAACAGCAATAAGATTTACTTTTATGATGGCAAATACTTCCCCGTATTTTTTTAATGTTACTTGCCTGATGATATTTATGATTAAAAAAACGGCCAGCAAATAAGCCAAAAAAATTGTATGCGCCGGATATCCTCCCGATGCCTGCAGATATGTTACCACAATAAATTTCAGCAACACGGATATCTTTTTTTCAGAGCACAGCTGAAGGTAATACCTGATAATTAAAGGAATCCAGGCGCCGCTGATGATATATTGAAGATGCTGGGCATTACCGACCATAAAACCCGACATGGCATAGGCAACGGCTATGATCAAAGCTATTCCGGGTGATATCTTCAGCTGTTTTGCCAGCCTGTACATGCCCAATCCGGCTATGACAACATACATCATAAAAAAAATATGCAGGACAATGTTATCATAAAGCAACAACCGGCCGGAAAATACAGCCAGAGGATAATTTGTGCTGATAAGATCACCGAATATCGGGGTGCCCAGACCCTGGTATGGAAGCCATAAAGGGAAAATGCCATTGCGCAAACATTCGCTTACATAAAACCGCATCGGCAGATATGAATCGAGGTTATCCCATTTAAGGCTTTCCAGAAGAAAGGCAATCTGATAAAAAGCCAGTATGCATACCCCGATAATGATAAGGTAATGTGAATAGTGCTTTTTCATACCCGATACCACACTTATTAATATTGGCATAATTAATGAAAATTGCCATTTATTTCAAATAATTTCGTTTGTATTTGCCGCTTATGGCCGAATGCACCTGCCCGCCAGTGTAAGGCATTCACCGGGGCAGCTATTTTCTTAACGGTTTCTTGTTACCTCATCTCACCATTTATGCCGGATCGACATCAACAGAGATCATCACCTTTTTATATTCATCTTTTAACCTCAGCTCATCCAGACTTCGTCGTATTGTTTCTTTAACACAGGCAATTGATTTTTCCTTATCCGTCTTTAGCAGGATTCTTTTCAGATGATAATTCCTGATTCTGCTTATCAAAGGGTATTCAGGACCCATAATACGGCTGTCAGTCTGCTTTTTCAAGGTGGTTGCAAGTACTTCGGCCGCCTGGTCAAGAATTTCTCTCTCCTTGCTTTTCATTGTTATCTCAATCAATCTGGCATAAGGAGGATAACTGAAGCTCTTCCGCTCAGAAAGCTGTGACCGGGCGAAGGCCCTATAATCATTCTGAATGACAAGGCTATAAAGTTCCCTGTCGCTGTCGTAAGCTTGTATGATCACGGCACCGCGCTTATTTTTCCTTCCCGCCCTGCCGCTTACCTGCAGCATCAACTGAAAGCTTCTTTCATAAGCTCTGAAATCAGGATAATTCAGCATATTATCAGCATTAAGGATGCCCACCAAACCTACATTGTCGAAATCAAGACCTTTTGAGATCATCTGCGTACCAACAAGCATGTCAATCTCACCTCTCTCAAAACCAGCAATAATATTTTCCAATGTCTTGCGCGACCGGATAGCATCAATATCCAAGCGCGCTGTGCGCACCCCGGGAAAGAAAAGGGCTATCTCATCTTCTATTTTTTCAGTGCCAAAACCTTTCATCTGCATGTGAGTGCTGCCACAACTGCCACAAACCGTAACTGTCTCAGCCTTATACCCGCAATAATGACAAACCATTTTTCTTTCCTTTTTATGGTAAGTAAGACTTACATCACAGTGTTTGCACCGGGGTACCCAGCCGCATGCGCCACATTCAAGGTAGAGTGAAAAACCGCGCCGGTTTTGAAAAAGAATAACCTGCTCGTGTTGCTGCAGCGACTTTTCAATGGCTTCGAGCAGCTGAACAGAGAAATGCGACTTCATCTGTTTACGGCGATAGGCTTCATGAAGGCTCACAATTTTAATTTCAGGAGGCTGCAGGTCAAGATACCGGCTTGACAGCTCCACCTGTCCGTATTTGCCTGTCAAACAATTATAATAAGATTCAAGCGACGGGGTGGCAGATCCCAGCAGGACTTTGGCGTTGTGAAGACGGGCAAGCATAATGGCCGTATCCCTGGCATGATAACGCGGAGCAGGATCAAATTGCTTATACGTGTTTTCATGTTCTTCATCCACGATGACAAGGCCCAAACTGTCAAAGGGGAGGAATAGGGATGAACGTACACCGAGAATGATCTGATAAGGTTCACGCATTCCTGTACTTTGCCTGTTAAGATTCTTCCATATCTCTACCCGCTCATGACCTGAAAATTTTGAATGATAAATCCCTACCTTATCGCCAAAGACTCTTCTCAGTCTCATGATAATCTGCGTGGTAATGGCAATTTCGGGCAGCAGGTAGAGTACCTGTTTGCCCTTTGCCAGTTCTTCGCTTATGAGATGAATATAGATCTCTGTCTTTCCGCTCGATGTAATACCATGCAATAACACCACATCCTTTGCTTCAAAGCTTTCTTTAACAGTGTTGAGCGCTTTGATCTGTTTTTCATTTAGCGATAATGGTTTCTCAATTTCTGTGTTGTACACGTCAAGCCTTGAAACTTCATGCTGCCTGGTTTCCAGAATTCCTTTTTTCACCAGACTTTTATAAACAGCATGGCTTGTTCCGGTTTTACTGAGAAGTTCTTTTAATCCTGTCCATGCCGGATAAAGCTTTTCAGGAAAACCGGCAGATTCGAGATACTGCATGATCAATTTGTATTGCCGGGGCGCTCTTGACAGATTATCCAGCAATTCATTCAGCTTTTTTTCATCTTTCAGATGCAGGTTAAGCCTTACATAACATTCTGTTTTGGGTTTAAAAGCTCTTTTCTCTGATTTAAATCCGGCAGGCATGGCAGCCCGGTACACATCACCAGGCGTACACATATAATAGTCAGATATCCAATCCCATAACTTCAGCTGGAATTTGTTGACAATCGCTTTATGATCCGGCAATGCCAGTATTGATTTTACTTCATATCCTTCAGGCTTGTTCTGGTGTATGCGATAAATCAGGGCCGTGTATTTTTTTTTCTTTCCCGCCTGCACTATGGCTCTGACACCAGGTTTGGCAACTTTTAAGTATTCCTCAGGGATCTGATAAGTGAAGAACCCTGCCAGTGGAAGTGGCAATATGACATCAGCATACCACAATTTATTTGGTGATTTGGTAATTTTATTATTGAGTGATTTGATAACCTTACCCACACTACTCGTCCCTTGTCCCTTGTCACTAAATCAGCAGGTCTGCAATGGCCAGCAGATCACGACTGACATCCTTGTGCAGTTTTATGGTTTTATTTAACGGGACATGCACTATTTCACCATTGACCAGTCCCACCATAATGCTTTTCTGATCATCGATCAAAGCCTCAATGGCAGCAACACCCATACGGCTTGCTGAAACGCGGTCATATGCCGAAGGAGATCCGCCCCGCTGTATATGACCAAGGATTGTGGTACGGATATCAAAGGATGGAAATTCTGTTTTTATCTTATTGGCAATGGCAATAGCCCCTCCTTCATCTTCGCCTTCTGCAACCAGTATGATGCTCGATTTTTTAAGCCGCGCCCGTTCAGCCAGGTATTTTCTGAGTTTTTCAATCTGTCCCTTTTCCTCGGGGATAAGTATACCTTCGGCACCGGAGGCAATACCGCTTTGCAGGGCAACAAAACCGGCTTCTTTTCCCATGACCTCAACAAAGAAAATGCGGCCATGTGAACTGGCTGTATCCCTGATATTGTCAACAGCATGTACCACCGTATTCAGTGCTGTGTCAAAACCAATGGTGTAGTCAGTTCCGTAAAGGTCATTGTCAATGGTGCCGGGAATGCCGATAAAGGGTATGTCGAATTCTTTGGACATAATGCTTGCCCCCGTAAAGGAGCCATCACCACCGATAACAATAACGGCATCAATGCCAAAACTGTGTAACTGGTCATATCCCTTTTTCCGTCCCTCGTATGTCAGAAACTCCATGCAACGGGCGGTTTGAAGTATAGTGCCGCCTTTCTGGATTATACCGCTTACAGAAGCTGAATCCATTTTAATGATATCACCTTCTATCATGCCCTGGTAACCCCTGCGAATGCCGTATGCTTCCATACCGCGATTAAGAGCGGTCCGAACAACAGCCCTGATAGCGGCATTCATTCCCGGAGCATCGCCGCCGGAAGTTAATACACCAACTTTTAATATGTCTTCCATAGTGTCAAAAGAAATTTTGATACAAAGATTTTATTTTTTTGTTACGATATAATATGGCTATTGATAAAAATTTAAAACAATACCTTTAAGGAAACAATGCATGACAATGATTGTCCCTGTATGTTAATGCTGAAGGTCTCTTACACGTTGTGCGACTTCCTCCATAAGCCATTCAGGTGTTGAGGTGGCACCCGTGATACCCACGGATGATACATGAATGAACCAGTCCTTCTGCACATCTTCAGCCTTACAAACAAAATGTGATCTGTCATTAATGCTCTTACATTCCTCAAACAACACTTTCCCGTTAGAACTTTTCGGACTGCTGACAAACAGAATACAATCGAATTGGCGGCAAAAATCCCGCATCAAAATCACACGGCCCGATACCTGTTGACAGATGGATTGGGTGCAATTCAGCTTTTCCATGGTGCCACCGGCATTTTTCATGCGTATTTTAATCTCATCCAGTATGGCC